>NZ_JBUZWG020000007.1:0-348861 GCF_055730125.2 Mesocryomonas fontinalis | reverse complement strand
ACCGCGAAGTCGCAGAAGCACCCGCGGTCCGTCAGGAAGGCGACGTGACGATCATCTCGCTCGTCGAGGAAATCATCGTCGTCACCAAGCGTCTCGTTGTCACCGAAGAAGTCCACATCCGTCGCATCAAGTCGACCGAACGTATCGAGACTTCGATCAACTTGCGAAAACAGCATGCGGTCGTGGAACGGACCGATGCGACGGACGATTCAACAATCACTAAATCCTTGGGAGAAGCAGAATGACACAGACCATTACCGCCTATTTTGATACGCGCACCGAGGCCCAGGCCGCGATCGACAAGCTCGAGCACATCGGCATTTCGGGCTCCGAAGTCCGGATTGCAGACTCGACGACACTGTCCTCCCGCGGCACGACGGCCATCGAGGACAAGGGCTTCTTCGAGGCCATCGGCGACTTCTTCATGGGCGACGACGAGGACGACCGCCACACGTATGCCGAGGGCGTGCGCCGCGGTGGCACGGTGGTGACCGTCAGCGCTCCAGATGGCCGCTTCGAAGAGATCGCTGACGTCCTTGAGGGCGAGGGTGCAGCCGACATCGACGAGCGCGCCGCCACCTGGCGGTCGGAAGGCTGGGAGGGCACCTCCGCCTCCGGGAGCCGGGCCTACTCAGGCGGCTCGATCAATCCGCTCGGTGACAGCCCTGTTGCGGCTACGGACATCGGCTCCCCGTCGGGCACCTCGTATGCAGCCGCTTCAGGCGCCGCAGGCTACTCCGAGCGCGACACTCTCGGTGCCGACTATTCGAAGGATCGGGACGGGACCATCGAGGTCGTGCAGGAGAACCTGCGCGTCGGCAAGCGCGACGTCAGCCATGGCCGGGTCAAGGTCCGTTCGTACGTCGTCGAAGAGAATGTCTCCGAGAACGTTACCCTTCGTAGCGAGAACGTCGAGATCTCCCGTCGCGCCGTCGACCGTCCGGTCGGTGCGGTCGACGCATTCGCCGAGCGCACGATCGAGCTTGAGGAAACCGCGCAGGAGGCGGTCATCTCGAAGGAGGCTCGTGTCGTCGAGGAGATCGATCTCAAGCGCGAGGTTCGTGACCGCACCGAGACGGTGTCGGACACGGTGCGCCACACCGAGGTCGACATCGCCGACGAGCGCGTCGGCGAGACCCTCACGGACGCCGAGCGGGTACGCCGCGGACTCTAACGCCAGACAGTTGGGCCGGCAGGGATCTCCCCCTCCGGCCCATTTTCTATTTGGGAGGTATCGATGGTCATTCTTGAAGACGTGATCGGCAGCGTGCTGGGCGGCCAGCAGAGTGGTGGCGGCATGCAGGGCGGTGGCGCGCAGGGCGGGCTCACGGGCGGGCTCGGCGGGATGCTCGGCGGCGGATCACAGGGCGGCATGTCGCCGATCATGATGGCGCTGATGGCTCTGCTGTCGCAGCAAATGTCCGGTCGCGGCGGTGGCGGGGGTCTTGGTGGGGGCGGCCTTGGCGACATCCTTGGCGGTCTGACCGGGGAGTCGGGTGGCATGGGCGAGATCGGTGGCTCTGGTCAGATTCAGGAGCCGAACCGCGAAGAACGTGCGGGAGGCTACCAGCATCCTACCGGAGGCGAGCTGGGGAACCGCGGTGAGTTCGACGGCGGACATACCGGACCCGGCGGTCTACTCGAGCGCCTTGAGCAGGCCGGGCATGGACGGAAGGCGGCCTCGTGGATTGGTCATGGCGAAAATGAACCTATCGAACCGCGGGAGCTACAGCACGCTCTGGGCGATGATACAGTTGACCAACTTGTGGCGCAGACGGGTTTGCCGAAGGGTGATCTCCTATCGCAGCTGTCCGCTGTCCTGCCTGACGTAATCGATAAACTGTCGCCGAATGGGCGTTTGCCTGATTATTCAGAAGGGCGTCGCTAGTAATTCTTTAACCGAGACGGAGGCTGCATTTTGGTTCTGATAAGGGCGCTTTTCGGAGCTAGTTCCTTCGTGGAGGGCACATGGTCAGGACGCATTCTGTTGATAGAGGTTCTGGAGCGGTCGGTGTGCCCGATCATCCGAAGGGATCATTATGAACGACAACGCTGACCAAAAAAGGCGTTGCAATGGCACGCCTAGAGACGAGCGTGCTCGTGCAGTTCTCCACTACACAACCCTTGCCATGGAAGCGAAGGCGTGGCGCATGCTTGTCGACATGGAAGTCGATGCTTCTGCGGCTCCCGGCAAGCTACAGGCAGGTTTGATCGACGACAGTCGATCACCAGCCTGAGGAAAATTTGATCCGTTCCGTCGTCTCGCTGTAGCAGGTGCCCTTTCAGGCGGCGCTATCCTGATAGGGCAGCGCCGCCTACGATGGCATCCGAAAACTAGACTTGGCGCTTGGCCTTTTGCTTCCGGATCACCGTGTCCGCACGCGCTTCGTCTCGGCAGAAGATCGATGGCTGAAGTTGGCCGCTTAGGTTGATCTTCACGAGCCAATCCCCGCGGGAATCCTTGTGCTTGGTGAAGCTGTCTCCGGCCGTTGTCCTGAAGCTCATGTCATCCCCCCTTTTTTGGAAATCATGTCATGGGCGGACGGTCGTGGAAATGTGGCGCAACAGAAGAGGCTGCCGCTGTGCTTCCGTAGGCGTATTCTCTATCTGCAAGGCTCACCAGCGCCGACGACATAGCGAAGAATGCGAGGGCTCCTATGCCTTCTTGGCGCTACTGCTTGGCCGATGATGCGACCATATTCTGGATGTTGGATAAAATAACCGAACGGCTTCCATCGACGAGAAGCCGCCGCCATCGAAAGGATAGTCCCATGAGCATTTCACGCCGCTTCAACACATGGCGCCAGGTCCGCAACACGGCCGCCGAGTTGAACCGTCTTTCGCAGCGCGAACTCGCTGACCTCGGAATCTCTCGCTTCGACATTCCGGAGCTCGCACGGCAGTCGGCGCGCTAACAAATTCAAAGTTTCGCGGCGGTCGTTCCTCCCAGACCCGACGCGGATAGACCAAGCGGTTCCTCCCACCGCAGCGGTCACAGCATGACGCCCTCACCGGTCCTCCCCCGGTGAGGGCGTTTTCATTTGCGGACTGGCGCTATCGAACCAGCTTGATCATTTAGAGAAAAGACCTTTCCACCCGCCCGCCAAACCCTACCTGTCGACCAGCAAGCAGCATTAATAGGGCCTTAACCGTAGCGAACCGTTCTACGGAACTCGGTTGCGTGCGGTCGCATTTGCGGCTTAGAAATTCCAATCCGTAGACAGATGTGATCCCGATCCGATGAGCATATCGACAGCCACGCAGCGCCTCGACGTTACCGGCTATCCCTTGCGAATGGTGCTGGCCGCGACGGCTGGCCCCTGTCTCATCGCAAGTTTTGTCGCCGATCTCGCCTATCTTGGCACTGCCGACGCGGCCTGGACGATCTATTCCGCATGGTTTGTTCTTGCCGGAGCGGTCGCCAACGGCTTTGCGGTTATGGCAGCTTTTCTCAGCGCCGCCCGGCAGCAGGGCGACCGGCGCGGGCTAAGCTGGACTGGGTTTCTCGGATTTTGCGGCGTATGGGGACTGTCGCTAACGAGCGCGATCATCCACAGCCATGGGGTGGCCGGATTCAATGCGGGACTGGTACTGTCGTCGCTTGCTGCGGCCCTTGCGATGGCGCTCGTCCAAGCGCATTGGAAGGCGTTTCGCAGCGCCGGTTCCGCCGACTAATAATTCAAACGTGGATTGCATGACCGGCGAAAGCTTCGGCAGATGCGGCAATGTCTGTTTAGTTTGACGACTGGCCAGATTTTTTCTCATCTGGCCAGCTTCGACGTGCAGGGGATTCGGAAAATTGCCGCGCTTTAGCGGAGTCCAACCGGATTCCTCTCGCTTTAATTGTCGACTAGCAAGTCCACTGGTACGTCCAAAATATCCGAAAGAACAGCTAGCTCGAGGCCACGAGGCTCTGCTCCTTGCTCAATTGCCGCGAGCCGCACCTCGGTAATTCCAGCGTCGGCCGCAACATCATGCTGCGACTGCCCCGATCACTCGCGGAATGCCCGGACAGCAGTTGCGCCATCTTCAATGGCCGCGGTGACAGGAGCAGGGACTTGGAAATCGGTTTCTCTTTTAGTCATCACCCTCAAGACCTCTCGGTAAAGCTTCGGATGCGTCTCGCTCCAGCCTAGCAGCCCGAAGCCGCGCAGTCTTCTCTGCCGTGGCTTCCTTTTGCGATGCCGCACCGGATCCAGTGCCCCGCAATTCTTCTATTTCGGCGGACGGACGGAAATGCTTGTTCGCAGCCTTAACGGCCGCCGACTCTTTATCAGCCAATGTAAGTATTCGAATAAGTTAACGTATTGCTAGCATACGGCAATCAGCCAGCTGCGTCTCGCGCATGCCGTGGATGGAGCGCGCGCTCTTAGCAGACATCAGAAGCGAGGCCCCTTAGCCCATACTCTCATGGTAATGTCGGGTCTTGTTCACCAGCTTTTTTTCGTCCGCTATTGCCCGGTCAACCGCCTCAATCATCGTCTGAACATTCACCAACTCATTGATTTTTGCGGTGCCGGTGACGCTGATAGCCAAGCTCCGACGCTCGGTTACCAGCTGATTGCGGATCTTTTGTAACGCCTCTTCGTATTCACGAGATTTATCAGAGGCCATGGCAATCTTTCAATCTAATTCGCAGGCCTGAGCTGCGATGAGGCTGGCAGCGAGTAGGCTTGATGGCCAATCCTGCCGTCGCGCAAATCTGATGCGCCGCCGCTTAACCGCAAACCGGCGACACCTCTTGAGGAGAAGTCGCCGGCTGTTCGCACCTGCTTCAGCGCTGACACTGGAGTACCCTTAGGCGCCGGTGATGAAGCTTCACCGATCTGTCCTGCCTGAAACTTGCGGCGCAGGGTTCAAGCTCATACGCATTCGGGTACACGATGGTTTGACACAGTTCGGACGTACTAGGTTCGATCGCGCGGTCCCGCCAGGTTAAAACGTCTCGCGTCTTCTGCAAGGGCGACGTAGTGCGCCAAAGCCCTAGCCATATCGAATGGTGGAGGATTGTCCCGGCGCCAAAGAGGATGAGGATTATCGTTTGCGCTGATCATTCATTGATCACATAGCAGCCGCGACAAATCGTCAACCCGCAACCGTTGCGCTGCACACCATGACTGCCGCATCTACAACCGAGTTAAGACCCGGTTCATTCCGTGGTGCTTCGCAGGCTTTTCAGCATAACGGTAAGGAAGGCGAGGGCCTGGAAACGTCCGTGATGCTCGGCAAACACCGGCCGCATCGAAAGCGCGAAGAACGCCGCCGCCTTCCTCTGCGCGAACGCGGGTTTCACGGCTGCGTCGTCAAAATTCCGCAGATGGTGCAACAGTACGATCCGGCCGCCTGGTGCCGTGGCTTCCGCCAACTGCCGCGTGAGGCGGTCGAGATTGTTCATCGGGAGGTAGTAGAGTATTTCCGAAACGACGATGAGATCGAACGGGCCGCGCGGTGTCTGCCGCGGCAGGACCGTCTGTCGGAGCGTGACCTGGGAAAGGTGGCGCGTACGGCAGCGCGCTTCGGCAACAGCCGTCGGCGCTGCGTCGATGGCGAGCAACCGGCGGCAACGCGGCGCCAGCGCCTTCGTCGTCTCGCCATTGGCGCAGGCCAGTTCGAGGCCGCGCGCATAGAAGCGCTCTCCGCAAGCACGTAGCAGAACACCGCGCTTGTAGGCCTCGAAGGAAGATGCGGCGTAGTTCCATGGATCGACGTCGACGCGGAACATCGCCTCGAAACCGTCGGGGTCGATCGCCTTCACAGCGGTCGCCAATAAGTTTCTTCGGGCCCGGTGAGCCGATCAATGGTGTGCAACGTCAGGCGGAAGGCGGTGGGGTCGTCGTCGATCATGTCGGTCGCCTGCGAGCGGTGGGCAAGAGTCGCGGCGCGCTTTGCCTCAACGGCACCGTCGATCGCAAAGCTCACGCGTTCGGCCTCGATTGGCGTTGGGTGATCGCCCGGCGCGCCGAGCTCATCGAGCCAGATGGCGTATTCCAGCGTCGTTGGACGCTGATCGGCGGCTGCCAGCGCTCGGTGCGTTAGTGACCAGGAGTCGCGGTGGTCGCGGTGCGGATCGCGGCGCCAAGGGAGCAGGACAAGATCGGGCTGGAAGACTTCCACAACGTTCACCAGTCGCGAGAGCGCGACATCGTGCTGGTCCTCGCCAGGCAACGGCATGTCGGCGTCTGGCAGACGCAGGAAGGTTCGCGCCTGTTCCCCGACGCCAAGCAAGCGCAAGGCCTCTTCTGCCTCCGCCTCCCGCTGCGCCGCGAGGCGGTGCCGAGGCCATTTGATCGAATTCGCGTGCGATGCACCTCCATCGGTGACGAATATGAAATGGAAGTGTCGTCCGAGCCGAGCCAGGAGGCTAATCAGCCCACCGCAGCCAAGCGCCTCATCGTCGGGATGCGGGGCGATGACTAGGATACGCTGAGCGGTGAGCGTCTCGGGGTCGAGAGCCTCAGCAACCATGCGCTTGCCCCGGCATCCAATGGCCCCCGGCGATGGCGCTGCCAAGCAGACCCATCTCCCCGTCGGGCTTCGGCTGACGTGCAAGGAACCGCAGCAGATCACCGGTCCGGTCATCTTGAATCGGCGGCGAGCCAATATGGCTCAAGCCCTGCAGCACGTCGAAGGCCAAGGCGGAAGAGGCACCCGTTCGATTTTGCTCGGCGGCGCATTCAGCGAGCGCCTGCGACAGCTTCAGCCTTTCGTGCTCGATACGCTCATGCCGCACGCACGTCCCCTTTCGCCTGTTCGATCATCGCCTCGATCATAGCGATCGCCGCTTCCACCGGCACGGTAGCCGGCGGATCAAGATCGTCGACCGACAGCCCCTCGAGGAGACGCGAGGCCGGAAAGTACTTTCCGCCCGGTTCACGCAGGGTCTGAAGCGACAGCCCCAGAGCGCTAGCCGTCGCATCCCAATCGGACGAGGAGGCAGCATCGAGTTTCTGCAGCATTCGCCGCCGCATCAGGCGCTCGGCAATCCGCGATGGGTCTTCGACAAGCACTGGATTGCCGGCCGCCTCTTCGCGCATCCAATCTTTCAAGCAATCGGCCATGCCGCCCACGGCGCGGCCTACCAGGCGGGCCGACACACTGACCTTTACGTCGAGCGGGTGACGCAGTCGATAGCCGGCGGCGCGCACCTTCGCGACCAAAGCGAGATCCTCGCGACGCGGCAGGATTGGGAGGCCACCAACTGCGGCATAGACGTCAGCACGCAAGGCGAGGCTTGCCCCCGTATGGTCGTGATGCCGTGGCCACGGGTCATGTGGCACTGGGTCGAGCAGACTCGCCAACTGGTCGGCGAGACTTGAAAAGGTAGCGTGCGCCTGAGCTCGGCGGCGGAAGCCAGGTCCGAGCTGCGCTTCCTCTAAGGGATCGCCGACGATCAGCCCACCGACCAGATCGATGCCATCGCCGATGTGGCGGAGGTTGTTCTCGACCCAATCGGGATCAGGAATGGCATCGGCATCGGTGGTCAGCAATACGCCATGCTCTGGATGGGGACACAGCGAAAAGGCCGTATCCAGAGCCAGTCGGCGCGCCGATCCGACATGCGCCTCGGGCGGCGGAAAGCTGACGTTGAGAACGTTGATCGACAGTCGGGGATGACCTGCAGCGGCGGCATCGACGGCGTCTGCTGAACCGTCGGTGCAATTGTTGAGGACGATCACGACCGCCAATCCGTTCTGCCGCGTCCAGCCCTGCTCTGCCAGCGCAGCGAGCAGGCGTGGCAAGCGCTTCTCTTCATTCCGAGCAGGGACGGCGACGACGGGAAAGAGTAAATTGTTCATGGGGTTAATCGCATCACGAAAACACCTCACGTCGAAGATGAGTTGGAAACTTCCCTATGGCGACATGGTTCACACTGCGCAGCCGCTCAGCCGACGCGAGTGCGATATCGGACAAACCGGTAGAGCAGTGATGACCGCCGGCAGTTCTGCGCCTTTCTCACCGACCGAAGGCGCCTAGCCCAACATTTCCACCGCGCTCTTCATGCAAAGCCACCTTTCACTTTTCTCGCTGGGTCTGCCGGCAACGGAACCTGATGAAGCGCTTTCGCAAGCGCGTGAAGCAGTCTCTAGGATTTGCAACGCGTTACGATCGACGCGCCGATAACTCTGATCCGCTATCAAGCTCGCAGCCATCGTTATCTGTATCAACGCGATATGAGTCCGCTTCCAGGTTATTGCCTTGCCTTCGAGGATCTCGCGCGACGGCTACAGCGTCTGCCTTAACACACGATCCCATTGCTGCTCTCAAGCTTACAGACTAGCGTCCTGACATGATGACACCAGCTGAATGCCTGGCCGCCCGTTCGCTCCTTCAATGGTCGCAGCTGGAGCTCGCGGACGCTTCGGGTGCCGATGTGTCGGCGATCAGGAACTACGAGGACGGCAAGCTCGCGCCCAATGAGGCGAACGTGGAAGCTCTTCGGAGAGCCTTTGAAGCCGCCGGCATTCAGTTCGTCACCGAGATCGGCGGGGGAACGGGAGTGCGGCTCCGCTAGACCGCGACCTCGCCTGGCTGGGATCACACGGTCGACACTGCGGCAATGGACGCGGCTAGGCTGAAGGTTCTCGAGACAGGCACAGACATTACGACGGCGCTGGCAGTGACCGGCATGCCGACGCTGAAAACCGCGAATACTGTATCGGCCGTTCGGGGAGCCGAGGCACTAGCTGCGACCCTGCGTTCCATTCCGGGGCTTTCGTCGCAGGCATCGCGAGCGTTCACTATGCCAATTCGCGCGCATCCGAGGACGTGTTGAACGCCGACGTAGAAAGGTAGCGTCTCTCTAGGGATGATGATCGTGCCTCGTCTCTACAAGCCGACCAGCAAACGCCCCTTGAACATCAGCAGCGCCATAAGGAAAACGCCTACTCCAATGTACGGCGTAAGGGCAGTGGTGAGACGTGTCATGCTGTAATCCTTAACTGCTTGTTAAGAACTATCATAGCCAGTCTTTAATGTCGAGTGAGCATATAGAGCCTTTGTGTGTCCCGTTCGGATCCTCCTTTCGGCTTCGTGCCGCGCTGTATCGCCCTTATTCGAAATCAATGCTGCTGGCAGATCGTTAAGTCGCAGGAGGATGAACGACGGTCCAGACACGTTCACTTAACCGTAAACAGTTTCGACTGATTGAGGAAACGCTGACACGGAAGCGCCAACTCGGGCCTTCACGTGGGATCGTAGCCGGCGGACTGTTCGGTGCGATATTCTGGGCGTTGTTCGCGATAGCGATTTCGTAGCACCGATATGAAGATTGGAGAGGCGCCAACGGCGAAATGGGCGCCTCTCCGGCTCACCCCACTGAAATGCGAAGCTTGCAAACGAATCTCGATCAGGCTTGGCGTCCAGTCAAACGTCTACTGAAGGGCGGCTGCAAGCAAACCTGCCACCTTACGCCAGGGCGCGAGCCGCCGCAGACGATCATGGCGCTTTAGAGACTACCAAGCGCGGTCGTAAAATTCCGCGTAGCTTTCGGGCTCTCTCTGGTATTCCCAGCCATCAGCAGTGCGGCGTCGCCAGAGCTGGCCTTCACCCCTTGCGTTCGTGGATCGCACCGGGAAGAGCGTGTTCCACCCGTGCCAGAGCGTATCATCGAAGGGGCGAGTGCGTGACAGGTAGGCGTCGAATAGTCGCTGCAGCCAGACAAATGACATTGAATTGCCTTTAGCAATAAAAAACGTATTGCGGCGAGCATAACCCCTCGCTCCGGCCCGCGCCATCCTCGACGTTTGAAGGATGATTTCCATGACCAACTTAGCCGAAACGGCGGCGCGACGATCTCGCTGAAAGTGAAGCAGCCGACGTCGGGGGCGGGCAAGGACGGCCGTCGCCTTGCGCCTGTAATTGCGTATAAGTCACCGCTCTAGCAGATTGGCCCTCACTTTCACCCGCGGGGCTACACATACGAGTCGACAATGCGTTTAGATGCAGCGCAGTGAACAATTAAATCTAAATTCAACGTGTTCTCTCCAGAGTCAATTCTGGATGTAAAACAGCTACTTAGAGGCTATTGATTTTCCTAACCATCGGCTGAATGCATCAGTCGGTAGGTCCGCAGGCTGACTTGCGGGGTAAAGATTTGGGAGATGAAACAATGGCGACACCGAGCACAAACGGCGACGATTTGATCATCGACGAGTCGACGATGAGCGAGAACATAGATGCTCAGGACGGTGACGACAGCATCACCGTGTCCGGCGGATCGGACACCGTAGACGGTGGTCTCGGCGAAGACACGTTGATCGTCAATTACATCGGGTCCACCGAGGCGATCCGTAGCGTTGGCGGTGGCTTTGGAGCTTTGCCAACAATTACCTCGCCGGATGGCTCAACGAGTGTCGCGTACTCAAATATCGAACATCTCGACATTCGCACTGGGTCCGGCAACGATGCGCTCGTTGGTGGGTTTGGCGCGGATACTATCTCAAGTGGCGCAGGCAACGATCAAATTGACTCTGTCGACCGGCCGGAAAGCATTTTCGGTGCCAGTATCGCGCCTGTTTCGGACGTCGTTAATGCCGGCGACGGCGATGACAACGTTAATGGTGGTCGGCTCGATATTCTAGATGGAGGCGCTGGCAACGATTTCCTTCAAATCAATTTTGGCTTTAACGGTAACGACGCGAACCCGCCCGCGGTAAACCTGGTCCTCGACGCAAATGGGTCTGGCATCGCTAACGATGGAACGTCCATCACCGGCTTCGAAGCGATCAATCTTACGCTTACCAATCTGAACGACACCGTTGACACGGGTGATGTAGTTGCGAGCCTGAACGGCCAGGACGGCGACGATCTCTTGACGACGGGAGCAGGCGACGACCAGATTCTTGGCGGCGCTGGAAATGATACCATCAACGCTGGTAATGGAAACAACCAGCTAAGTGGTGGTGCTGGAAACGATGTCATATTGAGTGGTGCTGGCAATGACAGCATCACCGTTGATCCTGCCAACGATGGAATCGACAGCGTCAATTTGGGTGCCGGAAGCGACCAGGTGACTTTCGTTGGTCAATCTCCCAGCCAAATCCGCGTTACATTCACCAGCGCCGATGTCGGCAACGGGAACGCGCTCGATGGCGGTAATGGCTCGAACGAAGATGCAGGCCTTGCCGTCAGAGTTCAGAGCGAAGATGCGGATGGCAATGTCGTCGGTGTTGCAAGCCGGTACGACGACGAGGGCATTACCTTCTTGGAGGGTACGCAAGGATATAGCTTCGACGTAAGAGACCTCGCCTCCGGAGTCGCTAGGGGCGACCAATTCAAGGGAGTTGTCCTCGGAACATCGGACGGTGACACGCTTTCGTTCTTTCCTCCCTTCCGTGAAGGGCAGGCGTTCTACTACAATGGCGGCGGCGGCAATGACAGCATCATCGCAGGAAGCGCAAATGACTTTCTCGTCGGTGGAGCAGGTGATGACTCTCTGACTGCTAACGGTGGAAATGACACGATATTCGGTGGAGCTGGAACGGATAGCGCGTTCTTCTCCGGCAATCGCCTCGACTATAAGGTGGTTGCGATCGATGCTTCCAACATTCAGGTTACCGATCTCCGCGAGGGCTCGCCTGACGGTATCGATATTATCCAGACCGTCGAAAACTTCACCTTCCAAAACGGAACGTTCGATACCACAACCGTTCTCACCAGCAATGCTTCGGAAATTCCAAGCGCAGGTCCAGACCGATTGACCGGAACAACTGCATCCGAAAGCTTCTTCGGCGGCGCCGGTAACGATACAATCAACGGCGCAGCGGGTAACGATACCATATCGGGCGGGGATGGATCCGATACGTTGACAGCTACGCCGGGCCTCGGCGAGCACGCTGTAGTCTTCGGCGGGTCTATGGTTACGGACCCCAACGATGTCGGCGATAATATATCGGTTTCTGGTGCTGGATCCGCTGATGTATACGGGAACGGAGGAGATGATGTCATTAACTACTCCGCTTCTGGAGCCGGCAACATCTATGGTGGCGTAGGTGGCGATCAAATTAACGTTCAAAACGCCGCCAATAATATGGTGGTCGGCGGGACGGGATCCGGTGACATAATCGTTGTTAACGGCAATGGTAACAACACCGTGCTTGGTGGTTCGCAAATCACAGATGCTGCTGATGGCGCTGACCAAATCACGGTCAACGGAAATGGCAATAATAGCATCTACGGCAACGGTGGTGACGACACCATTCTAGTCACAGGCACTGGCAACAACACCATCTACGGTGGTGTTGGGAATGATCAGATCACTGCAGGCTCCGGAAACGATCTGATCATTGGTGGTCCCGGGGCAAATTCTTACACTGGTGTTAGCGGTGCCGATGCATTTGTGCATGATGCCGGAGCTCAAGATACAATCACTGATTTCAACTCGGCTGAAGGAGACAGCATAGTCTTTAATGACTCTGCCATCTCCGGATACACAATGCGTTCGGATGGCTCGGCTACGTTGAGTTTTTCTGATGGTGGATCAATCACCATTCTCGGAACTGCCCCGATGACATTCGGCGTCGCATAAAACTTGCGCGGGAGCCTCGTCGTTTTTCTAACGGCGGGGCTCAATTCTCTCTGCGGCGGCCTTTCCCACATGCGCCCTGATGGCTTGGTCAATTTCCGCCCGCGTGAAGCCTTGCTGCCTAATTAGTGTCCGACGCATAATTCCGGCGTCAATCATTGCGACTATCTTCCGACGGTCGAAGCCGCACAGATCCCGCTTTGGCTGGTTTCGCATTCGCCGTCTTATCCTCTCCAACAGACGCCGAGGCATTAGCTCCGGATTCCATGTGGCAGATGGAGCGCCTTTCCGATTGCAGCGATCTCCGAAACAGTAGCCGAGGTTCCGCTTTCGATACCGATCAGGCGGCTGACCGGGATGCCGCTGCGGGCGGAGACGTACTGGATCGGCAAGCCTGCGTGGTGGCGGAATGCTTTCGCGGTAGTGAAGCCGTCGATCATCATGGCGACGACCGCTTCAGGAAACTGGTGAGGGGTCATTTGGACATTCCGATTACCGTGAAATTTCCCGCTCCCTACCCCGTCTGGATATCTGACGTGTGACACAGCGGCATGCTTGGCTGCTGCCGCGTCAGGCTCCCAACCTAGACGTTCGCTGCAGACGCGCGCGCTTCTCCCGAGGACGCGCCGGTCGACTAGTGCGTCGGTCGCTCCCAACTTCCGGCGCCGTTGCAGACCCGTACACGGCTTCGCGTACGGGTCTGAAGCGACCATATGGCGACCCCTAGCTGTCGTTAAAATTAGGAGCGACCTTCCTCAAAGGATCACTTGCCGAAATTTCAATGAACTGTTTACCATTGGTGAGACCTGGGAGGGATCACCAATGTATCTGCAGAAGCGCTCGGTCAGAATTGTGCTTGCCGTACTCTCGGTTCTCGCAACTGCCTACGAGGCGGCCGCAAAATCCAATATGCCCCTATTTTGATCTTAGCGGCTGTCGCCTTTCCGAGGGTGACGGCGGCGTTTTAGGGTTTTTGGGTAGCCGCGGACCCCATCGGCTGGCACGAGAAATAGGGAGCCGTCGTGGATATCGAGGACGTCTTAGACGAGAACGACAAGCTGATAGACGAGGCAGACGAGGCCTTGGTAGCTGTAGCAGATTTTGCGTTTCTTATCCGACCTCAAGTCGTAGGATCCGCCAGAAGGCACATCCCGATCAAAACCCCGCTTGACGAGCTTATGGCAATCCGCGCCCGGCTAATCATCAGACAGGCTTATCTGGAAGCTGGACGAAAGCTAAATTCGTAAGTCTCGACATGCACGGAGAGCAACCGGCGACACCAATTTGACCGAGTGTCGCCGGCCATGTGCACCTGCTTCAGCGTGTACACTGGATGATGATTCACCGCTTGTGACTGATACTACAGCTCTGGAACTTGCCCGATCCTTATGCTCGCCAGGCATGTGGTGGCAATCATGCGGAGAATTGTTCGGCTCACGTATGCAGTGCTCGTCGGTCACCTTTGATCGTTCGAAGCGTCATCCCCGTCGATCATGACGCCATCTAGGTTCCCTATGAATCAGGGCGCGTTCTCGTGGCTTTTTCCTGCGACTTTTGACGGGCGACGGCGATTTCGTTCGAAATTTCGCTGAGGACTTGCTGCAGTTGGTCAATCTCAGTGGAGATCTCGTCGTGCCGTCGGTGTAACTCCCCGATCATTTGATCCTCTGTATTGAAGGTAAGCAGCTGCTTTACCTCGATAAGCGAGAAGCCGAAGCGGGCAAGACGAGTGATTTTCTGCAGGTGGGCAACATCAGCATCGCTGTATCGGCGGCGCGTGCTTGAGGTGCGCTCGGGCGAGATTAAATGAAGCTCTTCATAAAAGCGCAGCGTGCGTTGCGTGAGGCCAACCAACGCAGCGACGTCACTGATTGTATGCGGATAGGTATCTGCGATCGAGGCCAACTGGCGCTCCTGATATGTGGGCCTATGCGGCTGCGGATTGGCTCATAAAGGCGGTCTCCTTCCAGGTGAAGGTTTATTGATGGCAAGGACAGCTAGAGCCAGC
The DNA here is from genome assembly GCF_055730125.2 of Mesocryomonas fontinalis. Classification (NCBI taxonomy): domain Bacteria; kingdom Pseudomonadati; phylum Pseudomonadota; class Alphaproteobacteria; order Hyphomicrobiales; family Aurantimonadaceae; genus Mesocryomonas; species Mesocryomonas fontinalis. The sequence goes on along the minus strand of NZ_JBUZWG020000007.1, from coordinate 334,330 downwards.
ACATCACTGTCGACGCCTGCGTGCATCTGCAGCGCTATCTATATCGGAGGGAGTCACTCGCTTCGCAGATCGCCTTCGCCATCGCTCTTCTTGCCCCGGGCAACGATCTCGAGCACGCCCTCGGGCAGGGGGCGCTGTAATGCCTTCGCCTCGGACCAGTCTGCCCGCAGCCACACGTCCATTTCCTCAGCCGTGGTGAGGATCACCGGCATCGCTTTTGGGTGGATCGCGCCGACCGTCGGGTTTGGCTCGGTCGTCAGGAAGCCGAAGCAATCGACTGTGACTTCGCCCTCGCGCGCTTTCCTGACCGACGTCCAGGTCGTCCAGATGCCGGCGAAGACCGTCAACGGCCGCTCGGCGCCTGCGGCAAACCATACGGTCTCGCCGGCCTGGCTGTCCCACTCGCTGAACGACGTGAACGGGACCAGACAGCGGTTCGCCGGGCCAAGCCAGCGCGTCCAATGCTTGGAGGCGGTGTTGCGGATGTTGGTGGTGCCGGCGTCGGGCTCCGCCTTTAGCAGGGCAGGGAAGTCGTAGGGCTTGCCCTTTGCCTCAAGCTTGTCGGCCCGCCTCTTCGCCGCTTGGAAGAGTGCCTGCGACGAGCTCGGCATTCCCCAGCGCACCATCGACAGTTCGCGCTCGCCGCCCACGGTGCGGACGATCGGCGCCGGGTAGTCGGGGAAAATGCCAGGCAACGGCGGAAGGTTGCCCGTGGTGTCGCGCATCGCCCGGGTGAACTCGAGGATGGCCGCTTGGCCCTTGGTGACGCTGTAGAGATTGCACATTCGTCATCATGTGGCCGGCGCTTCTCGACTGTCCAGCATGTCTGATGTGTCGGTTGTAGCAGCAGACGCGACCTACAACTTTAAAGACGCCACAATTCCCAAGTTTGAAGGCAGCTTCATTGAGGAGGCCGAGATGTCGCGTGACGTGTTTTTCCGAATGCTTTGGACGACGCCAGTGAAGCACCTTTCGGTGGATCTGAATGTCATGCCGCTGGATGTCCGATGGCTCGCCGAGCTCTACGAGTTGCCCTTGCCGGGTCAGGTTTCCTGGATGAACCTGCCACGGAAGGAGCGGCTGAAGCACCTGCCGCCTCTACCGGAGCACAGCCGGCCGGAGCGCCTGCCGAAACATTGGCCGCTCCAGAAGCCAGGGAAAGACAAGGTCGGCCGCTACGGCCTGTTCGCACGACAGACCATGCCGCGCTCCCTCCATCCTATCGCGAAGGCGACAAACGCGGCTCTGGTCACATCGTTGTCGAGCAACCCAGACAACTGCCGGATTCAGGGAGACGGTCTGTTCTATTGCCGGACTGACGTCAGCTGTCGAGAGAGGGCGGTCGCATTCACGGACACGCTGCTGAAGCTATTCGAGAAGCTGCATTTTCCGATCGCCTCGGAGGACGACTTGGAAGTCGAATGCTTCGGTGTCTGGTTCAATTTCGACCTTCGCTACCGATCTGCCGGCGAGGGCAAACGGAAGCACCAGGAGCCAAAGGTTATTCTGTATGCCACCCCGCTGAGCAGCGCGTACCGCGGACGGCAGCGAGGGGCGTTTTACGGTCGCGGTGACAAGCCATTGGAGGCCTGCATCAACACGATGCTGATCTGGCTGCTACGGACAGCCTTGAGCGTTCGGGACAGTGAGGACGCTTGGTCAGTCGCGCGACGGACCGAGGAGGGATCTGTCGAAGACCGGTTTAAGGAGCGACGCGTCGCAGCCAAAAAGAGAGGGGAGGAGCGGAAGGAAGAGGCAGCCCATAGAGCTGCCGCTGAGGCTGAACATGCTCTGAAAGCGGAGCTCGAAAAAGAGGCCGAAAAAATCAGGGCCGCGGCGGAGGCCCGGCGAGCTGCCGAAGAAAACGTTCCGTTGCACGAACTTGCCCGGGAGGCCCTCCATGAGCGGATATCACGACGAATTTCTGCGACCGTCCGACGAGACGAAAAAGCAGTTCTTACTAAGCAGGAGGCTTTTCTTTGGACCATACAGACGGTTTTAGTCTGCAAAGAGGAAATAGAAGAGTGCAATGAAAATGTTCTTGAAGGGGAATTATTGAGCCTTGAGACGGAAGGGCTTCTCAAGCTGGTCAGTGATGCAATCTATAAATCCTATATTATCCCCCCGACGGTGAGCTTTGATGATGCAGCGTTCGACTTTCTTTCCCATTTTATAACGGAAGGTGTGGAGGCTCGCAATGCGTTTGACTATAGTGGAGCGGACTGGATGGGTGAGCCGACCAACGCAGAAATGCAAGCATTTTGGCGACGATCAAAGTGATAGCCTAGTGTCGACGCCTGCATAGGCACGCCGGCAATAGCAGCATCGGAGAAGCGCATTCTGCTGAAAGTCCAACACTATGCTGTAGGAGCCATTGCCAACATACCGCCCGACATGAGCACGCGCGCGTCAGCATTCCGCGAACAGCAAGGCCGGCTGATACGGCTTGACGCACTCCGTAGCCCATTATCGCGTCGGTGAGCTTGTCACGCTACGCACCTTGCCGAGAGACGGCTTCCCCCGAATTCCGACCGCATCTCTTCCGTTGAGCGGGGCGTTGTCACCGTCTAGGACGGCGCCCACGCCGCTAACCACTGTGAGTTTCGCGCGGCCCGTCAGCTCTCTACGCACCCAACCCCTGCATCACCGCCTGGCGGTATTCCTCGTCGGAGATCGGCGGCCGCTTCGCCGCGGCGGGTGCAGCCGGCGCACCAGAAGAGAAGATCGCGTCGAGCAGCGCGCCAGTCGTCATCCCGGACTTCGACGCGCCGCCTTTCGATGTCACCGAGAGATCGCCCTGGCCCATCAGCGCGTCGGCAATGTCCTGATTGATGCTGTTCCGGCGATAGGTCGATAAGCCGCCTGTGGCTTTGTCCGCGACGCCGGCAAGCGCGTCGCGAAGGTGAAGTTGAAGACTGAGCGTAACGGGGTTTTCTGGCCGGTGTCCGAGCAAGCATGGCGTAGACGGTAATCCCTGCCGGGCTTTGCCGTGTTGCTAGCGTAGCGGCCGTGTAGCGGGCATTCAGCCCCAGATAGGCAAGCACATCAGCAGGACAGAGCTCGCGCGCACGGAGAACCGCTGGCGGGCGAGCGGGTAGACCTTGACGGCCTGCTGACGCAGGGGCAAGCGTCTACCGGGGAACTACTGGGAGTTGTGACATGGACATCGGAAACGACGGCGAACGGATCGTTGGCGAAGAACGAAACTGGAGCTACTACGCTCACCTGTCGATCTACACCTTCGCGGTGCCGTCCCTGGTCAGCAAGCGCGTCTTTGAAGCTGGATGCGGCACCGGGTACGGGGCGGCCTACCTGATGGAGCAAGGTGTCCGGGAACTCGTCGCGGTCGACGCTTCCGCTGATGCAGTCGAGCACTGCAAGGTCCGTCACCGCGGCACCGGCATCCAATTCGAGACCCGCGACCTCTGCGCTCCACTACCGTACCCGGACGCATCGTTCGACGCGATCTTCTCGTCGAACGTCATGGAGCACGTGGCCGATATCGACCTGTTCATGGCCGAGTGCCGGCGCATCTTAAAACCCGAAGGCGTCATGATCTTCGCGGTCCCGCCCATCGCGTCGCCGCAGGGCCTGCGTGCCAACGTCGAGAACATCTGGCACATCACCCATCTGACGACGCGGGGCTGGCACGCAAAGGCGCAGCGGTTTTTCAATGATGTTCAATGCTTCGCGCACCGGCACGCGGGAAAGTGGGTCGAGACTGAAGTCGCTTTGGCCGAGCAACAACTGTGGGATCATGAAACTGTCATTCGAGAGACGGATTTCCAGTTTCCCAACATCTCTGTCGATGAAATGATGACCGGCCCGCTCATCACCGCGGTCTATGTGCTTCGGCGCCCCGCCGGCCAGATCGGGACGAGGAGCGAGCTCGAGAACTTGCCCTACGAGTGGTTCCCCTGGTTGATCGCTGCCGATGTCGTCCGTCAGGCGCGCGTCGCCCCGGTGCCTGCTCCAGCCCCGCTGCCGTCCGTTTCGCCTGAAGACCATGAAGCACTGCTGACCGAGCGTGACGAACTGCGCCAGCAGCTTGAGGCCGCACAGCAAGAGGCCCGCGCGCTGCGGGCCTCTACGTCCTGGCGCATTACGGCGCCGCTGCGCGCCCTCAAGGGTCGCTGAACTTACGAAAGGCGGCGGGCCTCGAAAAAGGTGCTGATATTTGCTTGAACTGTTCTCGTAAGAGATGAGTTAACGCCTACGCGGATAATGTCCCCAACGGCGAAGTAACCTGTGTACGAAAGAGTAATAACCGTAGGCGCGTTGGCAAGCCCATTCACCGCTACTGAATTTATTGCGCTACCGCCAACGGCGTTTTTTTGGAAATTCACTATGACGGTGTCATTCGCCGTAACTGCTGCAAGCTGGCAGCAAGTAGAGAAATGCCACATGCCTGCTGTCGGGATAACAAAAGCCCCGTCTTCCGGGCCGTCCGTAAACCCGCCGCGTTTTACCGACGTAACCGGAAATGTAACAATTGTAGTTGCTGATGCGGTAAGCGTCTGATCAGCGGACTTGGCCCAACGCCCGCCATACCCAGGGAAGAAATTCGTCGGGCCGCTGTCATCGACGGGCGTCCCGACTTCGGGGAGGAACTTATTATCCGGGCTGACGTAGACATTCTTCGCGTTAACGCCAATGTACACGCCGCGACCGCTAATAGCGCCGCCGATCGGGGACGTGTTGCGGAAGTTGTTGCCTGAGATGATAGCGTAATCCACGCTGTCCATCAGGATAGACGTGTTCGGATACGTCCACGAAATGCTCTGGAAATCGTTGCCGATAATCTTAATCTGATTACACAGCGTGTTGATATCGATAATGCACGCGTTAGCATCGACTTGCAGCTGATTATACAGCACGTTCCCCATTACGACGATCTGCGCCATCCTCGAGATAAAGACCGCGCGTTGACTGCCGGCGCCATGATTGCCGATCATGGAGAAATGAGGATCTCCGTAATCGGCCGTGCCAATTCCGCGATAGCAAATGTTGCAACCGAACACCTGATTGCCGGTGAGAATGAACCCCTCGTAATCCTTGGCCTCGATGCCGACCTTTGCATACAGCACGCCGCTTTCGCTGATGTTGGCGACGGTGGGGTGCGGAGAGGTCATGCTATCGTTGTGGCACCGAATGCCATAGAGGCTGTCGTATGTCGGCGCGCCAAGCGTGCTCACCCTGCCGAAGAACGTAAAGCGCTTGATATAGACGTTCGTACAACCGTCAGTGTCGATGCCCTTTTCCCAGCCCTGCTGGAACGCGTTGGTCTCGCCGCCGACATAGACGTCCTCGACCACTACGGAATTGTTGAAGTTGCTACCGGGCGTGGGATTTTCGACGCGGTCCACTTCGATGCCGACGCGACCAGCCACGTACTCCCGCGAAATAAGCGCGAGGCCCTTGAAGTGGCAGGCTGCCAGCTGGCTGACGCCGGCCCCGCTGGCGAGCGCGATCCTGATGCCGCTACTGCTCGAACCCTGCCAGATCAAACGCGACAAGTGATCGCCATCACCATAAATCTTGACGTTGGCGGACTTTGAAAGCCTCCGCTTCAGAAGGTAGTCGCCCTTCGGGACGTAAAGAACGGTGTTGGCGGCAAGCGCGGCCTCGAATGCCGCCGTATCGTCGGTGACGCCATCACCAACGGCACCGTACTGCTTGACCGAGACGAGGACGTTCTCGATGCGGTCCAGACGGGTGTCCCGGGTACCGAACAGCGTCCCGATGTCAGCGCGATTGTAGACGTCTGCGGTGTTGGCTTTCAGCGCGATCGCGGCGTCTCGGGTGCCGAAAAAGGTTGCTATCTCGGCCTTACTGTTGACGTCCGCGATATTGGCCTTCAGCGCAAACTGTGTGGCCGCCGTCGTGGTCCCGAGCTTGCTGGCCAGCGCGGTCAGTGTGGCCGCAGCGTCCGCCTTAAGCGCGACCTGCGCCAGAAGGTCCGTGTAATCGCCCGGATTGACCCCGAGAGATGCGCGGACGTTATTTGCCAGGCTGTCGAGCGTCACGATCTGGTTCTTCAGCTTGCCGTCCGACCGCCGGATGTCCTTGATCGCGTTGACCGCGCCACCGAGCGAGGCGGCGATGTTGAACAGCTCGTTGTCGAGCCGCGAGGCCGGGAGGGGCTTGGCCGGGTTGGCGGTCTGCCAGCCGTTGAAGGAATAGCTCACGGAATAAGGGGTCGGGTCGGCCATTTCAAAGGTTCTTCAGATTGATCGAAATCATCGAGCCATCGGCATTCCTTTTCGTGTCGTAGGGCAGGGCCCATTGGTCTGTTGTTAGACTTTGCCTGCTGCACCCACGGGGCGGTGAGGCAAGCTCGCATGGTGTCGAGTGCGGCCGGGACGCTTAGGCGCCGAAACCTTGCAAGATCGCCTGGCGGTACTCCTCGTCGGTAACAGCCCGGCCGCCCTTGGCAACCGACCCTTGGGCCGGCGCGGGCTTGGCTGCCTGCATGATCGCGCCGATGAGTGCGCCAAGCCCGGCGTTTTCTTCTGGCAAGCGACGGCTGGCCCCGGAAGTCACGGAGAGATCGCCTCGGCCCATCAGCGCTTCGGCGATGTCTTGGTTGATGCTGTTGCGCCTGTATTGCGAAAGGCCACCCGTAGCCCTGTCCAGCATCGTTGCTGCCGCATCGCCGAACTTAAAGTTGCCCGCAGAGCGCAACGCCCCGTTCCCCGACGAAGACGCGCCTTGGATCTCTTGCTGGGCGGCCTGAACGCCGGCCGTCTTGGAGTTGGCGAGCGCCATGTTCTCTGTCTCGGCCATCGACCTTTCGTTGTCGAGCACCTTGTAAAGCTGGTCGACCTTCTCCTTGCCGAAGAGCGTCGAGAGCCGATCATAATTCCAATCACTTTCGCCCTTCAGCAGGCCGTTCAGCGCGGCGCGGTCGTTCAGCTTCGTGCCGACCAGCCGCTCGATCTCGCCGCGAGCACCCTGGCTAAGCCGGAAGGAGACCCCGGACGGGCCGACGACAGAGCCGGGCGGGATGGCGCCGGCGGCCACCTCATCGGCGAGAACCTGCGGCCAAGGCGCTTCGCGGCCGTTGTCGAGCACAGTCTGGCCTCGGTCAAGAGCGCGCTCCTGACTGCCGAGCTCGGCGTATTTGCTGTCGATCTCTTTCATGCCTGGGACGTTGGTTCCCAGCAGCCCGTCTAGCTCCTGTCGTGCTTGCGTCAACACGCGGACAACGTTGCTGTCCTGCTCGGCCTTCAGCATCCCGTCAATGGCGCGACGGGTCTGGTGAAGAACCGCCGGGTCAGAGCTGAGCATGGTCGGATCGGCCGTGTCGTTCAGCATCCCCCGCACAGAGTTCAGCTTGGTCTGCGCGTCGCCGCGCACAACCGCAGCGCCCGTGTCCAGCCCGTCAGCAAGGCTTTTGGCGTCGATGGGCGGCGCGCCAGCGAGCGCACGATCGTATTCCGGTCCGAGCGTCTGCTTATTGGCGTCGATGTCGGCCCTGATATAATCCGGAACCTTGGCGGGACCGAGCGTCTCGTCGATCGCGCCGGTGACGCGGGCCGGGGCGCCCTTCTGCCGCGCGCGCATGGCCTCGACGACGGTCGTCTGCGCCTCGCCGGGGCGCGTGGCGAGCGCGGCGGCCTTGTAGCGCAGGTTGGGGCCGAGATCCGCGACGGACCCGGCCGGGCCGAGCGCCTGGACGCGCGACGCGACTTCGCCCATCGGCACGCCGTCGGCGCGCAGCGCGGAGGCGACGGCGTTCGGTACGGTCTTCCCCGCGCTGTTGACGAGCGCCTTCGGTCCCATCGGCATGGTGCCGCCCGTGACGAGCCCGGCGAGGCCGACCGTCTGCTGCATGCCTTCCTCGGACATCGGGTCGATCGCGCCGGACGCGACCCGCTCGGGCAGCCGCAGCGCGTTGATCGTTTCGGAGATCATGCCGGGAACGGCCCACTCCCGCGTCCCGTCGCTCATCCGCTCGAACGGCAGGATCGACCCGCGATAGACGGGCGTCGGCGCGGCCGCCGCGGGAGCCGAGGTGATAGCAGCGGCGGTCGGATCCATCGGATCGGTGGACGGAGCTGTAGGTGCCGGCGTCGCATACCGGGTCCATGGACCTTCCGGGGCACCTGGCGCCGCCGGCGGCGCCGCGGCCGGCGCCGGCTGTGCGTAACGGGTCCACGGGCCTTCCGGGACGGGCGCCGTACGAAACGCGGCCCACTCGTCCTTGGCAGGCGGCGCGACGGGCGGAGAGGTCCGAAAAGCCGCCCACTCATCAGTCGGTGGCTTGGCGTCCGATGGTGCAGACAGGATCTCACGTACCTCGTCGTCCGTCGCATCGTGCGGCACTTGGATGTTGCGGCCTTCGAACTGGATGGCGCGGGTCGATGCGGCAGACGCGGGTGCGGCGGCCCGACGCCGTTGGGTCTGCTCTTTCGCAACACGCTGGATGACCGCTGGGTCGGTGCCATCAGGGAACTCAAGCACAGTGCCGTCGAACAGTTGCGCTTCCATCAGCTCGAACTCCGATTTTCAAAATGATACTGAGGTGCAAATTCCGATCGGTTGATTACGGGCATGGCTCGGCCTCATGTTCGACGAGCAGCGACGGTGCCGCGGGAGCTACGATTTTGAGAGCGTGCCGCCGGCGAGCGCGGCGCTCGTCCAGCTCTTGAGCCAGCGACAGATTGTGCATTTCATTTCGGAAAATCCGCGCGATGCTTCGCGCGTCGGAGAGGTGTCCACTGTGATCATCGCCGCGCACGGCTAGGTGGGCAGCCTGGGTCGCGAGGGCGTCGAACCCAACGCTGATTTTCGCTCGGTCGAAATCCGGCGGAAGCATTTTGCTCGCTGCGGTTTCGGCCCTTCGGAGGGCCTGGAGCAATTCCTGAAGGTCAGCCTCTGCAAGGGTGCCGGCGCCCAACGTTGCCGATTGGAGGCGGTATGCGGCCTCCGAGATATTGAAAGCGATGTCTTGGCCAACGGCGACACGACGTAGGTAGTCTAGGATCCAGATCATCCGGTCACCAAGGCGTGCCGAGGCGTCTGCGCGGTCTGGCGCTTGCTTCTGCTGGATCTGGCGTGTCGCTGGTGACACCATGTGAAGGCTCCGAGGGTGCTGCTTCGATGACCATGCCTCGGTCGGATGCGCGAAACTACGGGGCTTCTGGGGTGCAAATTCGCGCAAAGAGTTCGGCGCGGGCCAAAATTTCTAGCAACATCAGCTGGCGTTTCTCGCGGGCGCGAGCGACCGGGGGCGGGGGGCCGACCGGGGTCCAGGACGGGGCGGGGCTCGGCCCGACGCGGATCATTGCTGAACGGTGGAGCAGATCTGCATCGATCAGCGCGGCTATAGTCGATCGCTGAAGCATCCGTATCCCAGCGTATCGTTGGTTCATCTAAGGTACACCCCTCGCGAACCAACAGAAGCGTGGTCTATAAAATAGTGATTGACCAATCAAAATGAACCGGTATGGTGTGAACCAATCTAATTGAACCAGTCACTCCCGAGGCTCGAATGAACGTTCGCTGCTACCTCCGCGCTTCAACCGCTGATCAGGATGCTGGTCGCGCCCGATCCGATCTCGAGGCGTTTGCTGCCGAGCGTCACCTGAACATCGTCGGAACCTATGTTGAGAACGAGAGTGGTGCCAAGCTGGCGCGACCTGAGTTGTTCCGGCTGCTGAGCGATAGCCGCCCCGGCGACATGCTTCTGATCGAACAAGTGGATCGCCTGTCGCGACTGACGTCGAGCGACTGGCAGAAGCTTCGGGCCGAGCTCGACGTGCGGCAGGTGCGTGTGGTGGCGCTCGATTTGCCGACTTCCTGGATGCTTACCACCGCGGCGGACGACTTCACCAGCCGCATGTTCGCGGCTCTCAACTCTATGATGCTTGATATGCTGGCCGCTGTTTCGAGAAAAGATTACGACGACCGTCGACGCCGCCAGGCGCAAGGCGTCGTGAAGGCGAGGGAAGCTGGCGCCTACAAGGGACGGCCAGAGGACGCCAAGCGCAACGCCGGCATCGCCTCTATGCTCGCTGCCGGGATATCGTGGACGAAGATCCAGGACGCCACGAGCTGCAGCCGGGCGACGATCGCCAAGATCGCGAAGCGGAATGTGGCGGCGGCGGCAGCTTAATCAAACACGTCCGGGCCGGCATTTGCCTTTTGCTGCCGCCTCAACCGGACCAGACTGGCGGCAATTTCAGCAGCCGACATGTCATGAGGTTCCTTGGTCTCGGCATCAGGGTCATTTCGCCCAAACCCACCGAAGGCATCAGCACGTAGCAGCAGTCCCGCTGCCGTAGCGCGAGCGGCGGGCGGCGCCTTCGGATCCTGGGCAACTGCTATTGCGGCCTCGATTGCCACCCGCGCGCCGGTGACGCGCACCAATTCGCGCAGCTCGCGCTGAATGTCGGCCGGTGACTGCCCGTCTGTCATGCGAAAACACCCCAATCGAAGGCTTCTGGTTCAGCTCGACGCGCCAACTCTGCGCGCAACATGGCGATCTCGTCAGCGATGTGTGCGGCCTCGCCAGTCGCTGGCGGCGAGGTGGTCGAAGATGCGGCGATCATCTTGGCCGCCTCTCGGTCCTGCCGGCGACGCTCGCGACCGGCCGCTCGCTTCTTCGGATCACCTGGACGGTGCGCCTTCTGCCACGCTCGATATCGCTCGAGCTCGGCCGGCGACATCGCGGCGACGCGCTTCGCTCGCCGGCGCTCTGCCTTCGCGAGGTCCGCGGCCTTACGGTCGATCTTGCGGATGGCGTTCGGCCCGTCCTTCGACGGGAATGCTGGTTTATGCCAGCGCGAGCCAGACGGAGTTTTGCCGCCATGCACATAGCACCGCCCATTGGCCATAGCCTTCTGTCGGCAAGGCTCGCCCGTCGACCGTGCTTTGGCTCCACAATACGGTTTGGCCGCATGCGCCGCATTCATCAGCTTGCATTGTCGGCGGGCGATTGCTTTCCAAGCGACCGAGTAGCGCCAGCCGTCGAGTTGGGAGGTGCTCACGCTCATTGACCCATCTCCACGGACATGGCCCCGTGAGGTATCAAGAGCATACCGGCCTCCCGACCGAAAAAACTTGTAACGCAGGGGGTGGTCCTAGCGGTCTTTGCCCTGGTCCTAGCAACCAAAACTCGCAAACCCTTATGGCGTAAGGCTTGGTCCCAGCGGTCCGTGTGGTCCCTGCAATTTTTGAAGTCGTTTACATGCGGGTGCGGTGTCACGGCTATATGCCTTACCCTTATTATTTCTACTAACTTAAAAAGAGATAGGACCACTATGACCGCTAGGACCAAACCCTGCGCCACAAGGGTTTCACTGGTCCGAAACTGGTCCCAGCGGTCCGTGCAATTGGCGCTCATTCGTCCCACCTGACAACTTGTCCTGCCCAAACGCAAAAGGCCGACCGCGCCTCGGCAAGAGGGGGCAGTCGATAGCAAAGCTGACGGGCGTCGCCGACCCTCCTTTTGATGGGCGGCGGGACCTTGAGAACGCTTTGAACCGTTCTCCCGAAGACTGGCGAGGCGATCGCTCGGGACCGATGATCATGCTTCATCGCCTCTTGGAAAAGACGGAATAAGGTCGGGACCGCGATCTCTTCAGGCCAATCGTGGTGCTGACCAATCGATCCTCCGTGAAGGATCTCGTACAGCCACTTCTCGAGCGGCGGCAATCCAAGCAATTTCTGATCCATCAGCGCGCCGGTGTCGGGAGCAGCACGTACGTCAAAATCACTGAGATCGATCGAGCGAAGGTAGGAGGCGAAGCAGGCAGGCCCCTTTCCGTTGAGCTCCGCTCGGAGGTCTGAGAACCAGCGACGATCGCCGCGGCGACGGTCCGACACGTTGAGCACGAAGAACCGTCGCTCGTCCTCGGTGGCGGCGATCACGCGGCGCTCGTTGCTGGTCATGATAATCCGCAGGCGGCTCTTCACCATAAAGGCGTCGATGCCCTTGCGCTCGATTGCGATGTCCGGCGCGGTGATGAGCGACTTCAGGACGCTTTCGCCCTTCTTGTCGCTGGCCAAGATGGCCTCCTCGACATGCAGCAGCAGCTTACCCGAGACGTGTCCGTTGAACTGCCCAGTCACGTGATTATGGTCGGAGACCATCACATAGTAGGGACCCATGATCGGCTTCAAAAACTCGCCTAGGGTATCCTTGCCGGCGCCCTTCTTGCCTTTCAACACGATCGCAACGCCAGGCTTGTCCCCGGGCCGCTGAAGCATATGGGCGAGCCACCCGAGCAGATATCGTTCGGCTTCCGGGTCGTTGTCGCAGATCACTTCTTTAATATGCCGAAGGATTAGAGGACAGCCGGCCTTGGCCGCCTCGCCTCCTGGCAAAGGGGGCAAGCCACGCCACATGTTGAAGACGCCCGCCGGCGTCCCATCCGGATCGAAATCGACGCCGCCGAGAAACTGCTGGCGTTTCGGATGTTCCCACCAGCATTCCGCCTTGGACATCTCCTTGCCGCCGCGCTTGAGAAGTTCGTTGGCATATCTATCGAGGAATGATGCTTTATTTGAAAAAGATATTGCCGAATTGCTCTCAACGTTGACGATCATCGCTCGACCGTCGTTCATGACGAACGCATGCCGCTTGTTGAGCTCCCGCACGAAAGGGGGCAGCGCATCATCTTCTACGTTTGTCGGGTCAACGTCTTCCGCCGCCGCAGATGACGCCGGCGCTGGCGCATCAGCGTCGATCGCTCCGAAGTGCTTCTCCGAAGCCGCGAGATGAACGCGATATCCTGGCTCGACTTCCTGAATCGTATGCAGCAGCGTGCCAGCCGACAAATCGTTGGGTGGGTAGGAGCCCCAATGCGACCAGCGGTTCTCCGCGACCTCGGGATCGTACCGCGGGTCTTTTTGGCTCCAGGCGTGGAAGGCCTCTAGGCCATCATTCGAAGCGTGAGAGGCGTCGTAGAACGCCATGCCGATCGTGTTCCACTTATCCCAGGTAAGACCCTCGTTCGGAATGAGCCGGGCGGCGTCGTTCAGGGCGTTCTCGTCCCAAGGCTGGGTGGTCTTGAAGCCAGTCCTGATGCCTGCAACCGCGGATCGACCGTCAACCTCTAGGCCAACTAGATCCAGGGCTTCATCGAGCTTTTCCGCCGCCCATGCCAGAACGACATCGCGTTTCGGATCACCGCCGACGATGCGGCACAGGACTGTCTTTTCGTTCTTCGTGTGCCACGACCCCGGCCAACGCATCGGGTGCGACAAGGAAATCGCGGTTTCGTCGCCACCAGCCAGCTTCGCCGCGGCGGCCCTAGCGCGCACCAGCACCGCGATATCCTCGGACGTCGTCGCCGGTTTGACCAGCCGCCAGTAAGCATGCAGCTTGGGTTCTATCGATCCGTCCGGCGTCGCCCACACGCCGCCTGAGGCGACAACAATCGTCGGCTCGCCGAGCACCGCGGTCAGAACTGCAAGCCCCGCTGTTGGCCTCTCGTCCAGCTCGACCACGATCACCGGCCCTGCCACCACGTTGGCGGCCTGGGCCGATCGGAAGGAGCTGCCGTTCTTTCGAACTACGGTCATTTCTCCGAACAGACAGACTGGCGGTGCGAACACCGCGCGTTCGGCGAAGGGGCGGTTGGCAATGTCGGTGGCAATCTTGACGGAGTCGGCCACCGGGTTCTGATCCAGCTGAACCCAGTCGAATATCAGCGACCGCTCCTTATCGCCGTGCTCGAAGCCGCGCGGGGCTATCGCGCCCTCTACGCCAACGCAACGACAGAACACCCCATCAACGAATTTCTGCATCATTGCGCGGTCAGCCGTGAGCCGAGGCGAGGCGGCGAAGCGAGACGTTACCGGCACGATCGCGACGGGCCGGCTCACGAAGTCGCCGAACAGTTGCCCAGACTGGCCTTCAGATGCTAGACTTTCCAATGCGATACCTTTCTGCGGCGTCGCCGGCTTCAGCCCCGGCGACGCCGTGTCATTTTAGGTTAGGGTTGGACCAAACGAGGCGAGGGGCCGGTGCGGCGGCCGGCTGGCTCTCTGTGTGGTGGGCCAGTAATTCACGCAGACTGGCCGAGGACACGACAATCCTGCCGTCTTCGCGGCGGCTGGCTGTCAACAGCCGGGCAACTGCCTTGTTGCGCGTCCACGTGTAGGACTTGCCGGCAATTTCGGACGCCTCGACGAGCGTCAGGAATTCCGCCGCGCCTTCGTTGATCGGCTCGAGTTTCATCGTATCACTCCGTTCTAGGAACAGAGTGCGCCTCCCAATTGCGCGTTGAAATCGGTGGGCCGGGGGTCCTGGACGCGCAATCCTGATCCACCTGGACCAAAAATTTCGAGATGCGAAGAAGCGCGAGCATGTTTAGCCTGACCATATCTTCAGGCAATCTACCCAAGCCTCGCCGGAAGCGACGGATGACACGGCGGACATGGTCTCGGTCGCAGCCGCCAAGGCGCTCGGCGACCATCTCGTATGCTTGATTGTCGGTTCTTGCGCTCGCAAGCGCGTCTGCATAAGCGCCCAAAATAACCATCCTCGCGACGCTTTTGTCCGCGCTGTGTCGGCGGTGGCCACGAAGTGATGTTCTGGCGTTCCTATGAAGGAAAGTGCTTGTTGCACCGTCGAGAAGCGACTTCTGCCAAGGAGCGACGGCACCGGTGGTCGGCATGCCTAACTCGACAAGCGGGCGGACTACGAAATGTTCTAGAACAACGGCACGAGGCAGCTCACCGATGTTAAGAGCGGAAGCCAACTCATTCTGGATGATGATAGTCCGTTCGTCCTCGCTAGCTTCGCCGAACCAATCGAGGTCAAAGGCCAGCTTCCGGCTTATGGACGAAACATACTGGCTCAACATCGTCCCGGCCTTGGGCGATGCAATGGTAATGCGGGAGCCCGCCATCTCCGGCTCTCGCATCACGAAGCTCCATTCACAGCACGCTCAAGAAGCGCGTCGGCGTCGATCCGGCGAACCAAAGTTCTGCCTCCGATCTTGGCAGGTTTGAGCTCGCCGGACTTGAACAGCTTGTAGAGGTTAGCCCGGGAGACCCGGAGGTAGTTCGCAGTTTCGTTGACCGTCATCGCGGCAGGCAGTGCATAGTCTCTCACGGGGCACCTCGTTTATCTATCCGAGATTTGATTTAGTGCCATCTGAATACAATTGTCTACAGCTGCATCGGCTGATTATGCGCAGATTGTCGAAGTATAACAACATACAAGTGACATACATATATTCGGGAAATCGTAGACGCGGACGAAGCTTATCGAGGCCACGAGAGATGTCATTTCAAGGCTGCTTTTATTTTTTGATCCCAGTCAAAGTTTTCCGACCAGCAGGCCTACGCCAGGGACATGGGACAGCTGGCGGCCGTTAGGGGTAACTTATGGGGTGGATCGCGGTGGTCGCAGAAAATCTGCAATGAAATCAGTAGGTTGCGGGGCGGTACTGGCGGAGAGAGGGGGATTCGAACCCCCGTTACGCTTTCACGTAAACACACTTTCCAGGCGTGCGCCTTCAACCACTCGGCCACCTCTCCATCCCCGTTCCGTCGGCGCGGGGCCAGGCGGGTTGGGGGCTCGCGGGCTTACTGGAAGCCGGCGAGTCGGTTGGGGGCGACTTATAGCGAGAACCCCCTTCTGTTCAAGGGGCTTTCGGCGATGGGGCGCGTGGGCTCTGCTCCTGGCGGCCGCGTATCGCTGGATCGGCGGGCAATTCCGCTCTAGAAGGGCGGGTCTAGAAGGGCGGGGCTGCGGCGCGGGAAGCGCTCCACGTTCGCCTGTCCGGGGAGGCCGCATGATCCGTTTTCTGTTTCGCCTCGCCGGCCAGGTCATCCTTGCCGTGGGCCTGGTCTTCGCGGTCGCCGACATCGCCCGTTCGCTCGCCAACGATGCGCTGAGCCTCACGACGCTCGCCGAGGCGGCGGCGGCCTTGCGCCTGCCGCTCGCACCGTCGGAGGGCGATGCGAGCGTGCTCGACGTGATCGCGCTGGTCTCGGCCTGGCCGGCGGCGCTGGTGCTGGCGGTGCTGGCCTTCGTGCTGATGTTTCTCGGTCGCCGGCGCCGCCCTGCCCGCGGCCAGCCGCCCCGGCGCTGATCGCGCTTCCAAGCCGTGCGGAAGCCGGGCGGAAGCCGGGCGGCCGAAGCGGTCCGGCGGGACCGGCGTCAAACCCCGTGGAGCTTCGTCGCGCGGCGCAGAAAGAGCGTGAAACTTCACCCCGCGCATGCCAGTCTCGCGCCTTCAAGGCCGGGATTGAGGGCGATCCCGCCGGCTCAACGGGGCGGCCCCGCTGCCCATGGCAAGGATCAAGAGCGAGATGAAAAACTTTGTGGCGGGCCTTCTGGCTGCGACCGTCCTGACCGCGACGCTGCCGACGGCCGAGGCTGCCGAGATCAGCCCGGCGGTGGTCTATGACATGGGCGGAAAGTTCGACAAGTCGTTCAACGAGGCCGGCTACACCGGCGCCGAGAAGTACAAGAAGGATACCGGCACCGAGTACCGCGACTTCGAGATCCAGAACGATTCGCAGCGCGAGCAGGCGCTGCGCCGCTTCGCCCAGCGCGGCGCCTCGCCGATCGTCGGCATCGGCTTCAGCCAGGCCGCCGCGATCGAGAAGGTCGCCAAGGAGTTTCCGGAGACGAAGTTCGTCATCATCGATTCCGTCGTCGACCTGCCGAACGTGCGCTCGGTGCTGTTCTCCGAGGAGCAAGGCTCCTACCTCGTCGGCATCCTCGCCGGCATGAAGTCGGCGACCGGCACGGTCGGCTTCGTCGGCGGCATGGACATCCCGCTGATCCGCACCTTCGCCTGCGGCTATGTCGGTGGCGTCAAGGCCGCCAAGGCCGACGCCAAGGTGCTGCAGAACATGACGGGCACGACCGGCTCCGCCTGGAACGATCCGGTGCGCGGCGGCGAGCTGGCGAAATCGCAGATCGACCAGGGCGCCGACGTGATCTTCCATGCCGCCGGCGGCACCGGCATCGGCGTGCTGCAAGCCGCTTCCGACGCCGGCAAGTTCGGCATCGGCGTCGATTCCAACCAGAACGCGCTGCATCCCGGCCATGTGCTGACCTCGATGGTCAAGCGCGTCGACAACGCCGTCTACAAGGCGTTCGACGATGCGGCGAACGGCAAGTTCACCGGCGGCGCGACGACCTTGGGCCTTGCCGACGACGGCGTCGGCTATTCGCTCGACAAGGACAACGAGGCGCTGATCACGCCGGAGATGAAGGCCGCGGTCGAGAAGGCCAAGGCCGACATCGTCGCCGGCACGGTCAAGGTCCACAACTACAATTCGGACAGCGCCTGCCCGTATTGAGCTAGACCGATCTCCCCCCTTTGAGGGGGAGATCGCGGCGGGAAGAGGGGCGAGCTGCGCCTCTCGTGATGTCGCGACAGGGCCATGAGCGGGAAGCCGCGGCGCCCTATGGCGCCCCTCTCTGGCCTGCCGGCCATCTCCCCCTCCGGTGGGGAGATCATCCTTCTTCAATAGTGTGGCGGCTTGGTCTGCTCGGGGGCGGGGGCCATGTCCTCCAGCGCCTGGAAACGGTCGCCGAGACTGCGGGCCGCCTTCAGCAGGCGATCGATCGCCTCGCCCTGGCGCTGGACCTCGGCCGAGAGATCGTCGATCACCTGCTGCTGGTGGGCGAGCGTCATCTCCAGCGCATCGATGCGGTC
Source organism: Mesocryomonas fontinalis (assembly GCF_055730125.2). Classification (NCBI taxonomy): domain Bacteria; kingdom Pseudomonadati; phylum Pseudomonadota; class Alphaproteobacteria; order Hyphomicrobiales; family Aurantimonadaceae; genus Mesocryomonas; species Mesocryomonas fontinalis. The sequence continues at coordinate 316,694 of NZ_JBUZWG020000007.1, read as the reverse complement.
GGTGTCGGTCATGGCATGTCCTCGTCGGTATGGGCGAACCGAAGCTTGCCGGCGCGCCGGCCCAAGATCACGAAGCGGCCGGTCTTGTCGAGGCCGTTCCCCGGTGGATGCCGGCCGACCGTCGGTTGGGGCGGGGAGGCTGGCCTTCCGGCGGCGGGCCCCTTAAACTTCGCCGGCACAGGGGAGCAGGCATGGCGGCCATCGAACTCATCGGGATCGGCAAGAGTTTTGGCGCGGTGCGTGCCAATCACGACATCTGCCTGACGGTCGAGAAGGGCTCGATCCACGGCATCGTCGGCGAGAACGGCGCCGGCAAGTCGACGCTGATGTCGATCCTCTACGGCTTCTACCAGGCCGATGCGGGGGAAATCCGCGTCGGCGGCAAGCCCGTCGCGATCGCCGACACCGCGTCCGCCATCGCCGCCGGCATCGGCATGGTGCACCAGCATTTCATGCTGGTCGACAACTTCACCGTGGTCGAGAACGTCATGCTCGGCGCCGAGCAGTCGCCCTTCCTGCGCGCCGGCATCGGCAAGGTGCGGGCCGAGCTGAAGCGGCTGGCGCGCGAGCACGCGCTCGACGTCGACCCCGATGCGGTGGTCGGCGAGCTGCCCGTCGGCCTGCAGCAGCGGGTGGAAATCCTGAAGAGCCTCTACCGGCGCGCCGACATCCTGATCCTCGACGAGCCGACCGGCGTCCTGACGCCGGCCGAGGCCGATCATCTCTTTGGCGTGCTGCGGCAGCTGCGCGACGAGGGCAAGACGATCATCCTCATCACCCACAAGCTGCGCGAGATCATGGATGTCACCGACACCGTCTCGGTGATGCGCCGCGGCGAGATGGTGGCGACCCGCCGGACGGCCGAGACCAACGTCGCCGAGCTCGCCGAGCTGATGGTCGGCCGCCGGGTGCTGCTGCGGGTCGATAAGGCGCCGGCGACGCCCGGCCCCGTCAAGCTTGCCGTGCGCGGCCTGACCGTGCGGGACGGGCGGGGCGTCGCAATGGCGAAGGACATCTCGTTCGAGCTGCGGGCCGGCGAGATCGTCGGCATTGCCGGGGTCGCGGGCAACGGCCAGTCGGAGCTGCTCGAGGCGCTGGCCGGTATCCGCCGCGCCGAGGCGGGGGCGGTGACGCTCCTCGGCCGCGACATCGATCCAGCATCGGGCGCCGTCGATCCCGCCGAGATGCGCCGGATGGGCCTTGCCCACGTGCCGGAGGACCGTCACCACATGGGTCTCGTGCTGGCGTTCGAGGAGGCCGAGAACGCCATGCTCGGCTATCACGGCGATCCCAGCTTCACCCGAAACGGCCTGCTCGATCTTGCCGCCATGCGCCGCGACGCGTCGGAGAAGATCGCGGCCTACGACATCCGCCCCGCCGACTGCCGGGCGAAGACCGCGAACTTTTCCGGCGGCAACCAGCAGAAGATCGTGCTCGCCCGCGAGATGGAGCGCGACCCCGCGGTGCTGCTCATCGGACAGCCGACGCGCGGCGTCGACGTCGGCGCCATCGAGTTCATCCACCGCCGCATCGTCGCCATGCGCGATGCCGGCAAGGCGATCCTCCTCGTCTCGGTCGAGCTCGACGAGATCCAGGCCCTCTCGGACCGCATCCTGGTGATGTTCGACGGGCGGATCGTCGGCGAATGCGCTGCGGGCGCGGCGGAAAACCAGCTCGGCCTGCTGATGGCCGGCATTGGCAGGGAAGTGGCGGCATGATGCGCGACGCCCGGATTTCGCTGGTAACGCTGGCGGTCGACGATCTCGACCGGGCGGCGCGCTTCTACGTCGCCCTCGGCTGGACGCGCACCAGCGCCGGCAATGACGGCGTCGTCTTCCTGCAGGGCGAGCGCATGGTGCTCTTGCTGTTCGGGCGGCGCGACCTTGCCGCCGATGTCGGCCTGTCGAGCCAGGGCGACGTGCCTTTCCCGAACACGGCGCTGGCGGTGAACTTTCCACGCGAGGCCGATGTCGACCGCGTGTTCGAAGCCGCCACCGCCGCAGGGGCGCGGCCGATCAAGCTGCCGGAGCCGACCATCTGGGGCGGCTATTCCGGCTATTTCGCCGATCCCGACGGCCATCTCTGGGAACTGGCGCACAATCCCTTCTTCCGCCTCACCAAGAAAGGCCATCTTGACCTCGGCCGGCCGCCGAGAGACAGCGGCGCCGAAGAAGCTGCCGCCGCGAAAGGCCTTGCATGAGCCGTCCCTATGCCAAGCTGCCGCCGCTGGTGGATTTCGGCCTGATCCCGCTGCTCAACGTGGTGCTCGCCTTCGCGGTCGCCGGCCTCGTGGTGCTGGCGGTGGGCGAGAGCCCGGTCGAGGCGGCTGAGCTGATGTGGCGCGGCGCCTTCGGCTACGGCGAGGGCATCGGCTTCACGCTCTACTACACCACCAATTTCATCTTCACCGGCCTCGCCGTCGCCGTCGCCTTTCATGCCGGCCTCTTCACCATCGGCGGCGAGGGGCAAGCCTATCTCGGCGGGCTCGGCGTCGCGGTCGTGGCGCTGAGCCTCGGCGACTTCGCGCCCTGGTGGGTGACGCTGCCGGTCGCGGTGCTCTCGTCGGCCGCCTTCGGCGCGCTCTGGGCCTTCGTGCCCGGCCTGCTGCAGGCCAAGCGCGGCGCGCACATCGTCATCACCACCATCATGTTCAACTTCATCGCCGCCAGCCTGATGAACTATCTGCTGGTCGGGCCGCTGAAGCTCGCCGGCTCGATGCAGCCGGCGACCCGCACGTTCGGGGAGGGCGGGCAGGCGCCCAAGCTGACCGGCCTGTTCGAGATGATCGGCCTCGACCTCGGCGGCGCCCCGCTGAACGTCACCTTCCTCATCGCGCTGGTCGCGGCGCTCGCCGTCTGGGTGCTGATCTGGCGCACCCGGCTCGGCTACGAGCTGCGAACCCTTGGCCATTCGCCGAGCGCGGCGCGCTATGCCGGCATGTCGGAGACGCGGCTGATCCTCGTCGCCATGACGCTGTCGGGGGCACTCGCCGGCATGATGGCGCTGAACCCGGTGATGGGCGACCAGGCGCGGCTGCAGATCGACTTTCCCGAGGGCGCCGGCTTCGTCGGCATCGCGGTGGCGCTGATGGGCCGCGGCCATCCCGCCGGCATCTTGCCCGCGGCGCTGCTCTTCGGCGTCCTCTACCAGGGCGGGGCGGAACTCGCCTTCGACATGCCGGCGATCTCGCGCGACATGATCGTTATCATCCAGGGGTTGGTGATCCTGTTCGCCGGCGCATTGGAAAACATGATCCGGCCGGGTGTCGGCATCGCCTACGGCTTTCTGTCGCCGCGGGCGAAGACGCCGGCGGTCACGGCCGGGGAGCGCGCGTGATGGATTTCAGCACAGTTCTCAACGTCGCCGATTCGGCGATCCGGCTGTCGACGCCGCTGCTCTTCGCAGCCCTTGCCGGGCTCTACTCCGAGCGGGCGGGGGTGTTCGACATCGGCCTCGAGGGCAAGATGCTGATCGCCGCCTTCGCCTCGGCGGTCGCGGCCGCCGCGACGGGTTCGGCGCTGCTCGGACTTGCCGCGGGCGTCGCTGCCGCCGTCGGCTTCGCGCTGGTGCACGGCTTGGCGTCGATCACCTACCGCGGCAACCAGATCGTCTCCGGCATGGCGCTGAACTTCGTCGCGATCGGGCTGACCGTGCTGCTCGGGCAGAGCTGGTACGGGCAAGGCGGGCGCACGCCCTCGCTGCCGGAAAGCGCGCGCTTCGGCGCCGTGACGCTGCCGGGGGCCGAGACGATCGGGGCCATTCCGGTGCTCGGGCCGATCTACCAGACGCTGGTGTCCGGGCAGAACGTCCTTGTCTACGTCGCCTTCCTGATGGTGCCGCTGGCCTGGTGGGCGCTGTTCCGCACCCGCTTCGGCCTCCGGCTGCGGGCGGTCGGCGAGAACCCGGCGGCGGTCGACACGGCCGGCATCTCGGTCGCCTTCCTGCGCTACCGCGCGGTGATCGTCTGCGGCGTCCTGACCGGGCTCGCCGGCACCTATCTCGCGCTCGCGCAGTCGGCCGGCTTCAACCGTGACATGACCGCCGGCAAGGGCTACATCGCGCTCGCCGCCTTGATCTTCGCAAAATGGCGGCCGGTGCCGGTGATGTTCGCTTGCTTCCTTTTCGGCTTCCTCGACGCGGTGTCGATCCGCATCCAGGGCGTCGAGCTGCCGGTGGTCGGCCAGGTCTCGGTGCAGTTCGTCCAGGCGCTGCCCTACCTCCTGACCGTGGTGCTGCTCGCCGGCTTCGTCGGCAAGGCGGTGCCGCCGAAAGCCGGCGGCGTGCCCTATGTGAAAGAGCGGTAGTTCCGCCATCCGAACCGGCCTCGGCCCTACCGCAAAGGAAACGTGATGTCCGACGACCTGTTCTCGCTGGCCCGTTCGGCCCTGCGAAAATCGCATGCGCCCTATTCGAAGTTTCCGGTGGGCGCAGCGATCCGCACCCGCGACGGCCGGCTGTTTGCCGGCTGCAATGTCGAGGTGGTGAGCTTTCCCGAGGGGTGGTGCGCCGAGACCACGGCGATCGCCCAGATGGTGATGGACGGCGGCGGGCGCATTGCCGAGATCGCCGTGCTCGCCGAGAAGCTGGCGCTCTGCACGCCCTGCGGCGGCTGCCGCCAGCGCATCGCCGAGTTCGGGTCGCCCGAGACGAAAGTGCATCTCTGCGACGAGACGGGCGTGCGCGAGACCATTTCGCTCGGCGAACTGTTCCCGCGCGGCTTTGCGGCGGAGAATCTCGGATGAGCGTCGACATCGAAGCGCTGAAGGCCCGGCTTGGCGGTCGCAAGGCGCGGATCGCCCTGATCCTCGGCTCCGGCCTCGGCGGCCTCGTCGGGGAACTCGAGGATCCGCTGGCGATCCCCTACGCCGATATTCCCGGCTTTCCGCAGAGCGGCGTCAGCGGCCATTCCGGCGAGCTGGTGGCCGGGCGGCTGAACGGCGTCGACGTCCTCCTCCTCTCGGGCCGCGTGCATTACTACGAGAAGGGCGATGCCGCGGCGATGCGGCCGGCGCTGGAGGCCTTGAAGGCGCTGGGGGTCTCGATCCTCGTCCTCACCAATGCGGCGGGATCGCTGCGGTCCGACATCCGCCCCGGGGCGGTCATGCTGATCGAGGACCACATCAACTTCTCCGGTGAGAACCCGCTGATCGGCGAGCCGTCGGAGGGGCGCTTCACCGGCATGACCGAGGCCTATCACGAAGACCTCCGCCGGGTGATGAAGGAAGCCGCCGTGGAAGTGGACGCGCCGTTGTCGGCAGGCGTCTACATGTGGTTTTCCGGCCCGTCCTTTGAGACGCCGGCCGAGGTCAACATGGCGCGCATTCTCGGCGCCGACGCCGTCGGCATGTCGACCGTGCCCGAGACGATCCTCGCCCGCTTCCTCGGCCTGAAGGTCGTCGCGGCCTCGGTCATCACCAATTACGGTGCCGGCATGACCGGCGCCGAGCTCTCGCATGCCGAGACCAAGGACGTGGCGCCGCGGGGCGGGGCGATCCTTGCCCGCATCCTCAAGACGGCCCTGCCGCGGTTTCTTTAAGGCCGCCGATGCCTCCTTGCTCACCTCTTGCCTGCCGCCTGAAGAAAGGCCTTCGCCGATGACCCGTCTCCCCCAGGAAATCATCCGTCAGAAGCGCGACGGCGGCACGCTCGCGGCCGAGGACATCAAGGCCTTCATCGCCGGCTTCGAGGGCGAGCGCGTCACCGAGGGACAGGTCGCGGCGTTCGCGATGGCGGTGTTCTTCAACGGGATGCAGAAGCCCGAGACCGTGGCGCTGACCGAGGCGATGCGCGATTCCGGCGATACGCTGGACTGGTCGGGCTTCGACCGGCCGATCCTCGACAAGCACTCGACCGGCGGCGTCGGCGACAACGTCTCGCTGATGCTGGCGCCGATCGTCGCGGCCTGCGGTGGGGCAGTGCCGATGATCTCCGGCCGCGGCCTCGGCCATACCGGCGGCACGCTCGACAAGATGGAGTCCATCCCCGGCTATTCCGTCACGCCCGACAATGCGCTGTTCCGCAAGACGGTGGCCGAGGTCGGCTGCGCGGTGATCGGCCAGACCGGGCGCCTCGCCCCCGCCGACAAGCGCTTCTACGGCATCCGCGACGTCACCGCGACGGTGGAGTCTATCCCGCTGATCACCGCGTCCATTCTCTCGAAAAAGCTGTCGGCGGGCCTGCAGGGGCTGGTGCTCGACGTGAAGTCCGGCTCCGGTGCCTTCATGGCGCGGGAGGAGGATGCGGCGGCGCTGGCGGCAAGCCTCGTCGAGGTCGCCAACGGCGCGGGCCTCAGGACCACCGCGCTCCTGACCGGCATGGACGAATCGCTCGCTTCCGCCGCGGGCAACGCCGTCGAGGTCGAGAACGCCGTGCGTTTCCTTGCCGGCGACCGGCAGGACGCGCGGCTGCTCGATGTCACCCTGGCGCTCGCCGGCGAGATGCTGGCGCTGGGCGGCCTTGCCGCCGACGCCGGCGAGGGACGGCGCAAGGCCGAGGCGGCGCTCGGCGATGGCCGGGCCGCGGAGGTGTTCGGGCGCATGGTCGCAGCGCTTGGCGGTCCGGCCGATTTCGTCGAGCGCTTCGACGCCTACCTGCCGAAGGCCGAGATCGTCCGTGACGTCGGGGCGGCGGCGGGTGGCTACGTCACGGCCGTCGACACCCGGGCGCTCGGCCTTGCCGTCGTCACCCTCGGTGGTGGTCGGACGCGGCCGCAGGATCCTGTCGACCATGCCGTCGGGCTGACCCACCTCGTCGGCCTCGGTGCGCGGCTGGTGCCGGGAGACCCGCTCTGCCGGATCCATGCGCGCTCGGCGGAGGCGGCGCAGGCTGCCGCGGATCGTATCCAGAAAGCGTATACAATCGGACCGGAGGCCGTCGCCGTCCGTCCGGCGGTGCTGACTCGCTTCGGCTGAGCCGTTCCTACTGCACCAGGCTCAACTGGTCCGACTGGACCTCGAAGCGCTTCAGCTTGGAGAGGAAGCTCATGCCGAGCAGCGTCGTCGGCAGCCCGGTGCCGCGGGCGACCATGATGTCCACGTCGTCCACGGCGACATTGCCGATCTGGATCCGGTCGAGCCGGGCCAGCGCCACGGCGGTCTCGCCATTGGCCGTCTGCGCCTTGTGGCGGTAGTCGGCCGCGGAGAGCTGGATGCCGAGCTGGCGCGCGGTGGCCTCGCTCATCGAGACATAGGTCGCCCCGGTATCGATCAGCACCGGCACCGGACGCCCGTTCATCCGCGCCGCCGTGCGGAAGTGGCCGTCCGGATCGGCGTCGATGCGGGCGCGGCCGGACAACGGCGGAGCAGCGTTCGGCCGCGCGGCGACCTCGACCACCGCGGGCGCCGCGGTGACCGTCTCGGCCCGCTGCTCGTCGGCCATCCGCTTCTGGTAGCGCTCGAAGGTCGAGGGAAACAGGAAACCCAGGACGGCCGCGCCCGCCATGAACACCACGACTTTCTGCATTCGATCTCAAGCTCCGCCCACGCTCCCCGCGAGGAGAGCCATGGCCGAACCCTGTCACGCCGTGCCTTAACGCTGCGCCGTGCGTCGGGCGGCGATTGCCGAAAGGGTTGCCGAGCGGTTAACGGCTACTTGGTGCCGTACATCCGATCACCGGCATCGCCGAGGCCCGGGACGATGTAGCCCTGCTCGTTGAGGTGGCTGTCGATCGAGGCGGTGTAGATGGCGATGTCGGGATGCGCCGCGCGAAAACGCTCGATGCCCTCCGGGGCCGCCAGCAGACAGAGGAAGCGGATGTTCTTCGCGCCGCGCTCCTTCAGCCGGTCCATGGCGGCGATCGCCGAATTGCCGGTGGCGAGCATCGGGTCGACGACGATGACGAGACGGCTGGCGAGGTCTTCCGGCGCCTTGAAGTAGTACTCGACCGGCATCAGCGTCTCGTGGTCGCGGTAGACGCCGACATGGGCGACGCGGGCGGCGGGCACGAGGTCCAGCATGCCCTCGAGCAGGCCGTTGCCGGCGCGCAGGATCGAGGCGAACACCAGCTTCTTGCCTTCCAGCACCGGCGAATCCATCGCCACCATCGGCGTCTCGATCCGCTTGGTGGTGAGGTCGAGATTGCGCGTCACCTCGTAGCAGAGCAGCGTCGAGATCTCGCGCAGCAGCCGGCGGAAGCTCGCCGTCGAGGTTTCCTTGTCGCGCATGATCGTCAGCTTGTGCTGGACCAGCGGGTGATCAATGACGGTAACGCCGTCCATGCCGCAAACCTTTCCTCGAAATTTCTCGCGCCGAACCTAGTCGGTGGCAGCGCGCGCGCCAAGCGCGGCGTCGCCCGCACGCTTGCCGCGGCCATCGAAGTCCACGCTTTTCACACTCGGCACCGGATCCGGCTAGAGGAAGCTCGTGCCGTGCGGTCCGGCGGCGAGGCCGAGATGGGCAGCCACGCTCTCGCCGATGTCGGCAAAGCTCTGGCGATGGCCGATCCCGCGGGGGGCAATGCCCGGGCCGAAACCGAGCACCGGCACGTTCTCGCGGGTGTGGTCGGTGCCCGGCCAGGTGGGGTCGCAGCCGTGATCGGCGGTGACGAGCACGAGATCGCCAGCGCGGAGCACGGCAAAAAGCTCCGGCAGCCGGGCGTCGAAGGCCTCCAGCGCGGCGGCGTAGCCGGCGACGTCGCGGCGGTGGCCGAACAGCGAGTCGAAGTCGACGAAGTTGGCGAAGACGAGGTCGCCGTCTTCAGCATCGTCCAGCGCGCCGAGAAGCGCGTCGAACAGCGCCATGTTGCCGTCGCCCTTTTGGACCTCGCTGATGCCCTGGTGGGCGAAGATGTCGCCGATCTTGCCGATGGCGATCACCCGGCGGCCGGCGGCGACAGCGCGGTCGAGCAGTGTCGGCTCCGGCGGCGGTACGGAATAGTCGCGCCGGTTGGCGGTGCGGCGGAAGTTTTCGGCCGTCTCGCCGGTAAAGGGGCGGGCGATGACCCGGCCGATGTTCAGCGGGTCGACGTGCTTTCGGGCGCTTTCACAGAGCCGGTAAAGCCGATCGAGGCCGAAATGCGTCTCGTGCGCGGCGATCTGCAGCACGCTGTCGGCCGAGGTGTAGACGATCGGCTTTCCCGTGCGGATGCTCTCCTCGCCGAGCTCCGAGATGATCTCGGTGCCCGAGGCATGGCGGTCGCCGAGGATGCCGGGCAAATCGCCGTCGTCGATCAGCTGCTGGACGAGCGAGGCCGGAAAGGTCGGGATCGTCTGCGGGAAATAGCCCCAGTCGAAGGTGACGGGAACGCCGGCGATCTCCCAATGGCCCGACGGGGTGTCCTTGCCGCGCGAGATCTCGCCGGCCGAGCCCCAGAGACCGCTCGGCGCGACGCTTGCTGCCGGCGCCCCGGCGGCCCGGAAAAGCCCGAGCGTTTCGAGGTGCGGCAAGGCGAGCGGGCCTTGCCGCAGGCCGGCGCGATCGCCCCGGCCCGCCGCGCAGGCTTCCGCGATGTGGCCGAGCGTATCGGCGCCGACATCGCCATAGGCGGCGGCATCCGCCGCGCCTCCGATCCCGAAGGAGTCCATCACGATGAGAACGGCACGGCCCAAGACATCTTCTCCCACAGCGCGCCGAGGCTTTCGGCGCGGGCGGTCAGTCTACGACATCGGCGGGGAAGGGGGAATCGCGGATGCAGCACGGCTGCTTCCGTCGGCGTGCCGCCAGTGGCCCGGCAACGGCGCCGGGGCTACTTGTTGCCGCTGGTCGCCATGGTCTGGCGTGCGGTGAACTGGCCCGAGGCGCCCGCGAAGGCGGTCTCGTTGTCGCCGATGGTCACCGTCGGCTCGCAGGTCGGCAGGCAGGCCAGCGTCGTCCGTTCCGCCTGGCGATAGACGCGGACGGTGCCCGCCTCGAACCCCTGTACCGCCACTTCCTCGTCGACGATCGACTTGCCGTCGCCATCGAGGATGACGAGGTTGGTGATGCCGTAGGACCGTCCGGTGAGGACCAGCGTCGTCGAATCATGCACGGTGACGTCGACGATCGAAGGGTTGCCGATGATCACCGTCTCGGCGGCGCGGTCGATCTTCAGGACGCGGGCATGATCGACAGAGACGTGGAGGCGCCCGTCGGCAGCCGTGGCCGGAGCGGCCGCTGCCGGGATGATGAAGGCCGCGCCGGAGGCAGCGATGGCGATCGCGGCGAAGGTGACGCGGCTGTGCCTGAACATGAGAGAGCCCGCCTTGACGCTGGTTAAGGCTTCTTCCCTAACATGGCTTGGTGAATGAAGGTTTAAGCGAACGGCATCCTGATAAGTCCTTCAGCTGCCAACGTATTTTTCGGGATAAATTAAGCTTATTCTTTAAATCGATCGAAATCAGCCGCGGCTAGAGTTGCTTCATCCGATCGACGAGACCGCGTCGCCGGGCCAGTTTCCCCACACGGATCCAAGGAGCTTTCCATGTCCAACCTGATCAAGCGCTTCGCCAAGAACGAGTCCGGCGCGACCGCCATCGAGTACGGCCTCATCGCCGCCCTCATCGCCGTCGTCATCATCACCGCCGTGACGACCCTCGGTACCAACCTGAGCACCGTGTTCACCAACATCGGCACCAAGCTTTCCGGCAAGGGCTGAAGACGAGGATCGCTTCAGCCGGGAATAGGTCAGCGGCAGCGATGACGTCTTGTTCCCTGTTGTGCGATCACCAGACGATGTGAAGTAACTGTGTGGGATGGTGGTGAGGCTTAGGCCTCACCACATTCCCTCCCCGAAAAAAGGGTTGTAGTCGATGCTGGCGGCCGCCTTGTTGGTCATCTTTCCGTTCGCGATGATCTACGCGGCTTTTTCCGACCTCGTCTCGATGACCATTTCCAACCGCGTTCCGGTGATCCTGTCGGTCGCCTATATCGTGCTGTCGCTGGCGCTGGGTGTCCCCGCGCTCGAAATCGCGATACATGTCGGTATCGCGATGGTTTGCCTCACGGTCACCTTCGGCTTCTTTGCCGCGGGATGGATGGGGGGCGGCGACGCAAAACTCGTGGCCGCGACCGCCTTGTGGTTCGGACCAAGCCAGACCCTGATGGAATATCTCGTCATCGGCAGCGTCTACGGTGGTTTCCTGACGCTTGGCCTTTTGGCCATACGGATCAATCTCGTCCCTGCGACGGGCATCGACTTCGTCGACCATCTGCTCGACCAGAAGACCGGTATTCCCTACGGCATCGCGCTCGGCGCGGCCGGGCTGACCAGCTATTCCTCCAGCGCCTGGATCGAGTACGCCCTCAAGAGCATGGGGTGAACTGGTCCTTGCGGAAGCCTGAACAAAACGTCACCGGGGCTGCCGTGGCGTAGGGCTTCGTTAACCATATGGTGAGGGTTTGTCCGCCATAAGGATTCCAACCTGCCCGTGTTCTGCGGGCGCTCGAGAGAGGGTTGGACATGAATATCGCCCGCCTTGCGGTGCTCGGAATTGCGATCCTCGCGGCAGGCGGTGCCGGTCTTCTGGCCATGACCATGTCGTCGCAGGATTCCGCCGAGCCCGTGATCATCACGGCGGCGCCCGCCGAACCCCCGATCAAGCTGACCGAAGTGCTCGTCGCGTCGAAGGACGTGCCGATGGGCTCGTCGATCGCCGACGCGCTGACCTGGCAGAAATGGCCGGAGGACGGCGTCAGCAGCACCTTCATCCTGCGCACGACGCGCCCGGAGGCGATCGAGGAACTGAAGGGTTCCGTTGCCCGGCAGTCGTTCTTCAGCGGCGAGCCGGTTCGCGAGAGCAAGCTGATCAAGACCGATCGCGGCTTCATGTCGGCGATCCTCCCCGCCGGCAAGCGCGCCATCGCCATCCAGATCTCGGCCGACACCTCCGCCGGTGGCTTCATCCTGCCGAACGATCACGTCGACATCATCATGACCCGGCGCAAGGTCGACGGGCAGGTGGCCGGCACCTACGACACCGAGACCATCCTGCGCAATCTGCGCGTCCTCGCCATCGACCAGACGATCGAAGAGCAGGACGGCACGAAGGTCGTCGTCGGCTCGACCGCGACGCTCGAGGTCGATCCGACGCAGGCCGAAGCGCTGATTGCCGCCCAGCCGATCGCCGAGAAGATGGTGCTCGCGCTGCGCTCGCTGGAGGACTCGATCCCCGGCTCCGCGGGCTATGCCGCCTTCCTTCTCGAGGGTGAGAAGAGCCCGAACCGCATTCGCCTGGTCCGCTACGGCCAGACGTCCGACATCACGACCAAGAAGTGACGAGCGCCATGCTGATCTCCCCACAGACGCGTCCTCGCCGTGCATCGGGCGCCCGCAGCCTTCTCGCCGGCTTGCTGGCTCTCACCACCGCGCTCTCGCCGGTCGTCGCCTTGGTGTCCCCGGCGGCCGCGGCCAACAGCTCGATCGTCCAGGTCAACCGGCCGCAGCAGACGATCAGCCTTGGCCTCGACAAGTCCAAGGTCATCGACCTGCCGGTCGACGCGCACGACATCCTCGTCGCCAACCCGGCCGTTGCCGACGCGGTGACCCGGACGGCCCGGCGCATCTACATCTTCGGCAAGCAGATCGGCCAGACCAACATCTTCATCTTCGACGCCAAGGGCAAGGAGATCGCCGTTCTCGACCTCCGGATCGAGCGCGACATCAGTGGGCTCGAGAGCTCGATCCGGAAATACGTTGCCGATGCCGACGTCAATGTCGAGATCCTCAACGACAACGTCGTTTTGACCGGCACCGTGCAGACGCCGCAGGACGCGGCCCGCGCCGTGCAGTTGGCGGAGATCTACCTTACCGGCGGCGAGGCGACGACCGGCTCCTACATCAAGTCGGCAACCTCCGGCGCCGGCCCCGAGGGCGGCGCCGTCGCGCTCGCGCAGGAAAACCGCCGCCAGAGCCAGATCGTCAACCTCCTGCAGATCCAGGGCGACGACCAGGTGACGCTGAAGGTCACCGTCGCGGAAGTTCAGCGCTCGGTGATCAAGCAGCTGGGCTTTAACGGCACCGCCAGCGCGGTGATGGACGGGATCACCATGGGGGCGATCTCCGACAATCCCTTCGCCCTCGGCAAGGCCGCCACCGACTCGGCGCTGAACGTTGCCGGGTCTATCGGCTCGGGCAGCATCGACGCCCAGCTGAACGCGATGGAACAGGCGGGTGTCATGAAGACCCTTGCCGAGCCGAGCCTGACCGCGATCTCCGGCGAGTCCGCGAGCTTCAAGGTCGGCGGAACCTTCAATGTTGCCGCTGGCAAGGACGAGACGGCCCAGAAGCGCACGCCGATCGTGAATGCCGCTGGCAACATCGTCGCCTATGACACGACGCCTGCCTCGGTCACCTACAGCAGTAAGGAGATCGACTACGGTATCGGCCTCGACTTCACCCCGGTCGTGCTGTCGCCGGGCCGCATCAGCCTGAAAATCCGCACCGCTGTTTCCGAGCCGACGTTCGAGAGCCCCTTCAATATTCCCAAAGGCGCGGCCCCGGCGGTCAACCAGATCGGCGTCCGCAAGCGCCTCGCCGATACGACGGTCGAACTGCCGTCCGGCGGTTCCATGGTCATCGCAGGCCTCGTGCGCGATGAGCAGCGCCAGGTGATCTCCGGCTTTCCCGGTCTGTCGAAGATCCCCGTCCTCGGCACGCTGTTCCGCAGCCGCGACTTCCAGCGCTACGAGACCGAGCTGGTGATCATCGTCACGCCCTATCTGGTGCGCCCGACCGCCCGGGCGAAGCTGGCGCGGCCGGATGACGGGCTCAACTTCTCCTCCGATGGCGCCAGCAATTTCCTCGGCCGCATCAACCGCGTCTACGGCGCGATGGAAACCAAGCTCCCCCCCGGCCGGTACCACGGCGTTGTCGGATACATCTACAAATGAGCGCTTCGAGGAAAGTCTCCGTCCTGTCGCCGTTCTCGCCGAGCCTTGCGCCGGGGAAGGGGCGGCGTGCCGCGCCCACCCTGATGCTGCTGGCGGGTCTTGCGCTCCTCGGCGGCTGTGCCGACCGGCACTCGATAGAGGTCGGCGCCATCCCCGACGACTACCGCACCCGCCACCCGATCACCGTCGGCGAGGCGGAGGAGACGCTGGACATTCCGGTCGTCTCGTCCGAGAGCCGCCTGCCGTCGGCATCGCGCGACCGGATCAGCCATTTCGCGACGCGCTTCCTGCGCTCGGGCTCGGCCGCCATCCGCGTGCTGCTGCCCTCGGGCTCAGAGAATGCGGGGGCCGCGGAACTTGCTTCCCGCGACGTGATCCGCACCTTGCGCCGGGAGGGCATCAAGGCCGACCGCATCCTGGTGCAGCCGTACCGGACCGCCGGCTTCACCGGACCGTCGCCGATCCGGCTGTCGTTCGCCACCCTCAAGGCGTCGACCGAGCGCTGCGGCCGCTGGCCGGAAGACCTCGGCGATACCAGCGATAACAAGAACTACTTCAACTTCGGCTGCGCCAGCCAGCAGAACCTCGCCGCGCAGATCGCCGATCCGCGCGATCTTCTGGAGCCGCGCGGCCTCGGCGAGATCGATGCGGAGCGCCGCACCAACATGCTGAGCGACTACCGCCGGGGTGCCGCGACGAGTTCGGACCGGTCGAACACCGAATCTGACTACGACTGGTAGGCGGGAACACGACGATGATCGACAGAAGCAGTACCGATCGCCTGGACGACGCTGTCGGCGAGGAGGCGTCGCTGATGGACGCCGTACGCCCGATCCCGCGCATCTCGATCCAGGCGTTCTGCGAGAGCGAGGGCGTCGCGCGGCCGATCGAGCGGGCCGGCGAGGACCGGCGTATGGCCAAGGCGCACGTGCGCGTCCACATGGGCGGCATCCGCGCGGCGACCGACCATTATGCCAGCGCCCCGACGCCGAACCTCGTGATCCTCGAATCGCGGTTCGCGCCGACCGAGCTCATCGCCGAGCTCGAGGGGCTTGCCGATGTCTGCGATCCCGGCTCGAAGGTCATCATCGTCGGCCACTACAACGACGTGCCGCTGTACCGCGAGCTGATCCGCCGCGGCATCTCGGAATATCTCGTCGCGCCGATCTCCATGGCCGACCTGATGTCGGTGATCTCGACCCTCTTCATGGCGGCCGATGCAGAGCCGATGGGCCGCACCGTCGCCTTCGTCGGCGCCAAGGGCGGCGTCGGCTCCTCGACCGTCGCCCACAATGTCGCCTGGTCGATCTCGAAGCTGTTCTCGAGCGACGTCGTCCTCGCCGATCTCGACCTGCCTTTCGGCACCGCCAACATCAACTTCGACCAGGACCCAGCGCAGGGGATCGCCGAGGCGGTGTATTCGGCCGACAGGATGGACGACGTCTTCCTCGACCGGCTGCTGTCGAAGTGCGCCGAGCACCTGTCGCTGCTGGCGGCGCCCTCGATCCTCGACCGCACCTACGACTTCGACGCCGAGGCTTTCAGCGCGCTGATCGAGACCGCCCAGCGTTCGACGCCGATCGTCGCGCTCGACGTGCCGCACGGCTGGACGGAGTGGACGAAGAGCGTCCTGTCGCGCGCCGACGAGATCGTCATCACCGCAACGCCGGACCTGGCGAACCTGCGCAACGCCAAGAACCTCATCGACACGCTGAAGCGCAGCCGGCCGAACGACCGGCCGCCGCACCTCGTCCTCAACCAGCTGCAGATGCCGAAGCGCCCGGAGATCAGCCCGCAGGAGTTTTCCGACCCGCTCGGCCTGACCCCGATCGCGCTGATCGGCTTCGATCCGGCGGTCTTCGGTACGGCGGCCAACAATGGCCGGATGATCGCCGAGACCGACGGCAAGCATGCCTCGGTCGAGGCCTTCCAGCAGATCGCCCATCTCCTGACCGGCCGCACCGAGGCCAAGAAGGCGAAGAAGCCAAGCCGCGATTTCCTCGGAAGACTGCGGCGCAAGTAGCCAGACCGCATGCCGGCATGCCCGTCCGCAAGGGCCGAGGGCGGGGCTGAGGCCCAGAAAGAGTAGACCATGTTCGGAAAACGCGGAAACGAAGGGACCAAGGACCGGGCAGCGGGCGCGGGCGGGCTTGCCGTCGCCGAGCGGCCTTCGCCGGCCCCGCAGCGCGACCCCGCCCCGAGCCGTGCGATCGAGCCGGTGAGGGCGCTGCCTTCCGACGTCCGCGAGCCGTCGCGGGCCGCACCGACGATCATTCCGCCACCACAGGCGGCTTCGCCGCGCGAGCGGTCCGGCAGCTATTACGAGACAAAGACGCAGGTCTTCGCCGCGCTGATCGACACGATCGACCTGTCGCAGCTCGCGCGGCTTGATGCGGAGAGCGCGCGCGAGGAAATCCGCGACATCGTCAACGACATCATCGCGATCAAGAACTTCGCGATGACGATTGCCGAGCAGGAGGACCTCCTCGGCGACATCTGCAACGACGTGCTCGGCTATGGCCCGCTCGAGCCGCTGCTGATGCGCGACGACATCGCCGACATCATGGTCAACGGCGCGCGCAAGACCTTCATCGAAGTCGGCGGCAAGGTCATCGAGACCAATGTGCGGTTCCGCGACAACCAGCAGCTCCTCAACATCTGCCAGCGCATCGTCAGCCAGGTCGGCCGGCGCGTCGACGAATCGTCGCCGATCTGCGACGCGCGCTTGCCCGACGGCAGCCGCGTCAACGTCATCGCCCCGCCGCTCGCCATCGACGGCGCCGTGCTCACCATCCGAAAGTTCAAGAAGGACAAGCTGACCCTCGACCAGCTGGTGGATTTCGGCGCGATCTCGCCGGAAGGGGCGACGATCCTCCAGATCATCGGCCGCGTCCGCTGCAACGTCATCATCTCCGGCGGTACCGGCTCGGGCAAGACGACGCTCCTGAACTGCCTGACGCGCTACATCGACGAGGACGAGCGCATCATCACCTGCGAGGACACGGCCGAGCTGCAGCTGCAGCAGCCGCATGTCGTGCGCCTCGAAACCCGTCCGCCCAACATCGAGGGCGAGGGCGAGGTGACGATGCGTGAACTCGTCAAGAACTGCCTGCGCATGCGGCCCGAACGCATCATCGTCGGCGAGGTGCGCGGACCGGAGGTCTTCGATCTCCTGCAAGCGATGAACACCGGCCATGACGGCTCGATGGGAACGATCCACGCCAACAGCCCGCGCGAGTGCCTCAACCGCATGGAATCGATGATCGCCATGGGCGGCTTCACCTTGCCGGCGAAGACCGTGAAGGAGATCATCGTCGGATCCGTCGACGTGATCGTCCAGGCCGCACGCCTGCGCGACGGTTCGCGCCGGATCACCCACATCACCGAGGTGGTGGGCATGGAAGGCGACGTGATCACCACGCAGGATCTCTTCGTCTACAACATCCTCGGCGAGGGCGCCGACGGCAAGCTGCTCGGCAAGCACTCGTCGACCGGCATCGGGCGTCCGGTGTTCTGGGACCGGGCCCGCTACTACAACGAGGAACAGCGTCTGGCGGCAGCGCTGGACGCGGCCGACGTGAGCTCGAGGCTCTAGCCGATGTCCGGTCTCACCATCCTCCTCTTCGTGATGCTGACGACCGTGTCGGCCGGGGCGATCGCCTACGTCTTCCTGCAGCCCCGGATGGCCGCCGAGAAGAACGCCGAGGCCCGGCTGAACCAGTTCAAGCGAGCGGAGACCGACGGCAATTCCAAGCGCATCGCCCGCGACCGCGTGCAGGAGGCGAGCAAGCGCCGCAAGACGATCCAGAATTCGCTGAAGGAGATCGAGGAGAAGCAGAAGGTCCGCTCCAAGCATGCGGCGAGGCCCAGCCTGCGCCGCCGGATGGACCAGGCGGGCATGTCGATGAGCGAGAAGCAGTTCCTGTTGATGAGCATCGCGTCCGGCCTGCTGTTCGGGCTCGTCGCGCTCATCGTCCAGTCCTCGGTGCTGGTCGCGCTCGGTATCGGCATCGTCGCGGGCTTCGGGCTGCCGCGCTGGGTGATCAACTATCTGCGCAACCAGCGGCAGAAGAAGTTCATCGCCGAGTTCCCGAACGCGGTCGACCTCATCGTGCGCGGCGTCAAATCCGGCCTGCCGCTGAACGACACGCTGCGGATGATCGCCAGCGAGGCGGCCGAGCCGGTGCGCTCGGAGTTCAAGAAGATCGTCGAGGCCCAGCAGATGGGCATGACCGTGCCCGAATCCGTCGAGCGGCTCTACCAGAACATCCCGCTGTCGGAGACGAACTTCTTCTCCATCGTCATCACCATCCAGGCCCAGGCCGGCGGTAATCTCTCCGAGGCGCTGGGCAATCTGTCGCGGGTGCTGCGCGACCGCAAGAAGATGAAGCAGAAGATCCAGGCCATGTCGATGGAGGCCAAGGCATCCGGCGGCATCATCGGCTCGCTGCCGTTCGTCGTCGGTGGTCTCGTCTACGTCACCAGCCCCGACTACATCTCGCTGCTGTTCAATACCTCCACCGGCAACATCATCCTCGTCATCTCGGCGTTCTGGATGATGCTGGGCATTTTCGTGATGAAGCAGATGATCAACTTCGACTTCTGAGGCGGCGGGCCTGCCAGTGCCCGGTTTCAAGAAGATAGAGCGTCCTTTGTGCGTCCTTCCGGCCGCATGGCGCTCTAGGGCTCGCTCGGCCCAGACAACCCCGAGCGGAATGGAAACGGTGCCATGCAAAGCCTTTTCGCCCTCGTCGGGCTCACCAATGCCCAGGCGCTGGCGATCTTCGTCTGCGTCGCCGTGTTCGCGACGATCATGACGATCGCGCTGCCGCTGCTGCAAGGCAACGAGCTAAAATCGCGGATGAAGGCCGTCGCCCTCGAGCGCGAGGAGGTGCGGGCCCGCGAGCGGGCGCGGTTGTCGATCGAGAAGGAGCGCGGGCGCAAGGGCTCGGTCCGCCAGGCCGAAAGCAAGGGCTTTGCCGCCGCCGTCGTCGAAAAATTCGACTTGAAGAAGGCGCTGGCCGACGAGAAGACCGTCGGCCAGCTGCGCATCGCCGGCTATCGCGGCCAGCGCCCGCTGACGCTCTTCCTGTTTGCCCGCGCCACGCTGCCGCTGTTTTTCCTCCTGGCGGCGATCGTCTACATCTTCGTCATCGGCGCGCTGGCCGACCGGCCGTTCATGATCCGGGTGCTGATCTGTATCGTCGTCGCCTATCTCGGCTTCTACCTGCCCAACATCTTCATCTCGCAGAAGGTCTCCAAGCGGAAGCTCTCGATCGGCCGGGCCTGGCCCGACGCGCTCGACCTTCTCTTGATCTGCGTCGAATCCGGCCTGTCGATCGAGTCGGCGTTTCGGCGGGTTTCCGACGAGATCGGCATCCAATCGGTGCCGCTGGCCGAGGAACTGGTGCTGGTCTGCGCCGAGCTCTCCTACCTGCCCGACCGCAAGACGGCCTACGAGAACCTCTTCCTGCGCACCGGCATCGAAGACGTCCGCTCGGTGACGACCGCGCTGATCCAGGCCGAACGCTACGGCACGCCGCTCGGCCAGGCGCTGCGCACGCTTTCGCAGGAAAGCCGCGACACCCGCATGAACAAGGCCGAGAAGAAGGCCGCCGCCTTGCCGCCGAAGCTGACCGTGCCGATGATCCTGTTCTTCCTGCCGGTCCTCTTCGCGGTCATCATCGGACCTGCCGTCATCCAGGTCATGTCGCGGACCTGATCGCCGAGCCGTCGCCGGCAAGGCTGCAGGACCTCAACAGACCTCAACAGAAAAGGCCGCATCCCGGTGGGAGCGGCCTTCGGCATGTCGGGTTGCCTTTTAGAGAGATCAGGACTTCTTCGGGTCCTGGTCCTTCAGCATCGACCAGGTGTTCTGCTGCTTCAGCATGCCCCTGAGATAGGCGACGTTGGCGGCGGCGTCGTCGGGCGAGAGCTCGGCCCGGGCGATCTCCTCGGCCTCGGCGAACCGGCCCTGCAGGCCGATGACGAGCGCGAGGTTCTGGCGGATGCGGCTATCGGCGCCGGGCCGCTCCACCGCCTGGCGAAGGTAGGTCTCGCCCGACTTCAGATCGTTGGCGAGGACATAGGACATGCCGAGATTGGAGAGGATGGCCGGCTCGTTCGGCTGGATCTCCAGCGCCTTGCGGTAGAGCGTGCGCGCGCCGTCGGACTGGCCGAGCTGGTCGAGGATCGCCCCCTCGGCCGAATAGAGCTTCCAGTCAGGAAAGTCCGGGGTCTGGGCGCGGCGGATGGTCTCCAGCGCCTTTTCGAGTTCGCCGGCGGCGGCCAGCGCCTTGCCGTAGGCGGCCAGCACCGCCCGGTCCTTGGGATGGGCGATCGCCATCTGCTGCATCACCGCCAGCGACTGGTCGTTGCGGCCGGCCATCTGCAAGGCGGCGGCGTAGCCGAGGCCGACCGACTTGTCCTTCGGGGTCTTCTCGTAGGCCATGCCGTAGGTGGTGAGGGCGCCCTGCAGCTCGCTGCTGGACATGCGGTCCATCGGCTTGGCCGTGCGCGGCGCGCCGATCGAGCCGGTATGCATCTTGGAGGTCTGCGCACACCCGCCGAGGAGACTTGCGGCGACGGCGACGACAAGGGCCTTCCGATAGGCGCCGCGGCAGCTATGATCCATATGACGCATGTCGGTCCTCGCCTGGTCCCCGCGGTAACCTGCGGGGGAATGGGTAGGCCGACAATAAATCGTTAACCCTAATGAGGTGTTAACGCAGCCTTCTGCCGAAAGGACACCCCGACATGACGAGCCTCCTGCCCGCCGACACCCGCAGCACGCACCCGGTCTGGGCGGTGACGCCCGACGCGCTCGACGGCCTTCCGGCGCCGGCGGCCCGCTGGGCCAAGGCCAGCGCCTTCGCGGCGGGGGCCGGCGAGATCCTGCTGGTGCCGGGGGAGGAGGGCGCGTTGGTCGGAGCGGTCCTCGGCCTCGGCAGCGACAAGGCGCCGGACGGGCCGCGACGCTCGCTCCTCGCCGGCGCCCTGGCCCGCCTGCCGGAGGGAACCTGGCACCTGGCGGAAGGGCACGGTCTCGATGCCGACATCGCGGCGCTCGCCTTCCTTCTCGGCGGCTATCGCTTCGACAACTATCGCGCCAAGCCGAGCCAGGCCGTGCCACCGCGGCTAGTATTCGCCGGCCAAGGCGAGCAAGGCGAGACGGAAGCGCTCGCCGCCGGCGTGTTCCTCACCCGCGACCTCATCAACACGCCCGCCAACGACATGCTGCCGGACGCGATCGAGGCGGCGGTGCGCAGGCTCGCGGCAGACCACGGCGCGGAAGTGTCCTCGATCGTCGGCGACGATCTCCTCGCGCAGAATTTTCCGATGATCCATGCGGTGGGCCGGGCAAGCTCCGTCGCGCCGCGGCTGATCGACATGGTCTGGGGCCGCGCCGATGCGCCGTCGGTCACCTTAGTCGGCAAGGGCGTCAGCTTCGACACCGGCGGGCTCGACATCAAGCCGGCCTCCGGCATGCTCCTGATGAAGAAGGACATGGGCGGCGCCGCCAACGTGCTCGGCCTCGCGCGCATCGTCATGGCGCTTAAGCTCGACATCCGGCTGCGCGTGCTGATCCCGGCCGTCGAGAACGCCATCGCCGGGGCCGCCTTCCGCCCGAGCGACATCCTCAAAAGCCGCAAGGGAAAGACGGTGGAGATCGGCAATACCGACGCGGAGGGCCGGCTGATCCTTGCCGACGCGTTGGCACTGGCCGACGAGACGGCGCCGCAGGTGCTGATCGACATGGCGACGCTGACCGGGGCTGCCCGCGTCGCGCTCGGACCGGACCTGCCGCCCTTCTTCACCGACGACGAGCCGCTCGCCGCAGACCTTGCCGCTGCGTCCGTCGAGGTCGCCGATCCGATCTGGCGGCTGCCGCTCTGGCAGCCCTATGCCAAGAACCTTTCCTCCAAGATCGCCGACGTCAACAACGTGACGCCGGATGGATTTGCCGGCGCGATCACGGCCGCGCTGTTCCTGCAGGATTTTGTCGAGAAGGCCGGCGCTTGGGCGCATTTCGACGTCTATGGCTGGCGTCCGCAGGCGTCGCCGGTCGGTCCCGTCGGCGGTGAGGCGCAGGCGATCCGGGCGATCTTCGGCGTCCTGAAGCAGCGCTACGGGCACTGAGCCGCGGCGGAACTGAAACGGAAGCGAAACGAACGCATGCTAGAGCAAGGTCATGGGCATCGAGCTTAGACCTGCGCAGGCGCTTCGGCTTCTCCACCAGACGGCCTTGCTGCAGGCCTGGGAGGACGCGCACGATCTGACCTTGCGACAGACCGCGATCCTCCTCACCATCTATCTCGAGGCGCCGCCGCATACCGTGCGGGGCCTCGCCGCCCGGCTGAACGTCACCAAGCCGGTGATCACCCGCGCGCTCGATACCATGGGCGCGCTCGAATTCGTCGAACGGCGGCGAGACCCGGCGGACAAGCGCAACGTCCTCATCCGGCGCACCGTCAAGGGCAGCCTCTACGTCTCCAAGATGGCGGACCGGCTGGTCGAGCAGGCAGGGACCCTGGCACCATGAGCGACACCCTGGACAAGCGGCTGAACGCCTATCGCCCCGATCTTGCCGACATCCGGCTGAAGGGCAAGGTCGACGCGGACGTGTTCGTCGAGGGTCGGCTCGAGCGGGTTCTGGTCGCGTCGGCGGCGCTGCGGCGCGAGCCGCGGCCGGATGCGGCGCAGGAGACCGAGGCGCTGTTCGGCGAGGACGTCCTCGTCTTCGAGACGACCGAGGAAGGTTTTGCCTGGGTGCAGCTGGCCGCCGACGGCTATGTCGGCTGGATGGCGGCGGCGGCGCTCGGGGCTGCCGACGGGGTGCCGACGCACCGGGTGGGTGTGCCGCGCACGCTGCTGTTCCCCGGTCCCGACATCAAGATGCCGCCGCTGATGGGCTTGCCGATGGGGGCCCGTCTGACGGCGCGGGGCGAGGCAAGCGACCGGAACGCCGCTTATGTGCTCGCCGCTCCCGCCGGCGCAGTGGTTGCGCAGCATCTCCGGCTTATCGACCACGCCGTCGCCGATTTCGTCGAAGTCGCCGAGCGGTTCGTCGGGGTTCCCTATCTCTGGGGCGGCAAGACGACGCTCGGCATCGACTGTTCCGGCCTCGTCCAGGTCGCGCTCGGCATGGCCGGCACCGCCGCGCCGCGCGACACCGACATGCAGGAGCGCGGGCTCGGCACCGGGCTTGCCGAGGGGACGCCGCTGCAGCGCGGCGACCTCGTCTTCTGGAAGGGACATGTCGGCATCATGCTGGATGCCGACCGCCTGCTCCACGCCAACGCGCACCATATGATGACGGCGGTCGAGCCGTTGGCCGATGCCACGGCACGGGCCGAGGCGCGCGGGTCGGCCGTGACCTCGATCCGGCGTCTCGGCTGAGGCTGCCGAGACAAGATAAGCCTGCTTAGTACCCGGCGCCGCGGTCGACGAGGTGCTTCAGCGGCTCGCCGCGCTCGAAGGCGTCCATCTGTGCAAGGATCAGCGGCACCAGCGCTTCCGCATCGGAGGATGCGGCCGCGTGCGGCGTCACGAAGACCCGCGGGTGCTTCCAGAGCGGGCTGGAGGCTGGCAGCGGCTCGGTCTCGAAGACGTCGAGCGAGGCCTCCATCAGCACCTTGTCATCCAGCGCCTTCAGGATGTCCGCATCCACCTGCAGGCCGCCGCGGCCGGCATTGATCAGCACCGGGCCGCCGATCGGCGTCTGCTGCTTCATCCTGGCGAACAGGCCAGCATTGAGAATGCCGCGGGTGTCCGGCGTGACCGGCAGCAGGACGACCACGATGTCGGAGATGGCGAGGAAGCCGTCGAGACCATCGTTGCCGTGAAAGCTGCTGACGTCAGCGACCTCTTTCGGCGAGCGCGACCAGCCGGCGATCCTGAACCCCAGCATGGACAGCTTCCGCGCCGCATCGGTGCCGAGTTCGCCAAGCCCCATGATGCCGACGGTGATATCCGATGCCGCCGGCTGCATCCGCTCGTTCCAATGGCCCGCCGCCTGCTGCGCGCGGTAGGTCGGCCCGCGCCGGAAATGGTCGAGCACCCGCCAGACGACGTACTCGCTCATCCGCGCGCTGAGGTCCGGGGCGACGATGCGGGCGATCGGCACGTCCGGCAGATGCGGGTCGGCGAGGACGTGGTCGACGCCGGCACCGAGCGAGAAGATCGCCTTGAGGTTCGGCAGCTTCTGCAGGATGCCGGCGGGCTGCTTCCAGACCACGGCATAGTCGATCGTGGCATCGTGCTCGCTCGCCGGCGACAGCACCACCGAGCGGCGCGGCGCGTGCCGGTTCAGGACGTGCAGCCAATGGTTCGGCTGAAAGCCGGTGACAGACAGGAGAATCGTCAATTCAGGTCCTCTGTGGGGCCGGTCAGCTGCGTTCCGGCAAGGTGGCAAGAAGGCTCGCCGCCCGGGCGCGGCCCTTGCGGGCGAACCAGTGGGTGCAGGCGATGAGGAAGCCGTTCTCGATCCGGCCCTCGTCCACCGCCTCGACCAGTGCGTCGACGCCGGCCGCGATCGGCCGGATGTCCTCGTGCTCCTCGGCCAGCCCCGCCGCGCTCGCCAGCGCCGACGCGTCGACGAGGGCGAGGAAGACGAAGGCATATTCGTCGGTGAGGCCGGGCGAGGGCAGCATGGTGAAGCAGCGTTCGACGCCGAGCGCGACGAGGCCGCTCTCCTCGCGCAGTTCCCGCACGGCCGCCGCCTCCGGCGCCTCGCCGTCGTCGACGAGGCCGGCGGGCAGTTCGAGCGCTGCGGCATTCGCCGTCTTCAGCGCGGCGCCGATGCGGAACTGGCGGATGATGACGATGCGGTCGAGGACGGGGTCGTAGGGAATGACGATGACCACCGAGCCGGTGGCGATCAGCTCCCGCCTGAGCGGCCCGATCTCGCTCTCCCCGTCGAGCGAGCGGTGCCGGAGCGTCACCGCCTCGAACGGGCGAAAGCCGTCGCAGAGACGCTCGCGGCGCTCGATGCTGACGGCGAGCGGCTGGTCGGACAGGGCATCGCGGTAGTGGCTGGTCATTGCGCGGCGATGTCCGTCGGTGCGGTGGCAATGTCGAAGGCGGCTGCCATCAGCGCCTTGGTGTAGTCGGTCTTCGGCCGCTCGAAGATCTCGGCCGCCGGCCCGCGCTCCATCACCTCGCCATTGCGCATGACGATCACCTCGTTGGCGAGCGCGCGGACGACCTTCAGGTCATGGCTGATGAAGAGATAGGCGAGGTCGTGCTTCTGCTGGAGGTTGCGCAGGAGATCGACCACCTGCGCCTGGACGCTCATGTCGAGCGCCGAGGTCGGCTCGTCCAGCATGACGAAGCGCGGGCTCAGCACCATGGCGCGGGCGATCGCCACGCGCTGGCGCTGGCCGCCGGAGAATTCGTGCGGATAGCGAAAGCGGGTCGCCGGGTCGAGCCCGACCTCGCTCAGCGCCGAGACGACGCGGGCGTCCCGCGCATCGGCCGACAGCTGCGGTTCGTGCACCTTCAGCCCTTCCGCGATGATGTCGGCGATCGACATGCGCGGCGACAGCGAGCCGAACGGGTCCTGGAAGACGATCTGGATGCGCTTGCGCAAGGGGCGCATGGCCTTGAACGAGCGCTGGTCCAGCCGCTCGCCCTCGAAACTGATCGCGCCCTTCGACGAGATCATCCGGCAGAGGGCGAGGCCGAGCGTCGTCTTGCCCGAGCCGGATTCGCCGACGACGCCCACCGTCTGGCCGGCGCGCAGGCTGATGTCGACGCCGTTGACCGCTTTGATGTGGTCGGTGGTCCGGCGCATGAAGCCGGTCTTCACCGGGAACCAGACCTTCAGCCCCTCGGCCGCCATGACCACGGGGGCGTTGAGGTTGGCCGGCGGCGGTGTGCCGCGCGGCTCGGCCGCGAGCAGATGCTTGGTGTAGTGGTGCTGCGGGTTGGCGAAGATCTCTTCGGTCGGGCCGGTCTCGACGATCTTGCCGTGGTACATCACGCAGACCCGGTCGGCGATCTTGCGGACGATGCCGAGGTCGTGGGTGATGAAAAGCATCGCCATGCGGCGCTTCTGCTGCTGGACCTTGAGCAGCTCGAGGATCTGGGCCTGCACGGTGACGTCGAGCGCCGTGGTCGGCTCATCGGCGATCAGGAGGTCCGGCTCGTTCGCCAAGGCCATCGCGATCATTACACGCTGGCGCTGGCCGCCGGACAGCTGGTGCGGATAGGCGTCGAGGCGCTTTTCCGGATCGCGGATGCCGACCTGGTGCAGCAGTTCGAGCGTCCGCCGGTTGGCCTCCTTGTCGGAGACGCCGCGGTGGATCTTCAGGACCTCGCCGACTTGCCGCTGGATGCTGTGCAGCGGGTTGAGCGAGGACATCGGCTCCTGGAAGATCATCGAGATCTTGTTGCCGCGGACCTTGCGAAGGTCGCGCTCGTCGTCGTCGATGAGGTTCTCGCCGCGGTAGAGCACGGCGCCGCCGGGATGGCTGGCGGAGGGATAGGGCAGCAGCTTCAGGATCGACAGCGCCGAGACCGACTTGCCCGAGCCGCTCTCGCCGACCAGCGCCAGCGTCTCGCCGGCCGCGATGTCGAAGGAGACGTCGTCGACGGCGAGCGTCGTCTTGCCGTTCTGGTGGAAGGCGACCTTCAGCCCCTGCACCGACAGCAGCGGACCCTCGGCATTAACGAGCGGCGCGGCGGAAGCAGGGCTCATGCGAAGGATCCCGTCAGGTTGGCGCGGTGGCTGTGTGCGGGGTGGCCATGGGCATGCGGTTTGGCCGGGGCTGCGTGGTCGTGCCCGGCGTGATCTTGCGCATGGCTGTGACCGGAATGGTCGTGACCCGAATGAGGATGGCTGGCATGGTTTTCGCCATGACGCGCGCCCGAACCGCCGCAGTCATGGCGGCCATCGGCGCAAGGCCCGCTCTCGATCTCGACGGTGGCGTGGTCGATAGCAAAACGTTCCGCCAGCGCCCGCTTCACCGCGCGCACCGTCTCGGTCGGGTCGGTGCCCTCGGTGATCCGGGCATGCAGGGTCGCCGCGCGGATCTTCGGCGTGATCGCCCAGACGTGGAAATGGTGGACGTCGACGATGCCGGCCACCGTCGTCTCGAGATGAGCGCCGACATCGGGCGCGGCGACGCCCTTCGGTGCGCCCTCGAGCAGGATGTGCCCGGAATCGCGGACGAGGCCCCAGGCATTGCCGAGGATCAGCAGCGAGACGAGCACCGAGAGGAGCGGGTCGATGGGCGTCCAGCCGGTCGACAGGATGACGAGCGAGGCGACGATCGCGGCGACCGAGCCGAGAAGATCGCCCATCACGTGCAGCAAGGCGCCGCGCAAGTTGAGATCCTCCTTGTCGCCGCCGTGCAGGACGAAGAAGGCGGCGATGTTGACGAGGAGGCCGCCGACGGCGACCACCAGCATCGGGCCACCGAGGACGGGCGACGGATTGTCGAGCCGGTGCCAGGCCTCGAGGATGATCAGGCCGGCGATGCCGAACAGGACGAGGCCGTTGGAGTAGGCGACGAGGATCTGGAAGCGGCCATAGCCATAGGTCTTGCTGGCATCGGCCGGCCGGCGCGACAGGCGGATGGCGAAGAAGGCGAGGGCGAGGCCGGCGAAGTCGACGAACATGTGCCCGGCATCGGCCAGCAGCGCCAGCGATCCGGAGATCACCCCGCCGGCGATCTCCGCCAGCATGAACCCGCCGGTGAGGGCTGCGGCCCAGAGCAGGCGCTTCTCGCTGGCATGGCCGGCATGATCGTGCCCGGCATGGCCGCCGGGGCCGTGATCGTGTCCGGCGTGGTCGTGGGAGGTCATGATGGGTCTTCCAATCGCGATGCCGCGTCGATTTCAATCCGGACGATGCCTTGAGGCGTCTTGAAGCGCCGGTCGGAACTGATGATGAACTTGCATCCGGAGAGTTCAGCCGTCGCGCAATGAATAGCGTCCATTCCCTTGCTGCCGAACTTCGCCCTCAGTTCAGCACTGCGCCGTAAGACAAGTCGATCAATTGGGACAACCAAAAGGACTTCGTCTCCTTCCAGAAACTGCTCGTAAAGCAATCGTAATTTCTGATCATTTGTACGAGCCGGTACGACCAGAGCCTCCGCCAATGTCAGTTCGCTTGTTACCAGGCGGAATCCTTCATTTTCAGCCCTGCGGAAAAGCAATATGAGCTCTTGTTCTCGACTTTCGATAAATCGGATGACCGCGTTGGAGTCGAGATACACCGGCCTCGGCATCAATCCCACTCATCCCGCCACTCGCGGACGCGGGCTACAGCCTCATCAACACTCGTGTTTCTATACGCTGCGATCCCAGCGAACTTCATATACCGCGGCACTTCTGCTTCGGCCGGAGTTTCAGTCCTGGCCTCCAGCGTGACGCGGACGACTTCTTCGGGGCCGAAATCGCCGCGGACCGCCTCTGGTAGATCGCTGACCGCGACATCCTCGGTCACCACTTTCCTCGCCTTGTCCATCTCCCTCTCCTCACCGGAAACTCTTGCGCGGATCGAAGGCGTCGCGCACGGCCTCGCCGACGAAGACCAGCAGCGAGAGCATCAGCGACAGTACCACGAAGCCGGAGATTCCGAGCCAGGGCGCCTGCAGGTTGTTCTTGCCCTGCGCGAGGAGCTCGCCGAGCGAGGGAGAGCCCGGGGGCAGGCCGAAGCCGAGGAAGTCGAGCGAGGTGAGGGTGGTGATCGAGCCGTTGAGGATGAACGGCAGGAAGGTCAGCGTCGCCACCATGGCGTTCGGCAGCAAATGCCGGACCATTATCGTCCAGTCGCCGACGCCAAGTGCCCGCGCCGCGTTCACGTACTCGAAATTGCGGGCGCGCAGGAACTCGGCGCGGACCACGCCGACGAAGGAGACCCAGGAGAACAGCAGCATGATGCCGAGAAGAATCCAGAAGCCCGGCGGCAGGATCGCGGCGATGATGAGGAGGAGGTAGAGCACCGGGATCGACGACCAGATCTCGATGAAGCGCTGGAACAGGAGGTCCACCCATCCCCCGAAATAGCCCTGCACCGCGCCGGCGGAGACGCCGATGACGGCCGACAGGCCGGTGAGGATCAGGCCGAACAGCACCGAGATGCGGAAGCCGTAGATCAGCCGCGCGGCGACGTCGCGGGCCTGGTCGTCGGTGCCGAGCCAGTTGGTGTTGCCGAGGACGCAGTTCGGATCGTCGACGCCCAGCGGATAGCGGGCGCAGCGCTCCTCCTTGGTGAAGGTCCAGGACGGGGCGGAGGGGGCGGGCGTCGGGATCTCGTTGTTCACCGTGCGGTACGAGTAGCGGATCGGCGGCCAGACCATCCAGCCGTTCGCGGTGATCTCCTCCTGCACGAAGGGGTCGCGGTAGTTGGTCACCGGCAGGAAGCCGCCGAAAACCTCTTCCGGATAGTCGACGAAGATCGGCGCGTAGTACTCGCCCTTGTACTCGATCAGCAGCGGCTTGTCGTTCGCGACGAACTCGGCACCGAGCGTGGCGAAGAACAGGAACAGGAAGATCCAGAACGACAAGACGCCGCGCCGGTTGGCCTTGAAGCTCTGAAGGCGCCGGGCGTTGAGCGGTGACAGCCGGCTGCGCGCGACCTGGGCGCCGGGCGCCATCTGGGCGATGCCCGCGGTATCGGCATTGGCATCCTCGCGCGCCTCGACGGCGGCGGGAACCGACGACTTGCCCTCGGTGTGGTCCTGGCGGGTCGTATCCATCTCAGACCTCCCGCTTCTCGAAATCGATGCGCGGGTCGATCCAGGTATAGGTGAGGTCGGATATCAAGGCGGTGACGAGGCCGATCAGCGAGAAGATGTAGAGGGTGGCGAAGACCACGGGGTAGTCGCGCTTGTAGATGCTCTCGAAGCCGAGCAGGCCGAGGCCGTCGAGCGAGAAGATCGTCTCGATCAGCAGCGAGCCGGCGAAGAAGGCCGAGATGAAGGCACCGGGGAAGCCGGCGACGATGATCAGCATCGCGTTGCGGAAGACGTGTCCGTAGAGGACCTTGTTCTCGGTGAGGCCCTTCGCCCGGGCGGTGGTCACGTACTGCTTGCGGATCTCGTCGAGGAAGGAGTTCTTCGTCAGGAGCGTCGTCGTCGCGAAGGCCGAGAGCGACAGCGCGATCAGCGGTAGCGTCAGGTGCCAGAAATAGTCGGCGATCCGCGCCGGCCAGGACAGCTCGCTCCAGTTTTCCGATGTCAGCCCCCGCAGCGGGAAGAGATCGTAGAACGAGCCGCCGGCAAACAGCACGATCAGAAGGATCGCGAACAGGAAGCCGGGAATGGCGTAGGCGACGATGATGACGCCGGAGGTCCAGACGTCGAAGGTCGAGCCGTCCTTCAGCGCCTTGCGGATGCCGAGCGGGATCGAGATGCCGTATGACAGGAGCGTAATCCAGAGGCCGAGCGAGATCGACACCGGCATCTTCTCGATGATGAGGTCGAGCACCGAGACCGAGCGGAAATAGCTCTCGCCGAACTGGAAGCGGCTGTAGTCCCAGATCATCTTGCCGAAGCGTTCGAGCGGCGGCTTGTCGAAGCCGAACTGCACCTCGAGCTTCTTGATGAAGGCGGGGTCGAGCCCCTGCGCGCCGCGGTAGCCGCTGTCGGTGCTGCCCTGGCCGCCGAAGTCGCTGGCGCCGCCGCCGATGCGGTCGGCGCCATTGCTGCCTTGGCCCTGAAGGTTGGCGATCACCTGCTCGACCGGGCCACCCGGCGCGAACTGGATGACCGCGAAGGAAATCGCCATGATCCCGAGCAAGGTCGGGATCATCAGCAGCAGCCGTCGGAGGATGTAGGCGCCCATAGGGTCTCGTCACCTTGGTGGGAGCCTCCGCCGGGAGAGCGGAAGCCGGTCGTCGTCTGACTTGGGACCTGTCAGGCCCGGCCGATGGCCTTCGCCTTGGCTTCGTCGAACCACCAGAGCGATTCGACGGGAAAGCCGAAGTCGGGTTTCTCCTCCTTGAATCCGAACATGTCCCAGTATGCAACTCGGTGCACCCCGGCGCTGATGTTCGGGAGCCAGTCGAGGCGGCTGCGCAGGACCCGGTCGAGGCAGCGCATGGCGAGCGTCATCTCCTCGCGGGTCTTTGCGCCACCGACCTTCTCGATCAGCGCGTCGACCGCCTTGTCGGCCATTCCCGGCAGATTATAGGAGCCGGGATAGTCGCGCGCCGCACTGCCGAAGAAGATCGACAGGCCCTCGCGCGTCTGCGTCGCGCCGAGGCTGAAGGCGGCCAGCACCATGTCGTAGTCGTAGCTGTTCTGCCGGTCGGTGTACTGCGCCTCGTCGACGAGGCGGAAGCTTGCATCGACGCCGAGCCGCCGCAGCGTATCGAAGAACTTGCCGTAGACGCGTTGCTGCTCGGCGCCGTTGATCATGTGCTCCAGCCGGAACACCTCGCCCTTGGCATTGACCAGGCGTCCATCCTGCTGCTTCCAGCCGGCGGCGGCAAAAAGCTGCGATGCCTCGCGCAGGAGCTTGCGGTCGTTGCCGCTGCCATCGCTGACCGGCTGCACCCAGACCTCGCCGAACACCTCCGGCATCAGGTCGGCGCGCAACGGCTCCAAGATCGCCAGCTCTTCCGGAGATGGCGCGCCGGTGGCGACGAAGTCCGAGCCCTCGAAGCAGGAGTTGGAATGGGTGCGCAGGCCGAAGAGGAGGTTGGCGTTGGTCCATTCGAAGTCGAAGCAGAGGTTGATCGCCCGCCGCACCCGGACATCCTGGAACCGCTCGCGCCGCTGGTTGAGCGCCCAGCACTGGAACTTCGGCCGCGTCTCCTCGGGAAACTCGCGCTTGACCACGCGCTTGGCCGCGACCGCCGGAAATTCGTATTCCGTCGCCCAGGCCCGGGTGGTGAACTCCTCGCGAAAGTCGATCTCGCCCTTCTTGAAGGCCTCGAGCGCCGGCTGCCGGTCGCGGAAGAAGTCGATGCGGATGGTCTGGAAGTGGTCGAGGCCGCGGGCGAAGGGGAGGTCCTTCGCCCAGTAGTCCGCCCGCTTCTCGTACTCGATGAACTGGCCGACCTTGAAGCGGCCGACGGTATAGGCGCCGCTGCCGGGAATTTCGGTGAGGTCGTTGGTCTCGAACGAGCGGTCCGCGAAGAAGGCCTTCGGCAGGATCGGAATGCCGAGCGCCTCCAGCGCCTCCTGCTGGGTCTGCTTGCCGGAGAAGACGATCTTCACCGTGCCTTCGTCGACCGCGACGACGTCGGTCACGGCTTTCAGGATCGTCATCAGCGCCGGATGGCCTTTCTCCTTGATCGTCAGATAGGAGAAGGCGACGTCCTCGGCGGTGACCGCCGCGCCGGTCGAGAATTTCGCCTCCGGCCGCAGGACGAAGGTGAAGCCGGTGCGGTCGGCCGAAAGACTGACGCTCGCTGCCAGCGCGCAGTACAGGCTGTCCGGCTCGTCCAGCGAGGAGACCATCAGCGCGTCGTAGAGCTTCTCGACGCGCGGCGGTGCGTTGCCGCGCAGCACGAAGGTGTTCAGCGTGTCGAAGGTCTGCGTCGACTGGTTGAACAGCCAGTTCGGCACCGAATAGTTGATCCGTCCACCCATCGGGGCGTCGACCGCGGCGTAGTCGAAGGCCTGGAAGTCGGGGCCGTATTTCAGGTCCCCGAAAGCCGAGACGCCGTGCAACGGAGTTTCCGTCGGCGTCGCGGCAAAGGCGAGGCGCGGCAAGGCCGCGGATGCGCCGGCCGCCACCAGCAGCTGGCCGAAACGGCGGCGCGTCAGACCGAGTGCCGTGCTCATCGCGCCGCCGGGATCTTGGCGGCCTTCGCCTGATCGTACCACCAGACCTGTGGCCAGCCGACGCTGTATTCCGGCAGCTTCTCGGGATGCGAGAAGCGGTCCCACATGGCGATCCGCTGGTCCTTCGGCACGTAGGAGGGGATGATGTACTGGTTGGCCAGCAGCACCCGGTCGAGCGCATGGGTCGCGG
This sequence comes from Mesocryomonas fontinalis, assembly GCF_055730125.2. NCBI lineage: Bacteria > Pseudomonadati > Pseudomonadota > Alphaproteobacteria > Hyphomicrobiales > Aurantimonadaceae > Mesocryomonas > Mesocryomonas fontinalis. Next base: position 283,958 of record NZ_JBUZWG020000007.1, on the reverse strand, counting down.
CGATCAGCGTCGGCCGGTCCTTCGCCTGCACCACCTCGCGCACCAGCGCGTCGACCGCCGGGTTCTTGATGCCGGCATAGTTCTGCGAGGCCGGCTTGTCGGCGGCCGCCGCGCTGAAATAGTCGTACTGCTCGTTGCCCGGCGACAGCGACTGCGCCTGCCCGCCGTAGATCATGTCGTAATCGCGGCCGCGAACCCGGTTCACGTACTGCGAGGGATCGACGGTGCGGATGCGCATCTCGATGCCGATCCGCTTCAAGCTGTCCTGGTACTGGGTGACGACACCCTCCAGCGCCGGCCCGTTCAGCAGCACCTCGAAGGACAGCGGCGCGCCGGTCTTCACCTCGACCATGCGGCCGCCCTTCTGCTCGTAGCCCGCCTGCTTCAGAAGGCCGACGGCGGCACGCAGATTGTCGCGGATCTTGGCGTTGTCGCCGGCGACCGGGTTGGCGTAGGGCGCGGTGAAGACGCTGTCGGGGATCTGACCCCGCAGCGGCTCGAGGAAGGCAAGCTCGTCAGCGCCGGGCACGCCCGAGGAGGCGAGCTCGGTGTTGAAGAAGAAGGAGTTCGGGCGGACGTATTCGCCAAAAAACAGCGTGCGCTGCATCGTCTCGAAGTCGAAGGCGAGGTTCAACGCCTTGCGCACGTTGATGTCCTGGAACACCGGACGGCGCAGGTTCGGGATGAAGCCGACCATCAGACCGGCGGTGCGATAGGGGTTCTCGTAGCGCGTCTTGGTCACGAAGCCGTCCCGCGCCGCCGGGAAGTCGTAGCCCGAGGCCCAGCGCGCGGCCTTGTTTTCCAGCCAATAGTCGAACTGGTTGCCCTTGAACGCCTCGAAGGCGACGGTGTCGTCGCGGAAGTAGATGTACTCGATCCGGTCGAAATTGTTCTGCCCGACATTCACCGGCAGCGCCGCGCCCCAGTAGTCGGGAACCCGGACATAGCTGATGCCGCGACCGGTCGAGACGCTGTCGACCTTGTAGGGTCCCGATCCCAGCGGCGGCTCGAGCGTCGTCTCGGTGATGTCGCGCGGCTGCCCGGCGGCGTTCTTGCCGGTCCACCAGTGCTTCGGCAGGACGATCAGCTGGCCGACGATGTTCGGCAGCTCGCGGTTGTTCTTCTCGTCGAAGGTGAAGGTCACCTCGCGCTCGCCGGTCGCCGCCGCCGACTGGACGTGGCGGTAATAGAAGCCCTGGCTCGGATTGACCTCCTTCAGCGTCTCGAAGGTCCAGATCACGTCGTCGGTGGTGATCGGCGTGCCGTCGTGCCACTTCGCCGAAGGGTTCAGACGGTAGGTCACCGAGGAGTAGTCGGCGGGATAGGAAATGGCGTCGGCGATCAGCCCGTAATTCGTCGAGCTCTCGTCGCTCGAGGGCGCCATCAGCGTCTCGTAGACGAGGGTGATGCCCTCGGCGACGTCGCCCTTGGAGAGGATCGGGTTCAGGCTGTCGAAGCTGCCGCTGCCGTCGAGCCGCACGGTGCCGCCTTTCGGGGCATCCGGGTTGACGTAGTCGAAATGCGGGAAGCCTTGCTTGTACTTCGGCTCGCCGATGAGGCTGGTACCGTTCCGCCAGTCGTGCGTCGCGGCCGCGGCAGGTGGGGCCGGGGCGATCTTCTCCGGCGTGTTCTCCAGCTTGTTCTCGGGTGCGTTGGCACCGGCGGCCGCAGCGGAACCTTGGTCCTGCGCCAGGCTGCCCGAGGGGGCAAGCGTTCCGAGGAGGCTGGCGAGAAGCAGAGCGCGGGCGGATCGCGAGAGCAGCGTCAAATAAGACCTCCGGTGCGGCAGACAGGTATTTTCCACCGTCGGGGCGGTTTGTGGCCTTCGTTCGGCGCGAGCGGCGCATGACGAAAGTTTCACCCGGCTGAAGCCCGCGGCAGCATCAGCCTTTTCATGCAGGCCCCGGTCCCACAAGTCAAAACTCCGGCAGCTTCGGCCCGCTTCCAGGGGCCCCCGCCCATAACAAAAAAGCCCCGGCGCGGGCCGGGGCTTCTGAAGGTCTGTAGCAACCGTCGATGCTGCTTACTTCGGGTTGCCGCTTTCGTCGAAGCTCGCGAGGTAGGCCAGCACGTTGGCGATGTCTTCCGGCTTCTTCAGGCCGGGGAAGGCCATCTTGGTGCCGGCGACGAGGCCCTTCGGGTTGGCCAGCCACTGTGTCAGCAGCTCCGGCGTCCAGACCGGGTTGGTGCCGGCGAAGGCCTTCAGTGCCGGCGAGAAGCTGTAGCCTTCGACGCCGGCGACAGCCTCGCCGATGATGCCGTTCAGCTCCGGGCCGACCTTGTTGGCAGCGCCCGCGCCGACGGCGTGGCAGGCCTGGCACTTCTTGAAGACGTTGGCGCCGGCCTTGGCGTCTCCCGCGGAAGCGGTCTGCGTCGCGGCAGGAGCCGCCGGGGCGGCTGCACCCTGCTGGGCGGGAGCGGCAGCCGGTGCGGCCGGGGCCGGGGCAGCAGGTGCGGCAGGGGCAGCGGGCGCTGCTGCAGGGGCCATGGCAGGCGCGCCGGCAGGAGCCGGTGCAGCCGGCGCCGGCGTGGCGGGCGGGGTCGCCGGCGAAGCAGGCTCAGGCGTCGAGGTTGCCGGAGCCGCTGCGGCTGGTGCAGGGGCCGCGGCTGCGGCGGCCGGCGGGGCGGCATCGGCGGTGGGGGCGGAACCGTCGGCTGCGGGCGCCGCAGCGGCATCAGCCGGCGCGGCCGCAGCCGGATCCGGCAAGGCTGCCGGGCTGGCGGCGAGGGTCCGGAGGTAGGCGATCAGGTCGGCGCGGCCCTGCGGGTCCTTCAGGCCGGCAAAGCCCATCGCGGTGCCCGGCACGTACTGCTTCGGTCCCTTGATGAAGTGGTAGAGGTGATCGTAGTCCCAGTTGACCGAGCTGCCCTTCGAGAAGTCCTTCATGCCGGCCGAATAGGAGAAGTCGCCGATCGAAGCGACCGGGCGGTTGACCACGTCCCAGAGATGCGGGCCGACCTTGTTCGGGCCACCTTCTTCGCCGCTGTGGCAGGCCTGGCACTTCTTGAACTCGGCCGCGCCCTTCTCGGGATTGGCGGAGGCGAGCAGCGTCGCGATCGGTGGATCCTCCGCGACGGCGGCTGCGCTCTCTCCGGCCGCCGGGGCTTCGGCCGCGACGATCGTGTAGCCCGCCGTTTCCGGCGTCTCGGAATGATAGATGCCGCCCGCGAGCAGGCTTCCGCCGAAAACGAGGAAGACCGTCGCCAGAACGGCGCCGGCAATCTTGTTGAACTCAAACGAATCCATGGACAGAGCGGCTCCCGGGTCGATGAGGCCGTCTGTTGCGGCCGTTTTGGCACTGAGCAGAAGACGCGTGAGACCCGGTCTTTTGCGGATTGAGGGCAACATCTGTAGAAGGCGCTGCGAAGCAACCTTTTGACACTCCGGTGCCGATCATTCAATCCGCTCCTTAGCATCTTTCCAAGTTTCGCCGTCATCCATGTTTCCCAGGGCCCCATGTCCATCCTGATCCTGATCCCGGCCCGCATGGCCTCCACCCGCCTGCCGGGAAAGCCGCTCGCCGACATCGCCGGCCGGCCGATGATCGTCCGGGTCGCCGAACGTGCCGCGGCCGCCGGCATGGGACGGGTCGTGGTGGCGACCGACACCGAGGCCGTGCGCGCGGCGGTGACCTCGGCGGGCTTCGAGGCGGTGATGACGCGCGCCGACCATCCGTCGGGCTCGGACCGGATCTTCGAGGCGCTGACGCGCCTTGACCCAGACGGCTCGGTCGAGACCGTGATCAACCTCCAGGGCGACCTGCCGACGATCGAGCCGGAGGCGGTCCGCCAGGTGCTGGCGCCGTTCGAGGATCCGCGCTGCGACATCGCGACGCTGGCGGTCGAGATCCGGTCGCAAGCCGACCGCGTCAACCCGAACATCGTCAAGCTGGTGGGGTCGCCGATCGCGCCGACGCGGCTGCACGCACTCTACTTCACCCGCGCGACCGCCCCCTGGGGCGAGGGGCCGCTCTACCACCACGTCGGCATCTACGCCTATCGCCGTGCGGCGCTGGCGCGCTTCGTCGCGCTGCCGCCCTCGACCCTCGAGAGCCGCGAGCGGCTGGAGCAGCTGCGGGCGCTCGAAGCCGGCATGCGGATCGACGCCGAGATCGTCGACACGGTTCCGCTCGGCGTCGACGCGCCGGAGGACCTCGAGCAGGCCCGCCTTCACTATCAGGCCAACGCTGGAGCTGCCCGATGAGCCGCAACAACCTCATCGCCTTCCAGGGCGAGGCCGGCGCCAACTCCGATACCGCTTGCCGCAACATGTTTCCCGACCGGGTGCCGCTGCCGTGCCCGTCCTTCGAGGATGCGTTCGCCGCCGTCACCAACGGCGAGGCGGATCTCGCCATGATTCCGATCGAGAACTCGATCGCCGGCCGGGTCGCCGACATCCACCACCTGCTGCCGATCTCGGGCCTCAAGATCGTCGGGGAGTACTTCCTGCCGATCCGCTTCCAGCTAATGGTGCTGCCGGGCGTGTCGCTCAGCGAGATCCGCAGCGTCCACAGCCATATTCATGCGCTCGGCCAGTGCCGCGCCATCATCCGCTCGCATGGCTGGAAGCCCATCGTCGCCGGCGATACGGCAGGCGCGGCGCGGATTATCTCGGAGGCCGGCGACCGGAGCGCGGCGGCGCTGGCGCCCCGCCTTGCGGCCGAGCTCTACGGGCTCGAGATCGCCGAGGAGAACGTCGAGGACGCCGACAACAACATGACCCGCTTCGTCGTGCTGTCGCGGCCGGGCCCGGAAGAGGACGCCCTCTGGACGGCACGAGACGCCGGCGGCGCGCCCGTCAGCCGCAACGTCGTCACCACCTTCGTCTTCCGGGTGCGCAACATTCCGGCGGCGCTCTACAAGGCGCTCGGCGGGTTCGCCACCAACGGCGTCAATATGACCAAGCTCGAGAGCTACCAGATCGGCGGCAGCTTCTCGGCGACGCAGTTCTACGCCGACATCGAAGGCCATCCGCACGATCCGGCCGTTTCGCGGGCGCTGGCGGAGCTCGCCTTCTTCTCAGCCGAGCTTGCCGTCGTCGGCGTCTACCCCGCGGCCCCCGACCGCCAGCAGTTTTTGACGCCGGCGGAATAGCCTCCGTCGGAAAATCGGCAAGTCGACTGAGCAGGCTCAGTCGACGAGGTCGACGAAGGCCTGCACCAGATGGTGCGCGATGGCGAAGGGTTTGGGCGCGGTGAGGCCGTCGGGATGCGTCTCGGCGATCATCGCCCGGACCTCGTCGCGGCCGAACCAGCGGCAGTCCTCGAGTTCCACCGTGTCGAAGCTGATCTCGGTCGAGGCGGCGAGCGCCATGCAGCCGATCATCAGCGATCCCGGGAAGGGCCAGGGCTGCGAGGAGTGGTATCGGACCTCGCCGACGGCAATTCCGGCCTCCTCCATCGTCTCGCGGCGCACCGCCTGTTCCAGCGTCTCGCCGGGCTCGATGAAGCCGGCGAGGCAGGACCACATCTTCTCGGGAAAACGCGGCGAGCGGCCGAGCAGGCAGCGACCGGCGCCGTCGTGGATCAGCATGATCGACACCGGATCGGTGCGCGGGAACTGCACGTCGTCGCAGCCGGGGCAGCGCCGCCGGTAACCGGCGGCATCGGCGAGCGTCGGCGTCCCGCACTTGCCGCAGAACCGGTTGCGCCCATGCCAGTTCAGGAGATGCTCGGCCTGTCCGAGCTGGCTTTCGGTGTCGGCGTCGAGCAGGCGTCCGGAAGCCAGCGCCCGCAGCGGCTCGGCCCGGATGCCAGTCTCCTCCTCCGGCGGCAAGGTGACGGCCATTGCGGCAAGGCGCGGCCCTAGCCCGTCGGGATCGTGGCCGAGAAGGACGATGTCGCCATCGCCCGCCAGCGCCAGGGCAGCGGCGGTGTCGAAGCTCGGATCTGCGCTACTGGCATCGCCGCGGCAGAGCCAGCGGCCCTCGTGCATCAGGTAGACCCGGGCCAGCGGATCGGCGAGCGCGTTCGCCAGCGTGTCCGACAGACGGTTCTCGCCATCGCGGACGAGGCGGTTGCCGGCAAAGCCGAGCGGCACGGTGCCCTCGGCCCTCATGGCGCGAGTACCCCCTCGCGGATCGTTCGCACGAACGCCTCGGCCGCATCCTCGGCGTAGGGAACGGCGGTGCCGACACCCCAGACCGGGCCGGGCCAGGCCGTATCGCCGACCCGCCGCGCGATGACGTGCATGTGCAGCATCGGCACGACATTTCCGAGCGCGCCGAGGTTCAGCTTGTCGGCCATCACCGTCTCCTTCAGGCATTTGGCGACGAGCGCGGTTTCGAAAGCCAGCATCGTCTGGTCGAGCGGGCTGAGGTCGTGCACCTCGGTGATGCCGTGGCGCTTCGGCACGAGGATCAGCCAGGGCCAGCGGCTGTCGTTCATCAGCCGGAGGTCGCAGAGACCGAGCGGCGTGACGGCCAGCGTGTCACGGGCGAGCCGGGGGTCGAGTTCGAAGCCGCGCATGGGGGATCCGTCGGAGGAGAAGGAGATGTCCACCATCTAGAGTCTCCTGGCGAAAAGGGGAATCGGTCTTCGCTGCAAAACATCAGGCGCCTGGGGGAAGCGTGCCGTCGGGGAGGGGCCAACGCCTCGATCTTGGCGAAGGCCGGATGCGGGTCTTGCGTTTCGACGGCAAAAGCGCGATATGAGCGCCGGGAGGTTGGTGGTGGACGAGCCACTCGCCAACCGGGTCAGATCCGGAAGGAAGCAGCCCCAACGAGCACGGCACGGGTCATCGTGCCAGCCTCCCACCTTTTCCCTCTTCCCGCGATAATATCCTGCCGCGATCCGGGCCGGTCCTTTCAGGGCCGCGGCCCTTGGGATCGTGGTTTTTCCGCGTGTCACGAGATCCGCAGCAGGACGGGCAGGATGCCGGTCTGCTGCAGCGTTTCCACCACCTCGAAGGCCGGTATGGCGACGAAGAACACCATCCCGTCGGTCAGCGTCCGGTAGACCAGGCGCGTGCGCACGGTCAGCTCGGTCTTGTCGCGAAACTGGCTGAAGCGCGGAAAGAACCGCGGAACCGCGTCGAGATAGGCCTGGTAGGCCGGACCGAACTGCACCGACAGATACTGCTCCTCCCGGCGGATGACGATGAGAAAGCTTGCGATGCAGGCGACGAGGAAGATCAGCGCCAGCAGAACGCTGCCGGTCTGCGCGCCGACACCCGCCGCCGCGATCGAGGAAAACACGTAAAGCGGGTTGCGGGTGATCGAGTAGGGCCCGGTCGAGACAATCTCCGAAGCCTTGCGGCCGCCGATATAGAGCGTGCACCAGATCCGGCCGAGAATGCCGACGACGATCAGGCCGCGGCCGATGGCCTCGACATATTCGTGGAACTGTCCGTCCGAACTCGAGCGCACCACCAGCAGCAGCAGGAAGGCGATGCCGATCAGAATGGCGAGCGCCAGTCGGCGGAAGGACTGGTATCGTGACAACGCCATGGAACGCTCCTGGGGGACATGCGCCCCCCCGGCGGAGGTCTGCATCGGTAAATCGTCTGCGGCGCGCGTTGCAGCGAAGGCTGTTGCGGCGTAGCGGGGCAGATGCGCGGAACTCATGGCCGGATTGCGGCGCTTCAAAAGCTTGCCGTCTTGCTCTACGCTCGTCTTGCAATCTTCCGGCAGCCGTTCCAGATGCGCTGCAGCACCGTATCGCCATACCCGCGGCCTACAGGGCGCTCCCAGTGTTCGTTTCAACGCGACGTTCGTGCTGCGATCTGTCGTAGGATCAACGGGGCGCAGCGGTAACCGAAGGACGACTGCCGAGGATGGACGATCAGGAAAAACCCGAGGCGGCCGAAGCCTACCGCGTGCTTGCGCGAAAATACCGGCCGACGAGCTTCGAGGACCTGATCGGTCAGGAGCCGATGGTGCGCACGCTCACCAACGCCTTCGAGACCGGCCGCATCGCCCAGGCCTGGATGCTCACCGGCGTGCGCGGCGTCGGCAAGACGACGACCGCCCGCATCCTCGCCCGCGCGCTGAACTACGAGACATCGGAGATCCACGAGCCGACGATCCACATGCGCACGCCGGGCATCCATGACCAGGCGATCATGGAAGGCCGGCATGTCGACGTGGTCGAGATGGACGCGGCCTCGCACACCGGCATCGACGACATCCGCGAGATCATTGCCCAGGTGCGCTACCGCCCGGTTTCGGCGCGCTACAAGGTCTACATCATCGACGAGGTCCACATGCTGTCGACGCAGGCCTTCAACGGCCTGTTGAAGACGCTGGAGGAGCCGCCGGAGCACGTGAAGTTCGTCTTCGCGACCACCGAGATCCGGAAAGTCCCGATCACCGTCCTGTCGCGCTGCCAGCGCTTCGATCTCCGCCGGGTCGACGCGGCGACGCTGATCGGCCATCTCGGCCGGATCGCCAAGGCCGAGAACGTCGAGGCCGAGGACGACGCGCTGCGGCTCATCGCCCGCGCCGCCGAGGGCTCGGTGCGCGATGCGCTGTCGCTGACCGACCAGGCGATCTCGCACGGCGCCGGCGCCATCGGGGCGGATACCGTGCGCGACATGCTGGGCCTTGCCGATCGCGGCCGGGTGATCGACCTGTTCGAGCATTTGATGCGCGGCGATGCGGCGGCGGCGCTCGGCGAGCTCAGGGCGCAGTACGATGCCGGCGCCGATCCCGTCGTGGTGCTGGCCGACCTTGCCGACTTCACCCATCTCGTGACCTCGCTGCGCTTCGTGCCGGATTCGGCCGACGACGCGACGCTGTCGCCGGCCGAATCCGGGCGCGGGCTGGAACTGTCGAAGACGCTGTCGGTGCGCACGCTCTCCCAGGTCTGGCAGATGCTCTTGAAGGCGATCGAGGAGGCGCGCGCCGCCACCTCGCCGCGCCAGGCGGCGGAAATGGCGATGATCCGCATCGCCTATGCCGCGGACCTTCCCTCGCCCGCCGACCTCGTGCGGCTGATCCAGACCGGTGCCGGCCTTCCCGCCGGCACGCCGCAGATCCCCGGCCCGCATGGAAACGGCGGCGAGGGCGGCGTTTCCCCCGGTGCAGCGCCGTCGACGCCGGCCGGCAGCGGCATGGCGCGAACGGGTGCGTCCGCCGTTTCGGCGCCGGTGATGGTCTCTCAGCCCGCGGCGCCGGTGATGGCGTCGCCGCCGCGGCTGATGCTGGCAGCGCAAGGCCAGCGTCCCGCAGCGCAGCCGGCCCCGCAGCCGATGGAAGCGATGCCGGACATCCGCAGCATGCAGGATCTCGTCGCACTGTCTGAAAAGCACCGCGACTCGCTGATGAAGGTGTCGCTGACGCGCTACATCCGGCCGGTGAAGATCGAGCCGGGGCGGATGGAAATCTCGCTGACCGACGGCGCGCCGCGCTCGCTGCCGGGCGATCTGCAGCGGCGCCTGCTCGACTGGACCGGCAAGCGCTGGGTGGTCACCATCTCCAACGAGGCCGGCGCGCCGACCATTGCCGAGGCTGCCGAAGCACGCCACACGGCGCTCGTCACCGACGCGATCGCCGATCCGGAGGTCGCCGCCATCCTGCAGCAGTTCCCCGGCGCCAAGGTGATCGACGTCCGGCTGCGCGGCGACGCCGCGGCCGAGGCGGAGGCGGTCGAGACCCTCTATCCTGGCAGCGCCGGCAGTGCCGACTTCACCCCCGAGCCGCCGCTCGAATCCGACGACGACGACGATTTCTGAGGAGAATAGACGTGAAAGACATCCTGGGCATGATGAAGCAGGCGAAGGCCATGCAGGAGAAGATGCAGGACCTGCAGCAGGAGATCGCCGACATCTCCGCCACCGGCCAGTCCGGCGGCGGCCTCGTCACGGTCCGGCTGAACGGCCGCACCGAGATGGTGCAGCTCACCATCGATCCCTCGCTGATGAAGGAAGACGAGAAAGACATCCTCGAGGACCTCATCGTCGCCGCGCATGCCGACGCCAAGGCCAAGCTCGAAGTGGTGATCCAGGAAAAGACCCAGGCGCTCACCGCCGGCCTGCAACTGCCGGGCGGGATGAAGCTGCCGTTCTAGGCGGGTTTGGCGAGGGCTGGCGTGACGGTGGCGGTTGAGGGCGCGGCGTTGACACTTCGCCGTTTAGGCCCAGGCTAGGGAACGTTGATAGGGCCTGGCGAAACCTCAACGCTTCGTCATCCCGGACTTGATCTCTGCGAAACCGAAGGTTTCGATGGGATCCATTCCTCTCCGCCGCGCCGGACGGTCCGGATCAGAACGACGGGAATGTCAACCGGACCGTTGATGTTCAGCGTAGAGGAATGGATCCCGGGTCAAGCCCGGGATGACGATTCTGAAGGGGTTGCGTCCCATCTCCACCGCCGCAAGGCAGCGCCCGCGCGATCAGCCCGAATTGCCATTTCTCACAACCTTGGCCCTACCGGTCGAGCCACACCCACCTCTCACCTCCACTGCGATTGATCGACCATGGCAAAACCCATCGCCGGCCCCGAGATCGAGCGGCTGATCCAGTTGCTCGCAAAACTCCCGGGGCTCGGGCCGCGGTCGGCGCGGCGTGCGACGCTGCATCTCGTCAAGCGCAAGGAGCAGCTGCTCGGCCCCCTGGCGCAGGCGATGAACCAGGCGCTGGAGCGGGTGCTGGTCTGCTCGGTCTGCGGTAACATCGACACGCAGGACCCCTGCACCATCTGCCGCGACCAAGCCCGCGACCAGTCGCTGGTGGTGGTGGTCGAGGACGTCTCCGACCTCTGGGCGCTGGAGCGGGCGAAGGCGCTGAATGCCGGCTATCACGTACTCGGCGGCGTGCTGTCGCCGCTCGACGGCGTCGGGCCGGAAGACCTCACCATCCCGCAGCTGGTCGAGCGCATCGCCAAGGGCGCGGTGCGCGAGGTGATTATCGCGGTCAACGCCACCGTCGAGGGCCAGACCACGGCGCACTACATCACCGACCAGCTCGCCGGCTTCGACGTCAAGATCACCCGCCTCGCACACGGCGTGCCGGTCGGCGGTGAGCTCGACTATCTCGACGAGGGCACGCTGTCGGCCGCGATGCGGGCGCGGACGGCCTTTTGAGACGGCAACGGCCCGGCTGACGGGCGAGGAGATGGAAATGACGCCGACAAGCCTTGCCGCCTATTGCCTGGCGCTCGCCATCGCCGCGGCCATTCCGGGCCCCGGGGTCGTCGCGCTCGTCGCCCGCTCGCTCGGCTCGGGCTTTCGGCACGGCCTCGCCTTCCTGGGTGGCCTGGTGCTCGGCGATCTCGCTTATCTCGCCGCCGCCTGCTTCGGCCTTGCCATCGTCGCCGAAGCCTTCGGGGAGGTCTTCACCATCATCCGCTATCTCGCGGCCGCCTATCTCGCCTATCTCGCCGTCGTCCTCTGGCGCTCGGCGGGCGAGATGGGGCGGATCGAGGCTATGGCGTCGGAGCGGATGTCGAAGAGCTTTCTTGCCGGCTTCGTCGTCACGCTGTCGAACCCGAAGACCATCTTCTTCTACCTGGCACTGCTGCCGACGCTGCTTGACCTCTCGCGGATCGGCCTCCGCGACTTCGCGGTGCTGGTGCCCGCGACCGCCCTGGTGCTCGTCGTCGTCCTGACGCCGTATGCCGCCCTGGCTTGGCGCGCCCGGGCCGCGCTGCGCCGGCCGGAAATGCTGGCGCGGCTCAACCGCTCGGCCGCCGCGATCCTTGCCGGGGCCGCCGTCTGGACCGTGATGCGAAGGGTTTGATGACATGAGAGCGAAGATGACCGCGCGCTTTGCCGCCGTGGCCTTGCTGTTGCTGGCGCCTGTCGCCGCGTCGGCGCAAGGAACTTCGGTCGAAAAGGGTTTCCAGACCTTCCTCGAGAAGGACATCTGGCCGGCTGCGAAAGTCCGCGGCGTTTCCCGCGCCGTCTTCGACGCCGCCTTCAAGGGCGTCACGCCGAACCTCAAGCTGCCGGACCTGCAGCTGCCGGGCGATACGGCGAAGGTCGAGGAGAAGAACCGGCAAGCGGAGTTCCAGAGCCCGTCGGCCTATTTCGACGAGAAGAGCATTTCAGGCGTCGCCGCCAAGGGCCGGGTGCTGGCGAAGACCCATGCGGCGGTGCTGGCGCGCATCGAGAAGCGCACCGGCGTGCCGGCCGCCGTGATCCTCGCCATCTGGGGCCGGGAATCCGGCTATGGCGCGGCGAAGATCCCCTACAACGCCTTCGAGGTGCTGGCGACGAAGGCCTATCTCTCCCGCCGCAAGGAGATGTTCCGCACCGAGCTCCTCTCGGCGCTCGACATCGTCGCGGACGGCCATCTCACCGTCGCCGACATGCGCTCTTCCTGGGCCGGGGCGCTGGGGCAGCCGCAGTTCATGCCGTCGAAGTTCATGGCCTATGCCGTCGACCAGGATGGCGACGGGCGTCGCGACATCTGGAAGTCGGTGCCCGACACGCTGGCCTCGATCGGCAACTATCTGCAGCAGTCCGGCTGGGTCGCCGGTCGCGACTGGGGATACGAGGCGAGCGTGCCCGCGGGCGTTTCCTGCACGCTGGAGGGACCGGACCAGGGCCGGCCGATCGCCGACTTCACCAAGGGCGGTGTCACGCGGATCTCCGGCAAGGCGTTCGCGCCCAGCGAAGCGCGGGCGACGGGGCATCTGATGATGCCGGCCGGCCGGCTCGGCCCGGCCTTCATCGCGACGCCGAATTTCTACGTCATCAAGACCTACAACAACTCCGACCTCTACGCCCTCTACATCAGCCAGGTCGCCGATCGCATCCGGGGCGGCGGCGCGTTCGAGGGCCGGTGGACGCGTGTCGAGGGCATGACCCGCGGCGACGTCGCGCGGCTGCAGGAGCGGCTGGTTTCCAAGGGCTACGACGTCGGCGGCGCGGACGGCCTGCCTGGCTTCAAGACGCGGCGGGTGATCGGCACGGTGGAGAAGAAGCTCGGGCTTCCCGAGACCTGCTGGCCGAGCAAAGCGCTGGCGGCGAAGCTTTAGAAGCTAGCTGATCTCCCCCCTTGAGGGGGAGATGTCCGGCAGGACAGAGGGGGGGCATAGGGCGCCGAGGTTTGAAGTTCTGCAGTTCAAGGGCAACGGCCAGCGTCGCGCTTTAGCAATCCTATCCAGCGTAACTGGGCAGCAGCTTGCCCCCCTCTGCCTGCCGGCATCTCCCCCTCAAGGGGGGAGATCGACAATTGCTTCACTCCGCGATCTGTCTCGCCACCAGCGGCTCGGCCTCGCCGAGTTCCACCAGCGCGATCTTCTCGCCGCGCTTCATGAGCTTCTCGGTCGAGACGAGGATCTGGTCGACGTCCCGCCCGGTCTGGGTGAAGTGCGTGCGGAGCGCGGCGACGCGGGCGTCGAGGCGGCTGAGGTCGTCGGTGAGGAGGCGTACTTCCTTCTGGATCAGGCCGGCTTCCTGGCGCATCCGGGCATCGCGCAGGATCGCCTGCACCACCTGGATCGACAGCATCAGCAGCGAGGGCGAGACGATCACCACCCGCGCCCGGTGCGCCTTCTGGACGATGTCGGGAAAATGCTCGTGCAGTTCGCCGAAAATCGACTCCGAGGGCACGAACAGGAAGGCGGTGTCCTGCGTTTCGCCGGGGATCAGGTACTTCTCCGAGATCGCCTTCACGTGCACGTCCATGTCGCGGCGCAGGCGCTGGGCCGAGAACAGGCGGTGCGCCTCGTCTTCCGCCTCGCGAAAGGCCGACCAGGCTTCCATTGGAAACTTCGCGTCGATGGCGAGCGAGGGCGCGCCGTTCGGCATCGAGATCAGGCAGTCCGGCCGCTTGCCGTTGGACAGCGTCGCCTGGAAGGTGAAGGCGCCGAGCGGCAGGCCGTCGGCGACGATCGCCTCCATCCGCCCCTGGCCGAAGGCGCCGCGGGTCTGCTTGTTGCTGAGGATGTCCTGCAGCCGCACCACCTCCCCGGCAAGGTCCGAGATCCGCCCTTGCGCCCGGTCGATCATCGCCAGCCGCTCGGCCAGCGCCGAGAGGCTCTCCTTGGTCTCCTTGGTGGTGTCGAGGATCGACTGGCCGACCCGGTTCGACATGCCGTCGAGCCTTTCTGCGAGGGTTCGCGCCATGTCGGCCTGCCGCTCGCCGAAGATCTCCGCCATGGTCTGCATCCGCCCGGTGACCTCGGCCTGCGAGCGCAGGATGGAGTCGAGCCGGTCGGAGGAATCAAGCGACAAGGCCTCCATCTCGCGCCGCAGCTGGCTGCGGCCGGCAAGGAGCATCAGGACGGCGAGCGACAGGACGAGGCAGAGCCCGGCAAGCGACGCCGTGCCGACGCCGACCACATGGCCGGACAGGACGAGCAGCGGTGCATCGAAGGCGTCGAGGACGGAGGTCATGCCTCAGCTGTAGCGCGGAAGGCGCGGATTGAGAAGATCAAAACAAGAACGCACTGGCCGGAAGGCAAGCGGCGGGGCGTTGCGGCCCGGTGCCTGCGGCGCGCCGGATTGACCGTAACGCCGGCAGGCATTACGTCAGCGCGATGACGATCAAGCCCCTCATCATCCTGCCCGATCCGGTCCTGCGCCAGGTCTCCCGCCCGGTCGAGACCGTCGATGCCGCGCTGCGCGCGCTCGCCGACGACATGCTGGAGACGATGTACGATGCGCCCGGCATCGGCCTCGCCGCGATCCAGATCGGCGAGCCCTTGCGCATGCTGACCATCGATCTGTCCGGCGAGGACGAGGAAAAAGCGCCGCGGGTGTTCCTGAATCCCGAGATCCTGTCCTCGTCAGACGAGCGGTCGACCTACGAGGAAGGCTGCCTGTCGATCCCCGAATACTATGCCGAGGTCGAGCGGCCGGCGACGGTCGTGGTTCGCTATCTCGGCCTCGACGGCAAGCTGCACGAGGAGGAGGCGAGCGGCCTTCTTGCAACATGCTTGCAGCACGAACTCGACCACCTCAACGGCGTGCTGTTCATCGACCACATCTCCAAGCTGAAGCGCGAGATGGTGGTGAAGAAGTTTACGAAGTTGGCGCGGCGGGGGTAGCGTTCCCTCGGGATGACGAGCCTTTGAGGCCTGCGCGGCACCAGCGCCACCAGTTCACCCGTCGTCGACAAACCCGGAGACCACCCCATCATGCCGCTGACTGTCGTCTTCATGGGCACGCCGGTCTTTTCGGTGCCGACGCTCACCGCCCTGTCGGACGCCGGGCATCGGATTGCCGCCGTCTACACTCAGCCGCCGCGTGCCGCCGGGCGCCGGGGGCTGACGCTGACGCCGTCGCCGGTGCAGGTCGAGGCCGAGCGGCTGGGGCTGCCGGTGCGATCGCCGCTGTCGCTGAAGGATCCGGCGGAGATCGCCGCGCTGAAGGACCTGAACGCCGACATCGCGGTCGTCGTCGCCTACGGCCTGCTGCTGCCGCAGGCGGCGCTCGACGCTCCGAAGCGTGGCTGCCTCAACGGCCACGCCTCGCTGCTGCCGCGCTGGCGCGGGGCCGCGCCGATCCAGCGGGCGATCGAGGCGGGCGACCGGGCGACCGGCATGATGGTGATGCGGATGGAGGCTGGGCTCGATACCGGCCCGGTGGCGATCACCGAGGAGATCACGATCGGCGACACCGAGACCGCGGGCGAGCTGCACGACCGGTTGTCGGCGGTGTCGGCCGCGGCGATGGTCGAGGCGCTGGCAAGGCTCGAGGCGGGCACGCTGAGCTTCGAGGACCAGGATGCGATGGCCGAGCGTACCGGCCGGCAGATGGTCTACGCCCGCAAGATCGACAAGGCCGAGGCGGAGCTCGACTTCACCGCGGGCGCCGAGGCCGTCGCGCAGAAGATCAACGCCTTCTCGCCGTTCCCCGGCGCCTGGACCTTGCTCGACTTCGGCGCCGGCCCTGAGCGGGTGAAGTTTCTGCGCGCGGCGTTCGAGGCCGGACGGGACGGTGCGGCGTCGGGCGATGTGCTGGACGACCGCCTGCTGATCGCTTCCGCAAACGGCGGCGCCGTGCGCGTGCTCGAGCTGCAGCGCGCCGGCGGCAAGCCGATGCGGGCTGCCGATCTCCTGCGCGGCACGCCGCTGCCGGCCGGCGGCCGGGCCGGCTGATGCCCCGCTACAAGCTGACCATCGAGTATGACGGCACGCGCTATGTCGGCTGGCAGCGGCAGAAGAACGGCTATTCCGTGCAGGAGGCGATCGAGACGGCGCTGGCCGGCTTCATCGGCGAGCCGGTGACGATCTTCGGCGCCGGGCGGACCGATGCCGGCGTGCATGCGTCCGGCCAGGTGGCGCATGTCGATTTCGCCAAGGAGTGGGAGACCGACACCGTCCGCGACGCGATGAACGCGTTCCTCCGCCAGGAGAGCGTCTCGATCCTCGCCGTGGACAGCGTGCCCGATGGTTTCGACGCCCGCTTCTCGGCCCGAAAGCGGCATTACCTCTACCGCATCTTCAACCGTCGTCCGCCGCCGGCGCTGCTCGCCGGACAGGTCTGGTGGGTCTGGAAGCCGCTCGACGTCGCCGCGATGGACAAGGCTGCCAAGCTGCTCCTCGGCACGCACGACTTTACCACCTTCCGCTCCACCCATTGCCAGGCGAAGAACCCGGTCCGCACGCTCGACCGGCTCGACGTGGTCCAGGGGCCGGGCCACGAGGTGCACATCCACGCCTCGGCACAGTCGTTCCTGCACAACCAGATCCGCTCGCTCGCCGGCTCGCTGAAGCTCATCGGCGAGCACCGCTGGACTGGCGACGACCTCGTCGCGGCGCTGGAATCGCTGGACCGCAAGCGTTGCGGCCCGGTCGCCCCGCCGGACGGCCTCTACCTCACCCAGGTCGATTATCCCTGACGTTCCCGCCTGCGGGAACGGCACCCTGACGTTCCCGCCTGCGGGAACGGCACCCTGACGCTCCCGCCTGCGGGAGCGGCGCCTGACGTTCCCGTTTGCGGGAGCGGCACCTGACGTTCCCGTTTGCGGGAGCGGCACCCTGACGTTCCCGCTTCCAAGCTTTGGCGAAGATCACGCCGGTCACGCGCGCGCCCTTGCAAAAAGGCCGTGCCTGCCATGCGTTTTCGCCGGCTAGGCACTCCGTCGTCACCCCGCTATCGCTAAGGCTTGCTTCTATATGGCGCCGTCCGATCGCGTCGGACCCGTCCCCGCCTGATTGGCGGGCCGCCGCGTGACGAGGCTCCGGAGACCGCCCGTGACCCATATCGCCCTCGACGAGAACGCTCCCCTTCGCCACGCCGGCGACGGGGTGCCGCAGGTGTCGCGCCGCGCCGGAGCGCTGACTGAACTTGCGCTCGCGACCGGCAGCTTCGCCATCGGCACCGGCGAGTTCGCGATCATGGGGCTGTTGCCGAACGTCGCCGACGGCCTGGCGATCTCGACGCCTGAGGCGGGGCACATCATCAGCGCCTATGCGCTTGGCGTGGTCATCGGCGCGCCGGTTATCGCCGTGGCCGCCGCCAAGCTCAGCCGGCGCTTCCTGCTCTTGTCGCTGGTGGTGATCTTCGCGCTGGCCAACCTCGCCAGCGCGCTGGCGCCGACCTATGGCTCGCTGCTGGTCTTCCGCTTCCTGTCGGGCATGCCGCACGGCGCCTATTTCGGCGTCGCCGCGCTCGTTGCGGCGTCGATGGTGCCGCACCACAAGCGGACCCAGGCGGTCGGCCGGGTGATGCTCGGCCTGACGGTCGCCACGCTGATCGGTACGCCGCTCACCACCTATGTCGGCCAGGTGTTCGGCTGGCGCTCGCTGTTCGCCATCGTCGGCGCCATTGCCGTCCTCACCTTTGTACTGGTCTGGACGCTGGTGCCGCAGGACAAGGTCAAGGAAGGCGCGAGCCCGATGCGCGAGCTCGGCGCGTTTCGGCGCAGCCAGGTCTGGTACACGCTCGGCATCGCCGCCATCGGTTTCGGCGGCATGTTCTCGGTGTTCAGCTACATCGCCGACACCGCCATGCAGGTCGCCGGCATGGACGCGTCGAGCGTGCCGATCATCATGGTGTTGTTCGGTGCCGGCATGGTCGTCGGCAACATCGTCGGCGCCTGGCTGGCGGACCGCTCGCTGATGGGCACGATTGGCGGCATGCTGGTGGTCGACACCGTGGTCCTCATCGTCTTCGCGCTCACCGCCGCGAGCCCGGTCATGCTGTCGATCTGCGTCTTCCTGATCGGCTGCGGCGTCGCCGTCGGGCCGGCGCTGCAAACCCGGCTGATGGATGTCGCGGGCGACGCGCAGACGCTGGCCGCCGCCCTCAACCACTCCGCCTTCAACGTCGCCAACGGCCTTGGCGCCTGGCTCGGCGGCCTTGCGATCGCGAGAGGCTACGGCCTTGCCGCGACCGGCTGGGTCGGCGCGGTGCTGGCGATCGGCGGCTTCCTCATCTTCCTCACGGCACTGGCGAGCGAGCGACGCGCCGGCGCACGGCAAACGCCTGCCGCCTGATCAGATGAGCGCGACGCCGGTCACGTCCATCACCGCGCCATAGGCGAGGAGCGAGGTGACGATCATCAAGGCCACGACGGCGATCGCGGCCGGCAGGTCGCGGCCGATCGCCGACGCCGCAAGCCGGATGGTGAGGACGATGGAGCCGAGGCCGACGGCGTAACCGATGCCGTCCATCACCGGGTTCGGGCCGGTGGCGTAGAGCAGCAGCCAGTAGGGCGCGAACAGCCAGGCGAGCAGCGCGCCGCCCCAGTTGGTGGCGACCACCAGCGGCACGATCTTGCGGCGGAAGCCGATCGACGTCGCCAGCACCATCAGCACCAGCACCGGCAGGATCCAGGCGAGTGCATCGGCCAGGGCGTGCGCCGCGTAGATCATCAGCGGCCCGGCATCGGTCACATGCCCCGCGCGCTCGCTGTTCTCGTACTCGATCCAGGACAGTACCAGCGGCGGGGCCGAGACGATCATCGCGAAGAACGATGTCCAGAAACCGTCGGCGGAGAGATCGAGCCGCCGCAACCCCTCCGGGTTTCCCGCCATCAGCTGCGCCGAGCCGGCGAAATACTGCAGCACCTCACCGACGGTCGGCGTCGTCTCGGGGGTCGGCGGGGAGCCTGCTGGAAAGGAAGACGTCATGGTATCCGTCAGCGAAGCGAGAGAAGCATCCGCTCCATTGGCCATGCCGGCGGTCGTCTCGACAAGCCCCCTCGCGTGGCCGTTGCGGCGATCGGGAGCAGCCGGGCAGAATGGCTTTTCCACAGGCAAGGAATTTCGCGCCAAGCCTCGCGCCATGTTTGGCGGCAATAGTTGCCAAAAGGTTGCAGTCCGGTGCACAACGTGATCGGCGCCCTGCTGGGGCCGCTTCCTGCCTTCTCGCTGCCATGTTTGGCATCGATCTGAATTCATGAACGATCTTTAACGTTCTCGGAGAACAGCATGCGATCAGCAACGAAAATGCTTCGGCGGTCCGTCACCCCTGCCAGCTTTCGTCCGATCGCCCTGATCGCCCTCTCCGCCCCGTTCTTCCTCACGGCCTGCGTCTCCAACCAGGCGGGCACCAAGACCAGCTCGCTCGAGCCAAAAAACCAGACGGGCACGCCGAGCGTCGATGCCTATGGCTACGCGCCGGTGCGGATCGCCGCGTTCAGCGATGGCAGCCGCATTGCCCAGCCCTCGCAGAAGCCCGACGCCGCCAAGCTCGCCGCCGCCCCGCCGGCACCAGCGCCGGCGCCCGTCGCCACAACCTCTGCCGCAGGCAAGACAGCGCGGCTTTCCGCTGCAACGCCGGCAGCGCCTGCCGCGGTCGAGCCGGCTCTCGAAGTGGCGGCCCTGCAGGCCGACGTCGCTGAGCGCAAGGCGACGACGCTGGCGCCCGAGATCCTCGTCATCGCGCCGGACGATCTCGTGGCACGCTCTGGCGTGGTGGCAGCGCAGAAGCGCCCGTCGGCGCTCGACAACGTCGCCGCCGTCGCCACGGCATTGAACCCGGTGAACGCCGTGCCGGCGACCGTCGCCGCCGTCGCCGATACTGCCGTCGCGGTGAAGATCGCCGCCGTCGAGACCGGCGCCAAGGCCTACAACGTCGTCACCGAGCGCTTCGGCGACACGTTCGGCGGCAAGGACACCATCACCGGCAGCGCGTCGATCGACAAGATGATCGAGCGGGCTGCGGCCGACAATGACATCCCGAGCGAGCTCGCCTATGCGGTCGTGCGGGTGGAAAGCCATTACAATCCGAAGGCGCGGGGCAGTGGCGTCTACGGCCTGTCGCAGATCCAGCCGTCGACCGCCCGTAGCCTCGGCTTCTCCGGCCAGGCCTCCGATCTCTACGATCCCGAGACCAACCTGCGCTACGGCATGAAGTATCTCGCCGGCGCCTGGAAGCAGAGCGGCCACGACGTCTGCGGCGCGGCGATGAAGTACAAGGGCGGCCACCGCACCACCGTGATGAGCCGTTCGGCCGCCGCCTATTGCGCCAACGTCAAGCGCCATATGGCCGCCATCGAGCGCCGCCGCGGCCCGGTCAATGCCGGAACGCTGGTCGCCGCCAACGAGCGCCAGCGCCAGGTCGACATCGCGTCGAACCCGGCGACGATCCGCGCCCGTGCTGCGATCGCCTCGGTCCGCAAGGGCACTGTCGCACCGGCCGGGACGGCGCCGGTCGCCATCATCGCCAGCACGGTACCCGCGGCGCCCGCCAGCCCTGGTGCGATCGCGCCGCTGCCGGGTGTTCGCCAGGGCATCGCGCCCGTCGCTGTCGCCAGCGAAGGCGGCCGTGGCGGTCGCATTCTCACCTCGGCCAAGCCGATGGCCGCCTCGCTCGCCTTCGACGAGTAGGCTCTCCTTCGATATTACGCCGACGCCGTCCGGGTCCTGCCCGCGACGGCGTCGTCGTTTTAGGGGAGATCAGCTGCGCAGCAGCTCGTTGATCGAGGTCTTCGAGCGCGTGCGCTCGTCGACGCGCTTGACGATCACGGCGCAGTAGAGGCCAGGGCCAGGCGTGCCGTCCGGGAAAGGCTTGCCGGGAAGGGTGCCGGACACCACCACCGAATAGGCCGGCACCTCGCCATAGCTGATCGCGCCGGTCGCGCGGTCGACGATGCGGGTGGACTGGCCGATGTAGACGCCCATGCCGAGCACCGAGCCCTCGCGCACGATGCAGCCCTCGACCACTTCCGAGCGGGCACCGATGAAGCAGTTGTCCTCTATGATCGTCGGGCCGGCCTGCATGGGCTCCAGCACGCCGCCGATGCCGACGCCGCCGGAGAGATGGACGTTCTTGCCGATCTGTGCGCAGGAGCCGACGCTCGCCCAGGTGTCGACCATGGTGCCGGTGTCGACATAAGCGCCGAGGTTGACGAAGGACGGCATCAGGATGACGTCGCGGGCGATATAGGCCGAGCGGCGGGCGATGGCGCCGGGCACCGCGCGGAAACCCGCCTGCCGGAACTCGGCATCGCCCCAGCCCGCCCACTTCGCCGGCACCTTGTCGAACCAGTGGGCACCGTCGGGGCCGCCGGAGACGGTCGACATCGGGTTCAGCCGGAACGACAGCAGCACCGCCTTCTTCAGCCACTGGTGCGTCGTCCAGGCGCCGTCCGCGCCGCGCGAGGCGACACGGGCCTCGCCGCTGTCGAGGAGGTTCAGCGCGGTTTCGACGGCGTCGCGGACCTCGCCCTTGGTGTCGGTCGAGACCGTATCGCGGGCCTCGAAGGCGGCTTCGATCGTCTGGGCCAGGGAATCATGGGTGGTCATCGGGCAGCTCTCCGGGTCGGACAATCGTTTTATCCTGCCGTCTTCGTCTAGTAGAAGGTCCCGAATCGGTCAATCGACGGCGGGCCTCGGGCCCTGGCGACCAGCGACAAGGCGATGCGCATGACGGAAGACGACACGGCCAAGGGCACCTGGGACCCGTTCCCGAGTTCGCATTCGGACAAGCAGGAACTCGCCGCCAAGCCCGATACGCCGCAGACGCGATCGCCGAGCTACCGCCTCGCCTATGCCGACGAGGATTTCCTGACCAGCGCGGCGATGCGCGGGGTCCGCCTGCAGCTCGAACTGGTGAAGACCGAGATGGCGCTGGTCGAGGCCGGGATCCTCTCGACCGTGGTGCTGTTCGGCGGCGCCCGCATCCCCGAGCCCGGCAAGGCCGCCTGGGCCGCGCGCAACCCGGCCCAGAAGGCGCGACTTGAAGCCAATTCGCGCTTCTACGCCGAGGCCCGGCGCTTTGCCGGGCTCTGTTCGCAGCACTCGGCCGATGCCTCCGGCAGCAAGGAGTTCGTCGTCGTCACCGGCGGCGGGCCAGGCGTGATGGAGGCCGGCAACCGCGGGGCCGGCGATGTCGGCGCGGTGTCGATCGCGCTGAACATCGTCCTGCCGCACGAGCAGGCGCCCAACCTTTATGCGACGCCGGAGCTCTGCTTCAACTTCCACTACTTCGCCATCCGCAAGATGCACTTCCTGCTGCGCGCCAAGGCGATGGCGATCTTCCCCGGCGGGTTCGGCACGCTCGACGAACTGTTCGAGGCGCTGACGCTGATCCAAACGCGGCGGATGCAGCGCATCCCCGTGGTGCTGTTCGGTTCGGAGTTCTGGCGGAAAGTGCTGAACCTCGATGCGCTCGCCGAGGAAGGTGTCATCGCGCCCGAGGACGTCGACCTCATCACCTTCGTCGACACCGCCGAGGAGGGCTGGGCGGTGATCCGGCAGTTCTACGGCTTCTAGCCCCTCCCCATGCGGCAGGAACCCGCCCGTGGACGGGGCGTTGAGAATCAAGGTTCGCATGGGCGAGCAAAGGAGATGAGCGTGGGCGACGGCGAAGATACCGATTCCGAAATGATGCGGATCCAGCAGGGCAAGGATGCCCCCGCGGCGATCGCTCCGGATGAGACCCATGCCCAGCCAGAGCGCGCCGACAGCGATCCGGAAAGCGCGGCAGGACGCGGTTCGGCGAAGGCCGGTGCGGCCCGCTATCCGCAGAACCAGCAGGACAAGGTCCTCTCCGACAACCAGCGGTCCGACTATTCCGCCGAGGCCGAGGTGCTGGAGAAAGGCGATCGTCCGGACAAGCCGCCGCTCGCCAGCGCCGGACGCTCGCTGCTCGGACGCTGACGCCGCAGACTGTTACCGCTGGCCGCGCCAACGCCACAGCGGCGCTGAGGCATGGCTGCGCCTGTGCTCAACGGATGGAGCGCAGGAAGCCGGTGAGATCTTCGGTGATGAAGTCGATGTGCTCGCCGTCGCGGCCCTCGTGCTCCCAGACGTCGCCGAGAACTTCCTCGAGGTTCGGAGGGACGATGAGCACGGTGCGCATGCCCAGGCGTTTGGGCACTTCGAGGTTGCGGGCGAGATCCTCGAACATCACCGCCCGTTTGCCCTCGATCCCGAACAGGGCGACGAACTTGTCATAGGTCGCCTGTGCGGGCTTCGGGTTGAGGCCTGCCGCCACGATGTCGAAGATGTCCTCGAAATGGTCGAGAATGCCGAGCGCGCGGGCAGTGCGCTCGGCATGGCCGCGGTCGCCATTGGTGAAGATGAACTTGCGGCCCGGAAGCCGCTGGATCTCGACGCCGAGGTCGGGGTCGGCGGCAAGGCCCGAATAGTCGATGTCGTGAACGAATTCGAGGAAGGCGTCGGGATCGACGTCGTGGACGCTCATCAGCCCGCGCAGCGTCGTGCCGTGTTCGCGGTAGAAGTCCTTCTGCACGCGCCGCGCCTCTTCGGGCGGCAGCTTCAGGAAGTCGGCGACGAAACTCGTCATCCGCACGTCGATCTGGGCGAACAGGTTGGTGCGGCGCGGATAGAGCGTGTTGTCGAGGTCGAACACCCACTCGCTGACATCGGCGAAATCGGCGGGAACGGCGTCGGCGGTCTTTCGAATATCGGTCATCTGGCTCGGGGGGCTGGAGAGGATCCGGTCGCCGCGGGCGGGACCAAGGTGCTAAGGCGGTAGGATCGTCAACCGGAATGCCGCCATGCCTTTGTGGATACCCCTTACCATCGCCGCGGCCTTCCTGCAAAACGCCCGCTCGACGCTGCAGAAACAGCTCAACGGCGAGCTGAAGATCACCGGCGCCACTTTCGCGCGTTTCGGCTTCGGCTTCCCCTTCGCGCTGATCTACCTGTTGGCCTTGAACCATCTCGGAATGGCCTGGCCCCGCGCGACGTCCGACTTCTTCGTTGCGGTGGCGCTCGGAGGTCTCGCGCAGATCGGCGGGACGTTCTTCCTGGTCAGCCTGTTCTCGCTGCGCAATTTTATGGTCGGCACGGCCTATTCGAAGACCGAGCCGGTGCAGGCGGCGCTGTTCGGCCTGCTGATCCTCGGCGAGACGATTTCGCTTGCCGGGACTGCGGCGATCGTCGTCGGGGTGATCGGCGTCGGCTGCATCTCGCTCGCCGGACGGACCGCGGCGACGGGGGGCTGGCGCGGAGCCCTGTTCTCGCGGGCGGCGGGGATCGGCGTTCTCTCCGGCGCGCTGTTCGGCATCTCCGCCGTCGCGTTCCGCTGGGCGTCCCTCGCCCTCGACGGCGGCGAGGTGATGATCCGGGCCGCCTATGCGCTGGCCTTCGCGACGGCGTTCCAGACGGTCGCCATGCTCGCTTGGCTGGCGGTGCGCGACCCGGCGGAGCTCCGGGCGATCGGGCGGTCGTGGCGACCGTCGCTCGCCGTCGGGCTCGTCGGCGTCGCCGGCTCGATCGGCTGGTTCACCGCCATGGCGCTGCAGAAGGTCGCCTATGTCAGGGCGCTTGGCCAGATCGAGCTGGTTTTCACCTTCGCCTCGTCGGTCCTGCTGTTTCGCGAGCGGATCAGGCCGATGGAGTTCATCGGCTGCGTCCTGATCCTCGCGGCGATCCTGGCGCTTCTGTCCGGGACCGCCTGAGAGGCAGGGCCGTCGCCCGCCGTGGTCAGCTCCGGCTGACCTCGTTGCGGCCCGCCGCGGTTAGCTCGGCTGGCGCTCGAGATGGGCGTTCTTCGGCATGGCGAGGAGCGCCAGCGCCGTTAGCACCGCGGCGAGCGACATGTAGTAGCCGACCGAGGCGAGGCCGCCATGGTTGGTGGCGAGCGTCGTCGCGATGTAGGGGGCGAGCGAGGCGCCGACGATGCCGCCGAGGTTGAAGGTCAGAGACGCGCCGGTGTAGCGCACCGAGGTCGGGAACAGCTCCGACAGCGCGGTGCCGAGCGGGCCATAGGTGCAACCCATCAGCCAGAAGCCGATGATCGAGAAGGCGACGGCGCCATAGCCGGTGCCCGAGCCGAACAGCGGCGCGAACAGGAAGCCGAAGAGGAAGATGAAGACGGTCGTCACCATCAGCGTCGTCTGCCGGCCGTAGCGGTCGGCAAGCTTTGCCGAGAACGGGATGGCAAGGCCGAAGAACACGACGCCGAGCATCTGGATCGGCAGCAGCTGGTCGCGGGTGAAGCCGAGCTTGGTCGTGCCCCAGCTGAGCGTGAACACCGTCATGAGGTAGAACAGCACGAAGGTCGCGAGCGCGGCGAAGGTGCCGACGAGGAGCTCCTTCTTGTATTCGGTGAAGACGGTGAGGAAGGGCACGCGGACGCGCTCGTCCTTGTCGATGGCCTCCTGGAAGACCGGCGTCTCGGTGATCTGCAGACGGACATAGAGGCCGACGAAGACCAGCAGCGCGCTGGCGAGGAAGGGGATGCGCCAGCCGAAGGAGAAGAACTGCTCATCGGTGAGGACGTCGCTGAGGATCAGGAAGCTGCCGGTGGCGCAGATGAAGCCGATCGGCGCGCCGAGCTGCGGGAACATGCCGTACCAGGCGCGCTTGCCCTCCGGTGCGTTCTCGGTGGCAAGCAGCACCGCGCCGCCCCATTCGCCGCCAAGGCCGAGGCCCTGGCCGAGCCGGCAGAGCGCCAGCAGCAGCGGCGCGACGATGCCGACCGAGGCGTAGGTCGGCAGCAAGCCGATGGCGATGGTCGAGACGCCCATGGTCATCAGCGCTGCCACCAGCGTTGCTTTCCGCCCGATCCGGTCGCCGAAATGGCCGAACAGCGCCGCGCCGATCGGCCGGGCGAAGAAGGCGATGGCGAAGGTCGCGAAGGACTGCAGCATCGCCGTGGTCTGGTCACCGCCCGCAAAGAACAGTTTCGGGAACACGATCACCGCTGCCGTGGCATAGATGTAGAAGTCGAAGAACTCGATCGTCGTGCCGATGAGGCTGGCGAAGAGAACCCGGCCCGGCGAATTGCGGGGCGTGACGGCGGCGGCTGAGGACACGGGGCTTCTGCTTTCCAAATACGCATGACGGCGAACAGGTTGCAGCCGCAGTACCGCAGGTTACGTCACGCCACAAGCAGAATCCGTAACGCCGGGTACGGTTGTGCCTGTCATAGGTGGCTCGGTTAAATTCTGTCCCAGCCAGTTAAGCAGTCGGGATCGGGGCGCAACTTCAAGCGGTCGTCATCCTCGGCCGCAGGCCGGGGACCCATGCCTCTTCACCGACACCGCCGCTCCGCTGCAGGAACAGGCGTGTCACGTCCGCGGTCTAGCACGTCGTCCGCGCCTCGGCATGGGTCCCCGCGCTGCGCGCGAGGATGACGAATCTTGAAGCAATGGCGGCACTTTTCTCGGCAGAGATTGCCGGAGCAGGATCTATCGCAAAGCCCTGAGGGAAGCGGCCCATGACCAGTTTCGCGCTCTTCGACGCATCGAGATATTTGGCCGACGAAACGGCGATCGCCGAATATCTCGCCGCCGCCCTCAAGGACGATGATCCCGACCTGCTCATCGCCGTCCCCGGCGACGTCGCCAAGGCGCTCCAGCGCGAGGATGAAGAGCTTGAAGTGCAAGATCATGCCTGCGCTCGGCGTCAAGCTCACCGTCTCGGTCTGACGCCCTACGGAACGATCAGCGTCCCTGCGCCGTGCTCGGTCAGGAGTTCCAGCAGCACCGCGTGACGGGTCTTGCCGTTGAGGATGACGACGCCCTCGACGCCGCGCTCGAGCGACTGGATGCAGGTCTCGACCTTCGGGATCATGCCGGCGGTGATGGTGCCGTTGCGGATCAGCTGGCGGGCCTCGGAGACGGAGAGCTCCTTGATCAGCTGGCCTTGCTTGTCGAGGACGCCCGGCACGTCGGTGAGGAAGAGGAGGCGCGAGGCCTTCAGCGCGCCGGCGATGGCGCCGGCGAAGGTGTCGGCATTGATGTTGTAGGTGTGGCCGTCGCGGCCGGGCGCCACCGGCGCGATCACCGGGATCATTTCCGAGCGCGCGAGAAGGTCGAGGAGGGTGCGGTCGACCTCGACGGGCTCGCCGACGAAACCGAGATCCAGCACCCGTTCGATGTTGCTGTCGGGGTCGATCACGGTCTTCTTGGCCTTTTCGGCGAAGACCATGTTGCCGTCCTTGCCGCAGAGGCCGATCGCCCATTCGCCCTCGGCATTGATGAGGGCGACGATTTCCTTGTTGATCGAACCGGCGAGGACCATCTCGACGATCTCGACGGTGCGCTCGTCGGTGACGCGTAGGCCGTGCTCGAACTTCGACTCGATGCCCATCTTGGCGAGCATCGCGCCGATCTGCGGGCCGCCGCCATGGACGACGATCGGGTTGATGCCGGACTGCTTGAGCAGCGCGATGTCGCGGGCGAAAGCCTTGCCGAGCTCGGCATTGCCCATGGCATGGCCGCCGTATTTCACGACGACGGTCTTGTGCTCGTAGGCCTGCATGAACGGCAGGGCTTCGGCGAGGAGCGCCGCCTGCTTCTCGCCGTCGGGGGAATGGGCGTCCATGCCGGAGTCCTTCGAAAGAATGCCATGAGGGTCGGGCGACGCTTTAACGGCATTCGCGCACAGCGGCAATCGGCTGGATGCGGTCACCGACCGTGAACGGTGCCGGACCCGGCGCCATGTGCCGCCGCCGCCAACGCCGCGCCGAAATCGCCGGCAGGCTGCACGACGAGCCTGTCGAGCCCGAGCCAGCCCGCCATCCGCCAAAGCTCGGCATGAAGCGCCTCCGCGGTCGCTTGTGGCGCTTGTGGCTCGGCATGCGCGGACAGCACGACGAGCGTTCCGGCTTTGCGGTCGGCCTTCAGGTCGACGCGGGCGACCAGCCGGTCGCCGAGGAGGAAGGGGAGGACATAGTAGCCGTGAACGCGCTTCTCGGCCGGCACGTAGATCTCGATCCGGTAGCGGAAGCCGAACAGGCGCTCGGTGCGCGCCCGCTCGAACACCAGCGGATCGAAGGGCGAGAGCAGCGCGGCGGCGGTAATCGCCCGCGGACGCCGCGCCGCCGGATCGAGAAAGGCCGGTTGCCGCCAGCCCTCGACGCTGGCCGGCAGCAGTGCGCCGTCCTCCAGCATCTCGGCGAGGCGTGGCCGGACGTCCGCGGGCGCCAGGCGGAAATAGTCGGCAAGGTCCGCCGCGGTCGCAATGCCCAGCGCCTTCGCCGCGATCAGCAGGAGGGCGCTGTGCGCGGCCTCGCTGCCGGGCGTCGGCGCCGCGACGATGCCCGCCGGCAGCACGCGCTCCGGCAGGTCGTAAACCCGCTCGAAGCCGCGCCGCGTCGCGGTGGTGATGCGGCCGGACCAGAACAGGAATTCCAGCGCCCGCTTGGTATCGCTCCAGCCCCACCAGCCGCCGGCGCCCTTCGGCGCCGCGAAGTCGGACGACGAGAGGGCTCCCTCCGCCGCGATGCGCTGCAGAACCGCTTCGATCGCGGCCGGCTGCTCCCGGGCGAAGCTTGCCAGCCCGCCGTAGATGCCCTCTCCCGCGGCGGCGCGCTGCATCCGCCAGCGCAGCAGCGGCTGCGTCTCCAGCGGCAGCAGCGAGGCCTCGTGCGCCCAGTATTCGAAGAGTTTTCGCGGCTTTCCCCAGGCCGCCTGCTCCAGCGCTGCCCGGGGATAGTCACCGAGCCGCGAGAACAGCGGCATGTAGTGGGCGCGGGCGGAGACGCTGACCGAATCGATCTGCAGCAGCCCGAGCCGCCCGATCACCCGGTTCATCCGCCGCCAGTCGGCGGCCGTTTCCGGGCGCTTCTCGGCAAAGCCTTGCGCCGCCAGCGCGATCCGGCGGGCGAGCCTTGCCGGAAAATGCTCCGTCATGCCGCCTGTCCCCGCCCTTCGGCTGTGCTGCCCGTCGTCCATCGCGGCGGACCTTCGGGGAGGCGGTCCGCCGGGTCAAGCGTCGCCGGTCGCTACAGCCCGAGGGCCCGCCGGAGGTCGTCGAGCGCGGTGGCATCCTCGATCGTCGCCGGCATGTCGAAGGGCGTCCGGTCGACGATCTTCTTCATCGTCCCGCGCAGGATCTTGCCCGAGCGCGTCTTCGGCAGGCGGTCGACGACGACCACCTTGCGAAAGGCGGCGACCGGGCCGATGCGCTCGCGCACGAGGTCGACCAGCTCGGCCTCGACCACCGCATCGCCGAGACGGTTGGAGTTCTTGAGGACGACGAAGCCGCAGGGCACTTCGCCCTTCAGCGCGTCGTGCATGCCGATGACCGCGCATTCGGCGACGGCCGGGTGGCCCGAGACCGCTTCCTCCATCTCGCCGGTCGACAGGCGGTGGCCGGCGACGTTGATGACGTCGTCGGTGCGGCCCATGACGAAGAGGTAGCCGTCCGCGTCGAGCGAGCCGGCGTCCGCCGTCGAGTAGTAGCCGGGAAAGGTCTCGAGATAGCCGGCGCGGAACCGGTCGTCGGCATTCCAGAGCGTCGGCAGCGTGCCGGGCGGCAGCGGCAGCTTCAAGGCGATGGCGCCGAGGCCGCCGGGTGGCAGCGGCGTGCCGGCCTCGTCGAGGATGGCGATGGTGTAGCCCGGCATCGCGACGCCGGGGCTGCCATACTTCACCGGTAGGATCCCGAGGCCGACCGGGTTGCAGGCGATCGGCCAGCCGGTCTCGGTCTGCCACCAATGGTCGATCACCGGCACGCCCAGCGCCCGCTCGGCCCAGCGGATGGTCTCGGTGTCGGCACGCTCGCCGGCCAGGAACAGGGTGCGGAAGGCCGAGAGATCGTGACCGCGGGGCAAATCCCCCTCCGGGTCCTCCTTGCGGATCGCGCGGATAGCGGTCGGCGCGGTGAAGAGGGCCGTCACCTTGTGCTCCGCGATCACCCGCCAATAGGTCGCGGCATCCGGCGTGCCGACCGGCTTGCCCTCGAACAGCACGGCCGTGCAGCCCTTCAGGAGCGGACCATAAACGATGTAGGAATGGCCGACGACCCAGCCGACGTCGGACGCCGCCCACCAGACCTCGCCCGCCTCGACGCCGAACACCGCTTCCATCGACCAGTGCAGCGCGACCATATGGCCACCATTGTCGCGCACCACGCCCTTCGGCTGGCCGGTCGTGCCGGAGGTGTAGAGGACGTAGAGCGGATCGGTCGCCTTGAGGGCCGCGCAAGGCACCTCGCGCCCTTCCGCGATGCTGTCGAGCGCGGTGGCGCGCAGGCTCGCCCAGTCATGGTCGAAGCCCTCGACCATCTTTGCCGTCGACTGCGGGCGTTGCAGGATCACGGTTGCATCCGGCCGGTGCCGGGCCTTGGCGATGGCGGCGTCGAGCAGCGGCTTGTAGGGCACGATGCGGGCCGGCTCGATGCCACAGGACGCCGACAGGATCACTTTCGGCCGGGCGTCGTCGATCCGCGTCGCGAGTTCGGCCGCGGCAAAGCCCCCGAACACCACCGAGTGGACGGCGCCGATACGGGCGCAGGCGAGCATGGCGACCACCGTCTCCGTCACCATCGGCATGTAGATGATCACCCGGTCGCCCTTGATGACGCCGAGGTCCTCGAGGCTCGCCGCCAGCGCCTGCACTTCCAGCAGCAGCGCCGAATAGGAGAGTGTGCGCTGCGTGCCCGTCACCGCGCTATCGTGGATGATCGCCGCCCGGTCGCCGCGGCCGGAAAGGACATGCCGGTCCAGCGCGTTGAAGCAGGTGTTGCAGGTGGCATCGGGGAACCAGCGGCCGTAGACGCCCGCATCGGCGTCGAATGCCGTCGTCGGCGGATCGAACCAGTCGATCGCCTTCGCCTGCTCCATCCAGAACGCCGCCGGATCCTGCTGCCACTCGGCATAGACGGCGCGGTATCGGCTCTCCATGCGTTCCCTCCCGGATGGGGCGGCCTTTCGGTCGCAGATCACGCAGGTCTCCGCCCGCTGTCATCCCCGGTAGTCTAGGCCCGGGGCCACCGGATGCAAATGGGACTTTTGCCGCCACTGGTGACTAGGTGGCTCCGCAGATTGCAGGCGAAGGCCGATTGCAACCGGCTGCTGCCCGCGGTTGAGTAAGGCCGGCATCTGCCAGTTCGAGCGGGGGGCGGCATGGCGCATGGCATGGCCCTCCACGTTTCCCTCTTCCTCGCCGCTTGCGGTTTCGCGCTGCTGGCGCCGACGCCGGCCCACTCCGGCGCCTGGACGCAGCCGAAGGGCAAGGGCCAGGTGATCGTCAGCGGCCTCTATAGCGAGGCGCTGGAGGCGTTCGACGGCAAGGGCCGCGGGGGCGCCATTCCGGTCTTCCACAAGGCGGAGCTCAGTGTTAACGCCGAATACGGTCTCGCCGAGGGGCTGACCGCGATCGCGCGAACGGAGATGAAGACGGAGGCCGCGGGCACGCCGATGGCGCTGGAGGATGCCCGTTTCGGTCTCTCTGGGCTCGGCGCGCGCCTGCGACTCTTTGAGGGTGACGGCACCGTTCTGTCGATCGAGGCAATGGGCCTTCTGCCGACGGGGCAGGGCGCCCGGCGGTGGGAGGGCGACCCGGACGCCGAGATCGACCTGCGGCTCCTTGCCGGCCATGGCTTCATGCTCGGCGACTGGAGCGGCTTTGCCGACCTCCAGGGTGCCTATCGCCTGCGTCCCGGGGCCGAGGCGGACGAAATCCGCGGCGACGTGACGTTGGGTCTTCGGCCGCGCCCGCGGCTTCTCTGGATGGCGCAGAGCTTCAACACGTTCTCGGTCGGGCACGCCGGCGACCATCGCGAGCACAAGGCCGAGGTGAGCGTCGTCTACGATCTGACGCGCAGCCTCTCGGTGCAAGTCGGGGGCATCGCCACCGTCGCCGGCGCCAACGCCTTGCGCGAGCGGGGTGTGATCACGGCCCTCTGGCTGCGCTTCTGACGTTTTTTCCCGGCGTCTTTCCCCAGCGTCGGCACCAAGACGTCCCGGTTCATCGGCCGAGGAAGCCATTTCCGTCGTTGGCTAGGATGAACCGACACGCAGCAGAATGTTCTAGCCGGCGCGCTGACGCTCGTGCTCGAGCACGGCGAGAAATGCCTCGCCATAGCGTTCGAGCTTGGCCTGGCCGACGCCCGGCAAGGCGATCATCGCGTCCAGGCTGTCGGGCGGGGTCAGCGCCATCGCCTTCAGCGTCGTGTCCTGGAACACGACATAGGGCGGCACGCCTTGCGCCTTGGCGATCTTCGTCCGCTCGGCCCGCAGCGCGTGGAATAGCGCCTGTGCCTCCGCCGGCAGGTCGACCGCCGCGGGGCTGGTCGATCGCCGCGCCTCGGTCGCCTTGCGCGGCCGGTCCTTGCGCAAGGTGATCTGCCGCTCGCCGCGGAACACGTCGCGTGCGCCCTCGCCGAGCTTCAGGGCACCGTGCGACTCGTGGTCGACGACCAGCAGGCCGCTGGCGGTGAGCTGTCGCAGCACCGACTGCCAGATCTTGGCATCCACCGCCTTGCCGGCGCCGAACACCGCCTGGTTCTCATGGCCGAAGCGCAGCACCTTCTCCGTCGCCTTGCCGGTGAGGACGTCGACGACGTGGCCGGCGCCAAACCGCTGGCCGGTGCGGTAGACCGCCGCCATCGCCTTCACCGCCGCATCGGTGCCGTCGAAGGTCTCGACCGGCGACCGGCAGGTGTCGCAATTTCCGCAGGCGTGGTCGTAGACCTCGCCGAAATAAGCGAGCAGCGCCTGACGCCTGCAGCCGGTGGTCTCGCAGAGGCCGAGGAGGGCGGTGAGCTTGCCGCGCTCGACGCGCTTCACCTCGTCGGGCGCCTGGCCGTCGTCGATCATCCGCCGGCGCTGCACCACGTCGCCCATGCCGTAGCTCATCCACGCATCGGCGGGCGCGCCATCACGGCCGGCGCGACCGGTCTCCTGATAGTAGGCCTCGATCGAGGAGGGGAGGTCGAGATGCGCGACGTAGCGCACGTCCGGCTTGTCGATGCCCATGCCGAAGGCGACGGTGGCGACGAGGCAGAGGTTCTCCTCTTTGAGGAAGGCATCCTGGTGCGCGCCGCGCTTCGAAGCGTCCATGCCGGCGTGATAGGGCAGCGCGCGAATGCCTTGCGCCGACAGCCAGGACGCGGTGTCGTCGACTTTCGCCCGCGACAGGCAGTAGACGATGCCGCTGTCGCCCTCGTGCTCTGCGAGGAACTTCAGCAGCTGGGATTTCGCATTGTCGCGCTCGACGATGGAATAGCTGATGTTCGGCCGGTCGAAGCTCGAGGAGAAGACGCGGGCGTCGCCGAGATCGAGGCGCTCGATGATGTCGGCGCGGGTCATCGGATCGGCCGTCGCCGTCAGCGCGATGCGCGGCACGCCTGGAAAGAGTTCGCCGAGATGCGAGAGTTCTCGGTAGTCCGGCCGAAAATCATGGCCCCACTGGCTGACGCAGTGCGCCTCGTCGATGGCGATGAGGGCAACCTTCGCGTCCTGCAGCATGCGGCGAAAGCCCGATGTGGAAGCACGTTCGGGTGCGACATAAAGAAGATCGAGCGTCCCGTCGGCGACCTGGCGGCGGATGTCGGCGGCCTCGTCCGGCGAGATCGACGAGTTCAGCGCGGCGGCGGCAACGCCGGCCTGGCGCAGCGCCTCCACCTGGTCGCGCATCAAGGCGATCAGCGGCGAGACAATGATCGCGACGCCCGGACGGCAGAGCGCCGGCACCTGGTAGCACATCGACTTACCGGCGCCGGTCGGGAACAGCACGACGGCATCGCCGCCGGACGTCACGTGCCGCACGACGTCTTCCTGCTGCCCGCGAAACGCCGCATGGCCGAAAACGTCCTGCAGGACGTCGGAGGGATCCTTCAACTGGCCGTGCTCCTTGGCGCCGTCAGCGCGGTAATGTCTGCTGGAACCAGCGTCTTCAGCTGGGACCGGCACCGGGATAGGTCAAGCGTCCAAGCGGCGTCAACATCACCCCGTCGGCCTTCCCGCGGTGCCCCACACAGTCGCTCGATCCAGGGCGGAGGGTTTCAGGCGATACACGCCGCGGACCGCGCCTCGGCGGAAGGCGGGGCTCAGGCCGGCTTGTTGCTTTCCGGCTGGACCCTGTCTGCGCCGGCCTCGTAGTCGTCGGCGCCGATGACGTCGGCGAGTTCCTCGCTGCTGAGCCCGCGCGCCTGCTCGAAGGGCGCATCCGGTCGATCGCCCTGGGCGATGGTGGCCCAGCCGGACAGCCAGTCGCCATGGGCCGGAGATCCTTCAGCGTGCGGGCAGGCTTCCCTCGGCTGACCGTTGCGGGCGGCGGCCGCGCCTTCGTCTTTCGCATTGGTCGTCATGTCAGGTCCCTGCCTTGGTGGTGCGAGGTATTGTTGGTGGTGCGAGGTCTTGGCGGAGCGAACACCGCTGAAAACAGCGTTGTGGCCTCCGGTCGCGCCGGAGAGAGAGGGCGCCGATCGCGGAGGCCATAAGATTAGTCGCTGTGCCCGGCAAGTGCCATCCCGTGCCGTCTCCAAGCGAGCGCGGCCCCGGCGGAGGGCGATGGCGACGTCAGGATTTCGGCTGCGTCTCGACAAAGCTCGGCAGCGCCTCGATCCGCTGCCACCAGTCGGCAATGCCCTCCGACGCGAAGAGCGCGTCCTTGTCCGGCGTCATCGTGACGTAGGCGATGACCGGCGCGAGATAGAGGTTTGCGAGACTGAGCTCGCCGGCGATGAACGGCGAGGATCCGCGGATCTTCATGAGATAGTCGATCAGTTTCCGACCCGTCTCGATCCCAGACTTGCGCATCTCCTCATTCTTGCCGCCAACGAAGTCGGGGAAGAGGTGATAGGCGGCGACGCCGCCCACGAGGGCATTGTAGCCGTAGGAATCGATCAGGCCGATCGTCATGTCCATCCGCGCCCGATCGCGGGCATTGCCGGGGGTCAACGATTTTCCCGGCAGCACGTCGTCGAGATAGCGGGTGATCGCCGACGTCTCGATCAGGCGAAGGTCGCCGTGATCGAGCACCGGTACCTTGCCGAAAGGATGGCGCGCCAGATGCTCCGGCTTTTGTGGCTCTCCGGCGAGAACGTCGACGGGAACCTGCTCGTAGTCGGTGACGCCCTTTTCCGCGAGCAGCATCTTGACGGTTCGCACATAGGTGGAGCCGTCGAAGCCCCAGAGCGTGATGTCGGCCATTGTGTCTCTCCCTCGGCGTGATGAACGACACCAGTTTATAGGCCGGAGCGCCCGCGCGGCATCCCGCACACGCCGATGTGAGCGATCTCGCGGCCGGGCTTCTGGCGAGTTGCGGGGCGCACGAGGTTCGTTTCACCGGCACTGATTTCCCCTCTGGCCTCTGACGCCGGAATGTTGTAGGGAACCCCAAAGCGCGGTGGACCGGCTCGTCATGAGCCGACGCCTCCGATGGCTTCAGCCGAAGAACAGGCGGGCGGCAACGTCCGGTGACGCTCTTAGACTGAAGCCACGTCATGATGGCATTCGCTACCCTGACAGCAAGTTTTGTGCGAAATAGCGTCCGACGCTGCCGATGCGGCCGGACCTGTCTACGTTAGGATTTTTTTTTGAGAGTCGAAGTTCGCGACAACAACATCGATCAGGCCCTCCGCGTCCTGAAGAAGAAAATGCAGCGCGAAGGCGTGTTCCGCGAGATGAAGGCACGCTCGTTTTTCGAGAAGCCTTCGGAGAAGCGCGTTCGCGAGAAGGCCGCGGCCGTCAGCCGCGCCCGCAAGAACGCCCGCAAGCAGCTGCAGCGCGAAGGCCTGCTGCCGAGCCCGAAGAAGAAGGTGTTCGAGCGCGGCGCTCCCGCCCCTCGCACCTGATCCTTCCGCGCCTTTCGGGGCGCGTGGGCACTTGATCCATTTCAACAGCGGACACACCGAAGATCGGCTGCGATCCTCGGTGTGTCCGCTGTTGTCGTTTTCAGATTGCCCTGCCGACCGGCGGGGGTTTGTTATCACGGGCGCACGCGCCCGGTTCTAGAAGGAATATCCCATGGCCCAGACCGGCATCGTCAAGTTCTTCAACATGAGCAAGGGTTTTGGCTTCATCACCCCGGACAACGGCGGCGCCGACCTGTTCGTGCACATCTCGGCTGTCGAACAGTCCGGCATGTCCTCGCTCTCCGACAACCAGAAGGTCTCCTTCGACGCCGAGCCGGACACCCGCGGCAAGGGCCCGAAGGCCGTTAACCTCCAGGCGCTCTGAGACCTTCCGGGCCACCCGCCCGGTCCACTCGCGCAAAATGCGACCCGCTGGCAGCGATGCCGGCGGGTTTTTTATCGCCCGGACGGTGCAGGAACCGGCTGGCCGTCGCGCAAAATATCGTTGGCGGCACAAGGCTTTGCAGCGGGTTCACAAAACCGCCTCCGCCATGCAACTCCAAAGCGTTAACGCTCGTTAATCTGCGACCGCGCTCTCGGCGCCTTGCAGGAACATCAGATGATCATCTCCTCATCCCGCCGTCCCGCCACCACTGTTTCTGCTGCACCGATCTGGCAGATCATGGCTACCGCCGCCGCCATGATGATGGTGGGAGCGATGGTTTTCGTCTGAGCCAGGATGACCGAAGAGATGGTGTCAGCCGTGCTTGAAGAGCCTCCGCCAGTGTCGGCGGAACCCGACCTCGAGTTCTCGCCACTCGGCGGTCTCGTCACGCGCGACGAGCGGACGGTTCAGGTGCTGATCTTCAGAATCGTTGGCAGCGACGGGGGCTGGGCCATGGAGGTCGTGGATATCAACAACACGACGACGAGCTGGGACACGCTCTTCAAAACGGAGCGCGAGGCGTACGAGGAGTTCAACCTCGTTCTCGACGAGAAGGGGATTGCGGTCTTTCTCGGCCCGGACGAACTGGCGAACTAAGCTGCTATTTTTACCCGTCTGTCCGGCGAAACTGGTTTGCCCATGACAGATAGCCCTCGTGCCGGCAGGCGTTTTCGAACCTGCCGGCGGTCGCCTTATTCCTCGGCGTAGCTGTCGTCTTCCTCGTCGTCGTCCGACTTGAAGCCCTCGCGCCAGAGATCGAATTCATCCGTCCCCTTCTCGTAGGGATTGGCGGAGATGCGCTCGCCGTCGGAAGCGGCGATCTTGCCCTCTTCGAAGGGACCTGCGTCTGCGTTCGACATGAAATGATCCTGTATTTGGAGCCGTGATGCTCGCAGGAATCACCGAACCGGCCTGCGGTTCCCTCGCGAACGCAAAGCAGCAAAATCGTTTTCTAGAAAGTCGTCTGCTGCACCACGGCTGAGCGCTTCGAACGCTCTCCGAAGCGTCGCCTCGGGCCGGCGGACGGCTCCGGCGCGCCTTCCGAAGGCGATGCAGAAATGACGCACCATCAGAGGCTTAACCAGAAGCCCTCACGCCTGTTAAGCTTTTGTTAACCACGCCGGCGGCATCGTGTCCTTGTCCACCAAGGAGGCCAAGATGAGCAACCGATACGCACCGAACGAGGCGGTCTGTCCCATCCCGTAC
Organism: Mesocryomonas fontinalis; assembly: GCF_055730125.2. Lineage (NCBI taxonomy): Bacteria > Pseudomonadati > Pseudomonadota > Alphaproteobacteria > Hyphomicrobiales > Aurantimonadaceae > Mesocryomonas > Mesocryomonas fontinalis. The sequence continues at coordinate 246,522 of NZ_JBUZWG020000007.1, read as the reverse complement.
GAACTCCTGGCCTTGCTGCTGCGATCGAACGCCGAGCGGGTGAGGGAGGTGGTTCTGCAGTTGTCGCCGACCCATCGCGCGAGCCTTGCCGTCTTCGCCTTCGGCCGGTCGCACATGCGCTCGCTCGGCCTCGCCGTCGCATCGGCTTGCGACGAACACTCCCTGGCCGAGGTGGCAGGCGTTGCCGGCGAGGCTCTGTTCGAGCAGTCGCGCGGCGAACCAAGCCCTGAACTCGATACCGCCACCCGCCATCGCCGTCCGATCTCGCTCGCCCGCGTCGCCTGATACTGCCGTCCGCTTTCCGGCACCGTTCAGGCGAGCTTCGCCATGGTCAGGGGATCTCTCTCCCCATCGAAATACTGGTCGAGCGCCGCGCGGAAGATCGTCTCCTCCGGCACTGCCGCGGCGAACAGCGTCAACGACGAGCAAAACTTCACGTCGTCGGGCGTGCCGAAGATCGCGTGCGCGCTTCGCCCCTCCACCGCGCAGACGAGGCGCACCGCCTCCCGTAGCCGGGTGCCGAGAACGCTGTCGCCGAGATAGGCCCGCGCCTCCGCAAGCGAGCCGAGCGCAAAGCGCCGGGCCAGCTCGCTCTGGCCGAGGCCGGCGATCTGCGGGAACACGAACCACATCCAGTGGCTCGTCTTGCGCCCCTGCCGCAGTTCCGCAAACACCGCATCGATGACCGGATCCTGAGCCTCGACGTAGCGGCTGAAATCATAGGCGGCCATGGCTTTTCTCCGTTGAGCGGGAAGCGGGCGCTCCGGCACGCACCGCGTCCGGGGCGACTGTGCCTGAAGCGAGCGCCGTGAGAAACGTTTCCGGGGTCGCCGTGTGCCGACATCGGCAGGTCGGCAGGTAAAGCTCGGCAGGTATCTGGCGCAGGCGGACGAAAAAGGCATCCAAACGGCGGTGACGACGTTGTGCGGGCAGGACGAGCCGGACGCACCGTTCGGTTCGCTTGACCTTGCCGGTCCCTCCGGGGATCGGCCGACAGCCTGGAGAAGCCGCATGAAGATCCCCAAGGGAGCCACCGTCGCCGTCCTCGACGGCCAGAAGCTCAGCCTGTTCCACAACACCGGCGACGAGGCGAACCCTTCGCTGAAGGCGTCCGCCGTGCCGACGATCAACACCGACAACAAGAGCGGCGGCGTCGGCCACCCCAGCAGCTCGGCAAATCCCTCCGACAGCCAGCAGGACGAGGACGGCTTCACCGCCGGCATCGCCGATTACCTGAACAAGCAGGCGATCGAGGGCAAGATGAAGGACCTTGTCGTGATCGCAGCACCGCGCGCGCTTGGTGAACTGCGCAAGCACTATCATGCCAAGCTCAAGGACATCCTCGCTGGCGAGCTCTCCAAGGACCTGACGGGCCAGAGCAGCGATGCCATCGAGAAGGCCATCGCCGCCGCCTGATCTGGCAGTCTCGATCAAACGAGAAAGGATCGCGCCCGGCGCGGTCCTTTTTTTATGCGGCCATGAGGCGGCTCACCCGTGATGGCGGTCGCGACCGCTTTTCGGCGCCAGCCAAAGCGATCCGCCGCCGACGTCGATGGCGGCGACCGTCTGCTCCACCGTCGCCTCGACCACCGACAGATGCCGCAGCATCGCCTGCGCGGCGCCCTCGGGATTGCCGTCGATAATGGCGGAGACGACGAGGCCGTGTTCCCGCTGCGAGCTCTCGATCCGGTGCAGCGCCTCGAACTGCAGCCGCCGAAACGGCTGAAGGCGCCGCTGCACCGACTGCACCAGCCCTTCCAGAAAAGCATTGTGCGCGCCGGCATAGAGGCTCTGGTGGAAGCGGTCATTGTGCAGGCGGTAGGGCTCGATGGCGCCGGCTTCGACCAGTGCGGCGCCGTCCGCATGCAACACCGCCAGCGCATCGCGCTCAGTGCCGGTCATGGCTTCCGCCGACATGCGCGCGCAGAGAGCCTCGAGCTCGCCCATCACGCGGAACATGTCGTGCAGTTCCGCCTCCGATATCTCGGTCACCACCGTCCCGCGGTGCGGGCGCGAGCAGGCGAGCCCGATAGTTTCGAGCTGGCGGAGGGCCTCGCGGATCGGCGTGCGCGACACCGCGAACTCCTCGGCCAGCGATGTCTCGTCCAGCGCCTCGCCGGGCCGAAGAATGCCGTGCACGATCCGGTCCGACAGAACCTCGCGGATCATCTCGGCCTGGGTGCGTTTCGGCGTGGGCGGCTTGGAACGTCTGGCCATGGGATGCGTCAGGCCGGCTTGGCCTTCGACGCCACATAGGCCCGCCAGCCGCCGAACCCGGTCACCTCCAGCGCCCCCTCGACCGCGGCCGGCTCGCAGATGAAGCCGGACACCAGCGTGCCGTCCTCTAGCGTCAGCTTGCCGATGCCGAGCGGCTGCGGAATGCCGGCGACGAAGCGTCCGAAGCCCGCGGCGTCGAGCGACCAGACCTCGACCGCAAGCCCCGGGCCGTCGAACCCCGGCGCGCGGATGAGGCCGGGCTTCGACGGCACGGTGCCGGCGAGGGCGTAGAGGCGGTAGTCGCCGGCCGTCTTCGTCTCCCGCACGAGGCGGCCGCCGAGCGCCGTCAGCTCGCGGTTCAGCGGCATGCCGGTGAGATGCGCGCCGACCACCACGACGGGGAGGCGGTCGTCGGGCAATGCGGGCACGGTCGGCGGAACGAAGTCGCGGTCGAGACCGGCGCCGGTGCCGGCCGACGCATGGAGAAGCGCGGCGAACGGGGCGAGCGCCGCGTCGGTATCCTCCGGCGCAACCAGCTGCACGCCGAAGGGCAGACCGGCCGGCGTGAACCCCGCGGGCACGGCGATCGCCGCGCAGCCGAAGAAGTTGGCGAAATTGGTGAAGCGGCCGAAACGCGCGTTCAGCGCCACCGGATCGGCGCGCATGGCCTCGACGCTCTGGATGTCGGGCGAGGTCGGCAGCAGCAAGGCGTCGACCGCGGCCCAGCTGGCCTCGGCTTGCCGCCGGAAGGCTTCGAGCCGGTACTGCCCCTCGAATGCATCGACCGCGGTCATGCCGCGCGCCCGCTCGATGATGCCGCGCACCGTCGGATCGAAGGATTCCGGGTGGGTGTCGAGGAAGGCGGAGACGGCATGCAGCCGCTCGGCGACCCAAGGCCCCTCGTAGAGGAGCGCCGCCGCCTCGCGGAACGGCCGGTAGTCGAACTCGACGATCTCCGCCCCGGCCGCCCGGGCCCGATCGATCGCCGCGTCGTAGAGCGCGCGATAGGCGGCATTGCCGAAGAACTCGCGCTCGGCCTCGGCCGGAACGCCGAGCCGGAGCCTTGCCGGCAGCGGCACGGCACCGAAGCGGCGGGCGTAGATGTCTTCGGCATCAAACCCTTCCGCCACGCGCCGCGCCTCGTCGGCATCGGCAATCCCAGCGGCGAAGATTGTGACGACGTCGATCGAGCGGCAGGCCGGCACCACGCCGGTGGTGGGGATCCGGCCGGGCGAGGGTTTCAGGCCGACGATGTTGTTGAAGGCGGCGGGAACGCGGCCGGATCCGGCGGTGTCGGTCCCCAGTGAAAAGGCGGCGAGCCCCGCGGCCACGGCGACGGCCGAGCCCGAGGACGAGCCGCCGGAGACATACGCCTCGTCGAAGACGCAGCGCGGCGCGCCATAGGGCGAGCGCGTGCCGTTGAGGCCGGTCGCGAACTGGTCGAGATTGGCCTTGCCGACGAGGAGCGCGCCCGCCGCCACCAGCCGCGCCACCACGGTGGAATCGGCGTCGGCGATATAGGCGAAGTCCGGGCAGCCGGCGGTGGTCGGTAGGCCGGCGACGTCGATGTTGTCCTTGACGACGAAGGGCATGCCCCAGAGCGGCAGCGAATTCGGCTCCGCCGCCCGCGCCACCAGCGCACGGGCCGCCGCCCGCAGCGCGTCCGGCGCCACACGCGTGATGAAGACGGCGGGGTCGGCCGCATCGAGGCGCGGCAGCAGCGCCTCCACCAGCGCCAGCGGGGTCAGGCCATCGGCATAGGCCTGACGCAGCCGGGCGAAATCGAGGATGGGGGGAAGCTGGGTCATATCCGGACTTTCGGCATTGCAAGGCATGGGCTCAGGGCGCGGGCTGAAGGCAGAACCAAGGGTTGGGCCCGAGGGTTAAGCTTGGGGGACAAGCATGCGGGACAAGCATGGGCTGGGCACTGGCGGCGCCAGGAACGACTTCACTCCGGGTCCAGCAAGCGCACCGGCTCGGCCCAGGAGATCAGCACCGTGCAGCCTTCCTCCGACCAGACCCGGTGCCGGCTGCCGGTCCTGTTCAGGACGACGTCGCCGGTGCGGTAGGTTCCGTGCTCGTCGCTCTGGCTGCCCGACAGGACGCAGATCGTCTCGAGGCCCGTATGCTCGTGCCGGGGCACGGAGGCGCCCGGCCGGTAGCGCAGCAGCGCGATCGCCGGTCCGGTCCCCGCCTCGGCCCGCTGCAGGTGGCAGATCTCGACACCCTCGCGGAAGGGTTCATAGGCGGCCTCGGCGAACCCGCCGGTGAGGAGGGCCGGAAACAGCAACGGGACGCTCATGGCAAGGCCTCCAGAAGGGCGTCGACGGTCGCCGTCCAGCCGACGATCCCGCCTTGGGCGCGGATCATCTCCAGCGTCGCTTGCTTGAAGGCGGGAAAATAGCTGGCCGTCGCGTCTTCGGCGAGAATGCAGTCATAGCCACGGTCGTTCGCCTCGCGCATCGTCGTCTGGACGCAGACCTCGGTGGTCACGCCGGCGAGGACAAGCTGGGCAAGGCCAAGGCGCTCGAGCTCGGCGGTGAGAGGGGTCGCGTAGAAGGCGCCCTTGCCGGGCTTGTCGATGACGGTCTCGCCGGGCAGCGGCGTGAGGGCCGGTACGATCTCCGCGCCCGGCTCGCCGGCAATCAGGATCCGCCCCATCGGGCCGGGATCGCCGATGCGCTGCCCCGGCGTGCCGCGCGCGCGCTTGGCCGGCGGGCAGTCCGAAAGGTCCGGCAGGTGGCATTCGCGCGTGTGGATCACCGGCAGACCCGCGGCCCGGAAGCCGGCGATGAGCCGGGCCACGGCCGGCACGATGGCGTTGACCGGTCCGACGTCGTTGCCGAGACTCTCGCCGAACCCGCCGGGCTCGAGGAAGTCGCGCTGCATGTCGATGACGACAAGGCCGATGCGCCGCGCGTCGAGCGGGAAGGGCGAGGGCAAAGCGGAAGCGACCAGCATCACGCGTGCCCCGCCATGGCGCGGCCGATCACATAGGGATCGGCGCCGGCGCCGCCTGGGGTCTCGAACACGATGCGGCCCTCGAACATCACCAGGATCCGGTCCGACAGGGCGACGACCTCGTCGAGATCCTCGGAGACGAGAAGCACCGCGGTGCCGCGGTTGCGGGCGGCGAGAATTTCCGCGCGGATGTCGGCGACGGCGCCGAAATCGAGGCCGAAGCAAGGATTGGCGACGACCAGCAGGTCGGTCTCGCCGTCGAGTTCGCGGGCGAGCACTGCCCGCTGCACGTTGCCGCCCGACAGCGTCGCGATCGGCGAGGACGGCGACTGCGTCTTCACCGAATAGGCCGCGATCAGCCGCTCGGCGGCCGCACGTACCGCGCTACGGTCGAGCAGCCGGCGGCGCCGGCCGGCGGTGTCGCGGTCGAACGAGCGGAAGGCGAGGTTGTCCGAGACGCTCATCGTCCCGACGCAGGCATTGCGCAGCGGCTCTTCCGGCAAGCAGCGCACCTTCATCGCCTGCGCCTCCCGGCGACTGGCGCGGTAGGGCTCGCCTTGCACGCTGAGCGCGCCTGAGGTGACGGGCGTCTGGCCGGAGAGCACCTCGACGAGCGTCGTCTGGCCGTTGCCGGAAATGCCGGCAATGCCGACGATCTCGCCGGCCGCGACCTGCAGATGCTCGATGCGGATCGCCCCGCGCTGGTCGGGAAGCCCGGCCTCCAGCGCTGCAGCTTCCAGCACCGCCGCCGAGGCCGGCATCTTGGCGCGCGCGGGAAAGTCGGTGAGGTCGCGCTCGCCGATCATCAACCGCGCCATCGCGTCGATCCCGAGATCGGCCACCCGGCCCTTTCCGACCTCGCGGCCCCGGCGCAGTACCGTCACCCGGTCGCAGAAGCCGGTGACCTCGGCGAACTTGTGGGTGATGAGAAGCACCGCCATGCCGCTGCTGCGGGCCAAATCTCGCAGGAAGGACAGCACCTCCTGCGCTTCGCCGGGCGTCAGCACCGAGGTCGGCTCGTCGAGCACCAGGACGCGCGAGCCGAGGTAGAGCTGTTTGAGGATTTCCGTCTTCTGCCGCTCGCCGGCCGACAGGCGGTCGACCGCCGTGTCCATCGGCACCTTCAGCGGCATCGTCGCCATGAAGCTCTCGAGCCGGCGCCGTTCGGCGGGCCAGTCGATGAAGGCGGGCACGTCGGCGCCGGCCATCACGAGGTTCTCGAGGACGGTCATCGAGGGCACCAGCGTGAAGTGCTGGTAGACCATGCCGATCCCCAGCCGGCGGGCGTCGCGCGGCGAGGCGATCGTCTGCTCCCGCCCGTCCAGCACCACGGCGCCTGCCTCCGGCCGGTAGTAGCCGAGGATGCATTTGACGAGGGTCGACTTCCCCGCCCCGTTCTCGCCGAGTAGCGCGTGGAACTCGCCGGGCATCAGCGCGATCGAGACGTCGTCGAGCGCGGTGAACGCGCCAAAACGCTTGGTGAGGCCGATCGCCTCCAGCAGCGGGCGCTCGGACGCCGGCGTGGCAGAAACGGCCACGGTCTCGGCGGGGCGGGAGAGAGCGCTCACGCCGCGGGTCCCGCCGGCGTGTCGGCGAGGCCGTCGATCAGCGCGGCGCTGGTCGCCACGGCACCGAAGACCCCGCCCTGCATCGTCACCATCTTGATCGCCGCGTCGTGGTTGCCCCTGTCGGTCGCCCCGCAGCAGTCCTCGAGGATGACGCATTCGAAGCCGCGGTCATTGGCCTCGCGCATCGTGGTGTGGACGCAGACGTCGGTGGTGATGCCGGTGAGGATGAGGTTGCGGATGCCGCGGGCATGGAGGATCAGCTCGAGGTCGGTCGCGCAGAACGAGCCCTTGCCCGGCTTGTCGATCACCACTTCGCCCGGCAGGGGCGCGAGCTCGGAAATGATCTCCCAGCCCGGCTCGCCGCGCACCAGGATGCGCCCGCAAGGCCCGTTGTCGCCGATCCCGGCGCCGATCTGCTGCGAGCGCCAGCGCTTGTTGGCGGGAAGGTCCGCAAGGTCCGGCCTATGCCCCTCGCGGGTATGGATGATCGAGTAGCCGCCGGCGCGCATGGCCTCGAGCACGGCCCGGATCGGCTCGATCGGCGCGCGGGTGAGCTGCAGGTCGTAGCCCATCTTGTCGACATAGCCGCCGACGCCGCAGAAGTCGGTCTGCATGTCGATGATGACGAGCGCCGTGTTGTCCGGCCGAAGGCTGCCGTCGAACGGCCAGCGGTAAGGGGTGGAGGCGATGGTCCGGTGCGGGGTGAGGGTGTCCACGGTCTCGTCTCCTCTCACTCGGCCGCAAGCTTCATCGGGCCGGCATAGAGGCGGGTCGGCGCCCGGAAGCCGCAGGGCGTGCCGTCTGTCACCTTCACCTCGTCCTCGTAGGGCAGGCGGTAGGTGCCGGCGACGAGGTCTTCCATGTAGGTGTACGGGCAATCGCCAGCGCCGCCCTTCACCGCGACATAGCCGCGATGGGCGAACTGGTAGGGGTTGTTCTCGACGCCCCAGCCGAGGCGGGCCTCGCGCACGAGGTCCGGGCGGACTTCGGCCGAAATGATCTCGTCGACCCGGCCGGAGGTGCCGTGCGCGATGACCGTGCCGTCGAAGTCGACGATCATGCCCTCGCCCATGGAATCGAACGAGCCGTCCGAGCCGCACATGCAGACATTGGCGGTGATCATCAGGTTGGAGAAGGCGTTGGCCTGGTTGGTGAAGCGCCAGGACTGGCGGATCGGCGCGGTGTAGCCGGCGGTGCGCAGCATGATCTCGGCGCCCTTGTAGGCGCACTCATGTGCCATTTCCGGGAACATGCCGTCATGGCAGATGATCAGCGCAAGCTTGGCGCCCTTCGGGCCGTCGATCACGGGAATGCCGAGATTGCCGGGCTCCCAGGGCTCGACCGGGACCCAGGGGTGGAGCTTGCGGTAGTTAAGGCGGATCTCGCCGGTGTCGTCGATGATCAGGCCTGTATTGTAGGGCATGCCGCCGGGGTTCAGCTCCATGATCGAGAAGCAGCCCCAGATCGCGTTGTCGCGGCAGGCTTTCGAGAAGGCTTCGACCTCAGGCCCGTCGATCCGGCACATGATCTCCGGATTGGTGTCCATGGAGAGGCCGTGCAGCGCGTATTCCGGGAAGACGACGAGGTCCATGGTGCCGAGATTGCGCCGGGCCTTGGCGACCATCTCGACAATCCTCGCCGTCTGCCGGGCGAGATCCGCGGGGGTGACCACGGTCGGCAATTGCAGCTGCACGCAGCCGATGACGACGCCGTGTTCCGACTTGTTCAGTCCGCCGAGACCGTTCATGCGGGTTGCTCCTATTTGGTGATGGACAGCTCGCGCGGGGCGCCTTCGAGGGCGCGCCGCGGCGAGGAGGTGAGGATGAGGATGGCAAGGGTCAGGACGTAAGGGGCGGCGTAGAAGAGGTAGTAGCCGCCGGTGACGCCGACCGACTGGAGCGCCGGGCCGAGCGCGCCGGCCCCGCCGAAGAGCAGGGCCGCCGCAAAGCAGGCGACCGGATTCCACCGCGCGAAGATGACGAGCGCGACGGCGATGAGGCCCTGGCCCTGCGAGATCCCCTCGTTCCAGGAGCCGGGATAGTAGAGCGAGAGATAGGCCCCCGCGACGCCGGCCATGAAGCCGCCGAAGGCGGTGGCGAGGATCCGCACCGGCAGGATCGCGTAGCCCATGGCGCGGGCGGCATCCGCGCTGTCGCCGACCATCCGCAGCACGAGGCCGATGCGGGTGCGGCGGAAGACGAAGCCGAGGCCGAAAGCGATGGCGATGCCGATCGGGAACAGCGGGCTGATCTGCAGCGCCGCCTTCACCGCCGGCTGGCTGGTCCAGAAGCCGAGGTCGATCGACGGCAGCATGGGCGCGGCCGGCTGGATCAGCGGCTTGCCGAAGAAGAAGGCGAGGCCCATGCCGAACAGCATCAGCGCGATGCCGACCGCGATGTCGTTGACGTTGCGCAGCGAGCAGAGCGCGCCGTGCAGCAGGCCGAACAGCACGCCGCAGAGACCGGCTGCGAGCACCCCGAGCCAGGGCGAGCCGGTATAAAGCGAGCCGCCATAGCCGGCCATCGCGCCGAAGACGAGCGTGCCCTCGAGCCCGAGGTTGATGCGGCCACTCTTTTCCGTGACGCATTCGCCGAGGCTGACGAAGAGGAACGGGACGGAGACGCGGATGGCGCCGCCGAGGATCGCGACGGCGACGCTCCAGAGGCCGAGATCGCCGCTCATGCCGAGGCTCCCGTCATTCTGCCGCGGCGGCGCACAAGGCGTCCCGCAAAGGTCTCGGAGACGAGGATCGACAGGAAGAGCACGCCTTGCAGCACCAGCATGGTGGCGTCCGGCAGGCCCATCCGCCGCTGCACCAGCCCGCCGGAAGCCTCGATGCCGCCGATCAGGATCGCCATTGGGATGATCGCGAGCGGGTTCTGGCGGGCGAGAAAGGCGACAAGGATGCCGGTATAGCCGTAGCCGGCGATGAGCGAGGCATTTGCCGAGCCTTGCACGGCGGCGACGTCGATCATGCCCGCGAGCCCCGCCGCCGCGCCACCGGCGACGGCGAAGGCGACGATCAGCCGGCCGACCGGCAAGCCTTGCACGGCCGCGGCCCGCGCATTGCCGCCGGCGATGCGGGCGGCAAAGCCGAAGGTCGTGCGCTGGATGACGAAGGCGGCGGCAAGGCAAGCGACGACGCCGACCGCAAACCCCCAGTGGACGTCGATCCCCGGTATCGTCCCAAGCTTCAGCTCGGGCCCAAGCGGCGCGGTCGAGGGCTTGTTCAGCGAGGCGGGGTCGCGCAGCGGTCCTTCCACCAGATGGTTGAAGACGGCGATGGCGATATAGGCGAGGAGCAGCGACGAGATCGTCTCATTGACGCCGCGCCGGTGCCGCAGCCAGCCGGCAAGCCCGATCCACACCCCGCCGGCCGCCATGCCGCAGGCGGCCATGACGAGCCAGGCGAGCGGGGCGGGGACGCCGGCCATCAGCGAGCCGCTGGCCGCCGCGGCAAGGCCGCCCAGCACGAAGGCGCCCTCGCCGCCGATGACGACGAGGCCAAGCTGCGCCGGCAAAGCGACGCAGAGCGCGGTGAGGAGCAGCGGCGCCGCGCGCTGCAGCGTGTTCGCGACCGAGAAGGCGGTGCCGAAGCCGCCGCGCCAGACCAGCTGGAAGAACTCGGCCGGCGACTTTCCGAGCGCCGCGATGAAGACCGCGAAGACCGCAAAGCCCACGAGGATGGCGAGGACCGGCAAGGCCACGGCCTCGATCCGCCGGGCCGCGGCCTCGGACAGCGCGGGGCCGCCGAGCCGGGCCACCGGGGAGGAGAGGGGTAGGGTCATATTGCCGGTCCCGCTCTCGCTCAGTTCGTCGAGCCGGTGACGCCCTCGACGAGGTAGTCCATGCTCTCCAGCTCGATCGCGGTCTCGGGATAGCGGGCGCCGGCAGCGACGACCTCCTTGCCCTTGTTGTCCTTCAGCGGTCCCTGGATGACGGCATAGCCGCCTTTCATCATCTCGGCCCGCACCGCGTCAGCCTGTTTGCGGGCGGGCTCGCCGACCATCGCGCCGTAGGGGCTCGACTTGACGAAGCCTTCCGCCAGGCCGCCGCGCAGGAAGTTCGGCAGCGCCTCGCCGGCCTGCGCCTTCTCGACGAAGGAGCGGTAGACATCCTCCCAGTTCCACTCGGCGCCCGTCAGGTAGTGATCAGGCGCGAGCGCTGCCTGGCTGGTGTGGTAGCCGCAGACGAAGGCGCCGCGGCCGGCGGCCGTCTGCGTCAGCACCTTCGGGCCGTCGACATGGCTGGTGATGACGTCGATGCCCTGGTCGACCAGCGCGTTGACGGCTTCCGCCTCCTTCACCGGCATCGACCAGTCGCCGGTGAAGATCACCTGCGTGGTGATCGAGGGATCGACCGAGCGGGCGCCGAGGGTGAAGGAGTTGATGTTCAGCAGCACCTGCGGGATCGGCTTTGCCGCGATGAAGCCGAGCTTCTTCGACTTCGTCTGGTGGGCGGCGATGATGCCGGAGAGATACTGCGCCATGCCGATATAACCGAAATAGGAACCGGCATTCTTCGGGTCCTTGTCGCTCCAGAGGCCACCGCAATGGCGGAACTGGACCTCGGGATTGGCGGCGGCGACGTCGAGCACGAAGGGCTTGTAGTAGCCGAACGAGGTCGGGAAGATCAGCTTTGCGTCGTCGAGCTCGACCATCGACTGCATCGAGCGCACCACTGCCTCGCTCTCCGGCACGTTCTCCTCCTCGAGCACCGTGACGCCGGCCATCGCCTTCACTGCGGCGGCACCCTGCGCATGCGCCTGGTTGTAGCCGAAATCATCCTTCGGCCCGACGTAGAGGAAGCCGATCGTCAGGTCTGCGGCACGGGCCGGTCCCGTCCGCAGGATGAGCGGGCTGGCCGCGAGAGCGGCGGCGCCGGTGAGGAACTGGCGGCGGTGAAGCGGGAGGAGAGCCATGGCAAAATCCAATCTCGGGGTCCGATATCGAGATTGCATGCAATGACCGTGCCAACGCCGCATCCGGCTGTATTGTCTGGATAATTATTGGTTTGGGAGGAGGGCGCCGATCTTCTCCTGCTTGTTTTGTAAGCAGACACAGGCGCGATCGCCGGCCGCTTGTGCAGTGCGGCAAGTTGGACGAGTCCTGGCTGAGGCGGCGGGTCGTCTTGCCTGATGACGATGGTGGGGGATGCCCGCGCCGGCGGGTGGGAACTGCGCCGGCCTTGTGTATGCTCCAGCGATTCGGGCGGCCGACGGCACCCCTTCTCGCCGCGCCACGGCCGGCGGCCCGCTCCCCTCGTTACAGGAAGCCGATGTGCCCTTGACCACCCTGCTGACGGCGCCATCGTGCCGCGAATTTGCTTCGGCCGAAGGCCGCCAGCTTCCGTCCGCGGGCCCTGTCGCTTGATCCCGGACCGGCGCCTGATCGACTGTGCCGGGGTGATCGGCGCGCCGGCGCTCGCCGCCACGCTGCCGGCGCGCCTGGAAATCTCCGGTGGGTCGATCGTGGCGGTCGCCGCCTCCGCCGGCTTGGCCGAAGGCGGGAAGCCGTCGCGCCGCGTCGCGATGCCGGTGCTGGCCAACGCGCATGATCATGCGCGGCCGGTGCGGGCCAGTTCCTTCGGGGCGGGCGGCAAGCCGCTCGAGCTCTGGCTCAGCCATCTCGCGCTGCTGCCGCACGTCGATCCCTATCTGTCGGCCTGCGCCTCGCTCGGCCGCAGCGTCCTCGGCGGCGCCGGTGCGGTGATGGTGCACCACACGCGGTTCCAGAGCGTCGACGCCCTCCCGCAGGAGGCGGCCGAGACCGCGCGGGCGGCCCGCGACATCGGGGTGCGCATCGGCTTCGCCCCGGCGCTGCGCGACATCAACCCGCTGGTCTACGGCCCGGCCGATCCGGTTCTGGCAGCGCTTCCGCCGCCGGCGCGCGCCGCCATCGCCCGGCGGATCGCGGCGCCGCCGCCGACCGTCGCCGAGCATTTGCGGCTGGTCGACGACACCGCTGCGGCGGTCGGGGACGGGGCTTGCGTGCAATAAGGACCCGCCGGCCCGCAATGGTGCAGCCCGGCACTCCTCGAGGCGGTCGCGGAGGCCTCGGCGCTGACCGGGCGCCGCGTGCACATGCATCTCCTCGAAACCCGCTACCAGCGGGCCTGGGCCGACGCCGCCTATCCGCGAGGCCTCGTCGCTTTTCTCGCCGAGATCGGTCTCCTGTCGCCGCGCCTGACGCTGGCGCACTGCACCTATGCCCGGCCGGACGAGCTGGCCCTGATCGCCGAGAGCGGCGCGACGATCGCCGTCAACACCAGCTCCAACCTGCAGATCCGCTCTGGCATCGCGCCGGTCGGCGACATGGTCCGGGCGGGATGCCGCATCGCCCTCGGGCTCGATGGCCTGGCGCTCGACGAGGACGACGACGCCTTGCGCGAAATGCGGCTTGCCAACCTCCTGCACCGCGGCTGGGGGTTCGACGAGGTCATCGCGCCCGAAGCGCTTCTCGACATGGCCATGCGGAACGGCCGGGCCTCGATCACCGGCTTTGACGCCGGCGGGCGGATCGCCGCGGGGGAGCCCGCCGATCTCCTGCTGCTCGACCTCGACCGGCTGGATGCCGACGCGCTCCTGCCGTGTTCCGATCCGCTCGACCTGCTGCTCGCCCGGGGCGTGAAGGCCGATATCGCGGAGATGATCGTCGGCGGTCGCAGCATCCTCGCCGAAGGCCGGCTGACCGGCATCGACCACCCTGCCGCGCAGCGCGAACTGATGGACCGGCTGCGGCACGGCATCGGCGCATCCGCCGACCTCGCCGCCGCTCTGCCGCATCTCGAGACGGCCTTGGGCGCCCATTTCAACGCCTCGCCTTGCTGCTGACGTTGCGCCGGCCTCCCGCCGGCAGCCTGACCCGAGGAGACCGACCGTGACCGCTTCCGTCGCCCGCCTTCACCGCGTGCCCGCCGCCGCCCCCGACGATGTCTCGGGTCTCCAGGCGCTCGTGCGTGCCGGCCGGCTCGATCCCGCCGGCATCGTCGCCATCCTCGGCAAGACCGAGGGCAATGGCTGCGTCAACGACTTCACCCGCGGCTTTGCCATCCGCGCCCTGACGGATTTTCTCGAAGCCGAGATCGGCGAGGCCGCCGCCCGCGTGGTCCTCGTGATGTCCGGCGGCACGGAAGGCGCGCTCAGCCCGCACTGGCTGGTGTTCGAGCGGACGGACGACGCCGAGACGTCGGGGGCCGGCGGCATGTCGCTGGCGCTCGGCGCCGCCATCACGCCCGACCTGCTGCCCGAACAGATTGGCCGGATGGCGCAGGTCGATGCGGTCCGCGCCGGCGTCGCCGCCGCGATGGCGCAAGCCGGGATCATCGATCCCGCCGACGTGCACTTCGTCCAGATCAAGTGCCCGCTGCTGACCTCGGCCCGGATAACGGAAGCGGCCGGGCGCGGCGCCGCCTGCGCCACCGGCGATACGCTGAAGTCGATGGGCCTGTCGCGGGGCGCGAGCGCGCTCGGCGTCGCGCTGGCGCTCGGCGAGGTCGACGCCGCAGTGCTCGACGACAGCCGGATCGGGGCCGGCATGGATCTCTATTCCGGCCGCGCCAGCACTTCGGCCGGGATCGAGCTGATGGGGCACGAGATCCTCGTCCTCGGCATGAGCGCAGGCTGGCGCGGGCCGCTGGCGATCGATCACGCGGTGATGACCGACGCGATCGATGCGGAACCCGTGCGCGCGGCGATGGCCCGGCTCGACATTCCCGCTGGCGCCGGCTTCCGGGCCTTGCTCGCCAAGGCGGAGGCCTCGCGCAGCGGCCGGGTGCGCGGCAGCCGGCACACCATGAACGACGACAGCGACATCTCGGCCACCCGCCATGCCCGCGCCTTCGTCGCCGGCGTGCTTTCCGGCCTCGTCGGCACGACCGAGATCTTCGTTTCCGGCGGGGCCGAGCACCAGGGCCCGGACGGCGGCGGTCCCGTCGCAATCATCGCCGAGCGGATGCTGACGGCTCGTTGATCGCGCCCACCCTGCCGAGGGCCGCGCGCCGAGGTCGGGCGGCTCGCCCTCTACGCCGGCCTTGGACTTCCGGGGGGGGGGCATTGGCATTCCCGGTGACGATAGCGCCGCGGCGATGGTGGCATGCTTGCGGGTCAGGCCCCGGCGCTGCTCCGGACGATCGCCATGATGCCGAGGAAGGACGCGGCGACGTGGGCGCGCATCAGCCGCAGCGCCTCCTCGCCGTCCTGCGCGAGGATAGCCGCGAGGATCGCCCGGTGCTCGGTCCGCGAGCTCTGGATGCGGGCGGTGCGGGCGCGGAACTGCGCGCCGCGCCACGGCAAGGTGCGCAGGCTGATATCGGCGAGCGTCGCCGCCAGCACGGGGTTGTGCGCGCCCTGGTGGATGGCGGCATGGAAGCGCGCATTGGCCTCGGCATAGTCGACGCCGTCCGCTTCGCCTTCCTCGACGATGGCCATCAGGCCCTGCCGTTCGACCTCGGTCATCCGCAGCGCGGCCAGGCGCGAGACCAGCCCTTCGAGCTCGCCGACCGCCTCGAACAGGGCCTGTAGTGCCAAGGGCTCCATCCGCCGGACCACGAAGGCGCGCCGTGCCCCGCGCTCGGCAAGACCTGCCGCGCTGAGGCGTTGCAAGGCCTCTCGCACAGGGGTGCGGGATACGCCGAAAGCCTCGGCCAGCGGCTGTTCGTTCAGGACGTCACCGGGCCCGAGCTTACCCTCGACGATCTGCTCGATGAGCGCGGAATGGATCTGATCCGCCCAGCCCCGGGGTGTCTGCATATTATCTACTCGTGCTTATTATTTAGGCTTGCAATTGTATACACAACTCCATCAAAGTCGACATCAGAAGATCGGCAGCGGAAAGAGGTCGCCCAGAAGAGGCTTTCGACGGGCCCCGGCGATGCGGACCACCGAGCTTTTCCCGTCGCCGTCGCGCGATCCGTTCCCACGGGAAGGGGACAACGGAGAGAGGTCCAGACATGACGAACGAGACTGCCGGCAAGATCGACCACAAGCGCGTCCTGGAAGAGCGCATCACGCTGCGCATGGGCCGCCGCACCCTCCTGAAGGGTCTCGGAGCGGGCATCCTCACCGCGGCCGGCGCGGGCTTCATGCCCGGCGAGGCGCGCGCCCAGCAGAGCGGGCACATCCGCATCGCCGCGATCAAGCACATCGACACGCTCGACCCGCACTTCACCTTCTTCCTGTCGGCCGTGCAGGTGATCAACAACATCCACAACGGCCTCCTGAAGGTGACCTATGACGGCACCGCGGTGAAGTTCGAGCCGGACCTTGCCGAGACCTGGGACCTCGAAGACGACAAGACCCACCTCTTCAAGCTGCGCCCCGATGTGAAATTCCACGACGGCACCCCCTGCGACGCCGAGGCGGTGAAGTTCTCGCTGATGCGCGTCAAGGCCGGCACGCCCGCCTCGCCGCATGCCTGGAAGCTGGAACTGCTCGACGAGATCGAGATCGTCGATCCGCTGACCGTGCGGCTCAAATTCTCGAAGCCCTACGCCTTCCTGCCGGTGGCGCTGACCGGTTCGACGGGCCGCGCCGGCACCATCGTCAGCCCGGCGGCGGCGCAAAAGTACGGCCTCGACTACGGCCGCAACCCGGTCGGCACCGGCCCGTTCAAGTTCGTCTCCTGGAAGGAGAACGATTCGATCGAGCTCGAGGCCAATCCCGACTATTTCGAGAAGGGCCTGCCGAAGCTGCAGCGTGCCTCCTTCATGCTCATCGACGAGGCCAGCACCGCCGTCGCTGCCTTGCTGTCGGGCCAGATCGACGGGATGACCGACTGCCCGATGCAGCTGGTGGCGCAGGTCAAGCAGATCCCGACGGTCACGCTCTACGGCGAGGTCGAGGGCAACTACACCTATATCGGCATGAACAACCGCGCAGCGCCGTTCGACGACGTGAACCTGCGCCGGGCCGTCGCCTTCGCCATCGACCGGGAGACCTTGCTCAAGCGGTCCTATTTCGGGCTGGCGCAGCAAGCCTTCAGCCCGATCTCGCCGCCGATGACCGGCTATTACGACCCGAAGATCGGCGAGACCGACCGCGGCCAACGCTTCGACCTCGCCAAGGCCAAGGAGTTCCGCGCCAAGGCGAAGAACCAGGGCGAGATCGCGGTCAGCTACATCATGGCCGAGCGTGGCCCGGTCGGCACCCGCGTCGCCCAGACCATCGTGCCGATGCTGGCCGAGATCGGCATCAAGGTGAACCTCGAGCTCCTGGAGCCGGCCGCCTGGGTCCAGCGCATGAAGGACGGCAAGTTCGAGATGCTCGACTTCGACTGGGTCGCCGATCTCGACCCGGAGGAGACAATCTTCCCCGAGTTCAAGACCGGCGGTTCCTGGAACTACTGGGGCTGGTCCAGCCCGGAATTCGACCGGCTCTGCATCGAGGCGCAGACCGAGATCGACGTGCAGAAGCGCGCCGCGCTCTATCATAAGGCCGAAGACATCCTGATGGACGAGGCGCCGATCGCGATGCTCGCGCACATGCCGATCTACAAGGTGTTCTCCAAGAAGGTGCAGGGCTTCGAGTACATTCCCTGCGACCTCGTCAACCTGCATGGCGTGAGCATGTCCTGATGCTGGCGCAGGCGGCAGGCAAGGTCTTCCAGACCCTCGTCGTCCTACTGATCGTCTCGGTCGCCAGCTTCTCGCTCCTGAAGCTGGCGCCTGGGGATCCGGTGATGTTGATGCTGGGCTCGGAATTCTCCCAGGAGAGCTACGACCAGCTGCGCACGGCGCTCGGCCTCGATCAGCCGGTCGTCGTCCAGTATGTCACCTGGCTCGGCAATTTCGTGACCGGCCATTGGGGCGTCTCCTATGTCGGGCGCGCCGACATCTTCGACTATGTCGTCCACCAGGCGCTGCCGGTGACGCTGACCCTCACCGCCTGCTCCATCGTGCTGGCGGTGCTGGTCGGCATTCCCCTCGGCGTCGTCTCGGCGGTGAAGAAGGACAGCCTGTGGGACGCCGGCATCGCGGTGTTCGCGCTGACCGGGACCGCCTTCCCGTCGTTCTTCCTCGGCATCTGCCTGATCTGGTTCCTCGCCGTGCAGCTCGGCGCCTTCCCGGTGATGGGCTTCGTCGCGCCCTGGGAGGATCTCCGGCTCGGCCTCTACCACATGGTGCTGCCGGCGCTGACGCTCTCGACCTTCTTCATCGGCATGATCGTGCGCATCACCCGCGCCTCGCTGGTCGACGTGCTCGACCAGCCCTACATCGCCGCCGCCCGCGCCCGCGGCGAGCCGGAATGGCGGGTGATCTGGGTGCATGGCGTGCGCAACATCGCCATGCCGGTGGTCACCATGATCGGCCTGCAGCTCGGCGGCATCCTGCAGGGCGCCGTCCTGACCGAAACCGTGTTCTCGCTGCCCGGCATCGGCCAGCTTCTCACCGGCGCGGTGCTCGGTCGCGAATACATGCTGGTGCAGGCCGCAGTGATGCTGACGGCGGTGCTGTTCATCGTCGTCAACCTCCTCGTCGACCTGTCCTATCCCTTCCTCGATCCGAGGCTGAAGCCGCGCTGATGACCGTTTCCGATACGCTGCCTGCCGCCGCCGGCCTGCCGGCCGCGACGCGGCCCCGTCGCCAGAGGTCGCTGTTCCTGCGCCGGCCGTTCTTCACCCTGGCGCTCCTCGTCACCCTCGGCTTCGTCGTCTGCGCCCTCTTCGCGCCGCAGCTCGCACCCTACAGCCCGACCGACCAGTCGATCGAGGCGATGATGGCGCCGCCGGGCGGCGCGCACCTCCTCGGCACCGACAGCTACGGGCAGGACATCTTCTCCCGCATCATTCATGGCGCCCGCTACGCGCTTCTGATCGGCGTCGTCTCCGTTCTCATCGGCGCGCTCGGCGGGCTCATCCTCGGCATCGCGGCGGGCCTTGCCAGCGGCTGGACCGAATGGTGGCTGATGCGGCTGATCGATTCGATCCTGGCGCTCCCCTCGCTGATCCTTGCCGTCGCCTTCATCGCCATTCTCGGCCAGGGCGTCGACAAGGTGATCCTCGCCGTCGGCTTCTCGCTGATCGGGCCGTTCGCCCGCACCGTGCGCTCCGACGTGCTGCAGGTGAAGGTGCAGCTCTTCGTCGAGGCCGCCGGCCTGATGAGCATTCCGCGCCACACCGTCATCCTTCGCCACATCCTGCCGAACGTCCTGTTTCCGCTGCTGGTGCAGGTGACGATCCGCGTCTCCGAGGCGATCCTCGTCTCGTCCTCGCTCTCCTTTCTCGGCATCGGCGTCACCCCG
Organism: Mesocryomonas fontinalis; assembly: GCF_055730125.2. NCBI lineage: Bacteria > Pseudomonadati > Pseudomonadota > Alphaproteobacteria > Hyphomicrobiales > Aurantimonadaceae > Mesocryomonas > Mesocryomonas fontinalis. The sequence goes on along the minus strand of NZ_JBUZWG020000007.1, from coordinate 227,538 downwards.
CCGACGCCCGACTGGGGGCTGATGATCGCCGAGGGCCGCGGCTTCGTCTCCTTCGCGGCCTGGATGTCGGGCATGCCGGGCCTGGCGCTGGCCTTGCTCCTCATCGCCCTCTCGATCGTCGGCGACGGCGTGCGCGAGGAGTTCGATCCAAAACTCCGGAGCGCCCGATGAACGCCGCCGTGACCCTCCACGCTTCCGCCCCCGTCGCCCCGGTGATCGCAGCGTCAAGCGCCGAGGCCTTGCTCGAGGTCGAGGGGCTGACGCTGCACCGGGGCGGCAAGCGCATTCTCGATGCGGTATCGCTCACCGTCGGGCGCGGCGAGACGCTGGCGCTGGTCGGCGAGAGCGGCGCCGGCAAGTCGACCATCGCCATCGCGCTGATGGGGCTCCTCGGACGCGGCGAGGCCGAGATCGAGGGTCGCGCCCGCTTCGACGACGTGCCGGACCTCGTGACGCTGAAGGAGAAGGGCTGGGCGAAGCTGCGCGGACGGCGCCTGTCGATGGTCTTTCAGGACGCCGGATCGGCGCTGAACCCTTGCTATACCGTCGGCAGCCAGCTCATTTCGGTCTTGCGCCGCCATCTCGGTCTGGACCGCCGCGCGGCGCGGCTGCGGGCCGTCGCGCTCCTCGAGGATGTCGGCATCAACGACGCCGCCGCGCGCCTTTCCGCCTTCCCGCATCAGCTTTCCGGCGGCATGCAGCAGCGGGTGATGGTGGCGATCGCGCTCGCCTGCAATCCGGACCTGCTGTTCGCCGACGAGCCGACTTCGGCGCTCGACGTGACGATCCAGGCGCAGATCGTCCGGCTGATCCTCGACCAGACCAAGGCGCGCGGCGCGAGCTGCATCTTCGTGCTGCACGATCTGGCGCTCGCCAGCCAGTCCTGCGACCGGATCGTCGTGCTCTATGCCGGACAGGTGATGGAGGCCGGCGACTGCCGCACCGTGCTGGAGCATCCGCGGCATCCCTATACACGGCTGCTGAAGTCCTGCGTGCTGGAGATCGGCACGACCGAACTCGAGCCGCCGGAAGGCGGCGTTCCGAGCTACGATGCGATGCCGTCCGGCTGCCGTTTCGCCAGCCGCTGCCCCGCCGTCCTGCCGCGCTGCGCCGCCGAGCGCCCGCCGCTCGCCGAGGTCGACGGCCGATCGCTCGCCTGCTGGAACCCGCAATGACCGCCCTTGCCGCACCGCTCCCGACGCAGACAGCGCCCTTCCCGGAAGGGCCGCCGCTGTTCGAGCTTCTCGACGTCGAGAAGGTCTACCAGGTCACCCGCCCGGCCGGCTTCCTGAGGCGACGGCAGCAGAACCTTGCCGCGCTCGACGGGGTGCGCCTTAGCATTCGACGCGGGGCGAGCGTCGCGCTCGTCGGCGAGAGCGGGTCCGGCAAGTCGACGCTGCTGCGCGTCCTCCTCGGCCTCACCGAGCCGTCGCAGGGCCTCGCGCTCTACCAAGGCAAGGCGGTGACCGAGATGCGGGCGGCGGGACCGGACTTCGCCCGCGACGTCGCGATGATCTACCAGGACGCCCGCGGCTCGCTGAATCCGCGGATGACCGTCGGCGCGCTCATCGCCGAGCCGCTGCGCCATTTCGCCATCTGCCGAGCGGACGAGATCGAGGCCCGGGTCGCGCTACTGCTCGGCCGCGTCGGCCTTGCCGCCGAGGTCGCCGCGCGCTACCCGGCCGCGCTCTCGGGCGGGCAGGTGCGGCGCGTCGCCATCGCCCGGGCGCTTGCCTCGAACCCGTCGGTGCTCGTCGCCGACGAAGCGGTGTCCGGCCTCGACGTCTCGACCCAGGCCCAGCTCCTCAACCTCCTGCGCAAGCTGCAGCGGGAGATGGGGCTGACGCTGTTCTTCATCACGCATGATCTCGGCGTCGCCAGCTATCTCTGCGAGGAGATCGCCATCATGTATCTCGGCCGCATCGTCGAGACCGGCCCGACCAATGCCGTGCTGGCGGCGCCCGCGCATCCCTATTCGCTGGCGCTACGCCATGCCTCGCCGGAGTTCTTCCAGCCGATCACCGATCCGCTGCCGGGCGAGATTCCAAGCCCGCTCGACCTGCCGAGAGGCTGCCGCTTCTCCGGCCGCTGCGCCTACGTCCAGGCCGACTGCCATGCCGACGACCCGGCGCTGGTGCAGCGCGTTCCCGGACGCGCCGCCGCCTGCTACCATCCCCTTTCCTGAGCAGCCCGAAAGCCTTTCCCCCATGTTCGACTTCTTCTCCGCCCGCCGCCCGACGACCTATGCCTCGACGGCGATGATCGCGACCTCGCACCCGCTGTCGACGGCGGCCGGCCTCGAAGTGCTGCAGGGTGGTGGCAACGCGGTGGACGCGGCGATCGCGGCGGTGGCGGTGCAGTGCGTCGTCGACCCGCTGATGACCGGCATCGGCGGCGATTGCTTTGCGCTCTATGCCCCGGCGGGCGGGGCGGTGACCGCGCTGAACGGCTCCGGCCGGGCACCGGCGGCCGCCACCGTCGCCGCCCTGAAGGCGGCCGGGCTCACCGACGAGATCCCGCAGACCAGCCCGCATTCGGTGACGGTCCCCGGCGCGATCTCGGCCTGGTGCCGGCTGCACGCCGACCACGGCTCGCGGCCGCTCTCGGCGCTGTTCGCCCGGGCGATCTCCTATGCCCGCGACGGTTTTCCGGTGACGCCGCGCGTCGCTATGGACTGGGCGAACACCGTCGCGACGCCGGCCGGCGACGTCCATGCGGCCGCGCACTTCCTGCCGGGCGGCAAGGCGCCTGCGGCCGGCGACCGCTTCGCCCAGCCGCTGCTCGCCGAGCGTCTGGCGGAGATCGCCGAAAAGGGTGCTGCCGGCTTCTACGAAGGCGACACCGCGGCGAAGATGGTCGCGCATCTCCGCTCGCTCGGCGGCCTGCATACGGTCGAGGATTTTGCCGCCGGAACTAATGGCGCGAACTGGGTCGAGCCGATCTCGGCCGACTATCGCGGCTTCACCGTGCACGAGTGCCCGCCGAACGGGCAGGGGCTCGTCGCGCTGGTCATCCTGAAGATCATGGAGGGCTTCGACGTCGCCGGCATGGGCGAGGCCGACCGCATCCATCTCCTCGCCGAGGCGACGAAGCTCGGCTACCACCACCGCGACGCGCTGATCGGCGACAGCGATCATTGCGAGGGCGTCGCCGAGACGCTGCTCTCGGAGCGGACGATCGCCGCGCTGCGGGCGCGGATCAAGATGGACCGGGCGCTGCCGCCGGCGCTGTGGGACGAGCCCGAGCACGAGGACACGATCTACCTCAGCGTCGTCGACGCCGCCGGCAATGCGATCTCGTTCATCAACTCGATCTTCCATGGCTTCGGGTCGAGCCGGCTCGACCCGGCGACCGGCGTGCTCTTCCACAGCCGCGGCGCTTCTTTCCGGCTGATCGAAGGCCATCCCAACGCGATCGCCCCGCGCAAGCGGCCGATGCACACCATCATTCCCGGCATGGTGTCGAAGGACGGGCGCACGATGATGCCGTTCGGCGTGATGGGCGGCCAGTACCAGGCGACCGGGCATGCCGCCTTCCTCTCCGGCCTCTTCGACCGCGGCCTCGATCCGCAGGCGGCGATGGACGAGCCGCGCAGCTTCGCCCATGCCGGCACGCTCGACCTCGAGCCCGGCATCGGCGAGGCGACCCGCGCCGATCTCGCCGCCCGCGGCCATGTCCTGACCACCGCGGCGAGCCCGATCGGCGGCAGCCAGGCGATCCGCATCGGCGATCACCTTCTCGAGGGCGGCTCCGACAGCCGCAAGGACGGCATGGCGCTCGGCTTCTGACCGCCGCGACGCCGGCAAGCCGACGTCGACCACGGCGAAAGCGTAGTCGATGCGGCGGCTTGCCAACATTGCCCGTCGAGCCGCTCGCACCACGCCGCTGGCTGCCAGCGAGCGAAATGCCGCTGCCGCACTGCTACCCTGAAGGGCGTTTGCCTTGGGCGCTGCTGCCGGCCAGTTGTGCTGGCCAGTTGTGCCGGCGCCCAAGGGCGTGGCGTCGGCTTCGGGCAGTGCCGTGCGGGGTGTGCGCGCCCAGTGGAATCAGCGATTGCCTTCACCTTTCGGCTTGCCTAGATGCAGACATCATCTTCAGGCTTGGTGAAGCATAGCCAGCTTGAGGCTTCATCGTACGCTGCATCGCAAGTCGATGCAGCGGCGGTCCCGCGCAGTTCCAAAAGTGTGATTTCCATGACAAAAAAAGCCTTGGTGACCGGCATTCTCGGTCAGGACGGCGCCTACCTCTCGCAACTCCTCCTGGACAAGGGATACGAGGTGTATGGGCTGGTCCGGCGCTCGAGCACCTCGGAAGTCAACGATGTGCGCCTGAAATGGCTGGGCGTTGCCGACCGGGTGCATCTCCTCGACGGCGACCTGCTCGATCTTTCCGGCCTCATCCGGACGGTGCGCGAGGTGGCGCCCGACGAGGTCTACAATCTGGCGGCCCAGTCCTTCGTGAAATCCTCCTGGCAGCAGCCGATCCTCACCGGCAACGTCACCGGCCTCGGCGTCACCAACGTCCTGGAGGCGGTCCGGCTGGAATGCCCCGGGGCCCGCTTCTACCAGGCGTCGTCCTCGGAGATGTACGGCCTCATCCAGGAGCCGATGCAGTCGGAGACGACGCCGTTCTATCCGCGCTCGCCCTATGCCGTCGCCAAGCTCTACGGGCACTGGATCACCATCAACTACCGCGAGAGCTTCGGCATCCATGCCTCGAGCGGCATCCTCTTCAACCACGAGTCGCCGCTCCGCGGTCTTGAATTCGTCACCCGTAAGGTCACGGACGGTGTCGCGCGCATCAAGCTCGGCCTTGCGAGCGAGCTTCGCCTCGGCAATATCGACGTCAAGCGCGACTGGGGCCATTCGCGCGACTATGTCGAGGCGATGTGGCTGATGCTGCAGCAGGACGAGCCGGACGACTATGTCATCGCCACCGGGCGGACGGTCACCGTGCGCGACATGTGCCGCATCGCTTTCCAGCATGCGGGGCTCGCCATGGACGATCATCTGGTGATCGACGAGAAACTGTTCCGGCCGGCCGAGGTGGACGTGCTCCTGGGCGATCCGACCAAGGCCCGGAACAAGCTCGGCTGGCAGTCGAAGACGACGCTGGAAGAGATGATCACGGAAATGGTCGACGCCGACCTGAAGCGCCTTCGGCCTTGAAGCTGCAGGCCGCGTCCCGCATGGTCGCGCCTGTTGCCCTAGAAGCCGTCGACGGAGAGCGAGCTTGACGAAACCCCGCGTGGCGGTCACTGGCGCGTCCGGCTTTGTCGGGCATTGGCTGATGCGCCACTTTGCCGAACTCGGCGTGGCAGCGGTGCCGTTCTTTCCGCCGGGCGTCCAGGGTCTTGGCGACACCGGCCTGATCCGGACGACGCTGACGGAGCTGCAGCCCGATTGCGTGGTGCATCTGGCCGCCATTGCGGCGCCCGCCGAGGCGCGCCGCGATCCCCGCGCGGCATTCGACGTCAACCTGACCGGCACCCTGAACCTGGCAGAGGCGATCCTGGCCTGCTCGCCGCGGACGCGGCTGGTGTTCGCCGGCAGCTCGGAAGCCTATGGCCGGAGCTTCAATCATTTCCCCGACGGCCTGACCGAGAGCGCGCCGCTCGAGCCAACCACCCTCTACGGCGTCACCAAGGCCTCGGCCGATCTGCTGCTCGGGCAGATGGCCGGCAGCGGGCTCGACACGGTGCGTTTTCGGCCCTTCAACCACACCGGTCCCGGGCAGACCGACGCCTATGTCGTCTCGGCTTTCGCACGTCAGATCGCCGAGATCGAGAAGGGCCGGCAGCCGCCGGTCCTGGCGGTCGGCGATCTGGCGGCGGAGCGCGACTTCCTCGACGTCCGGGACGTGGTGAAGGCCTATGCGCTGGCGGCGCTTTCGCCCAAAAGCCTGCCGCAGGGGATCGCGATCAATCTCGCCAGCGGCACCGCGCGCCGGATCTCAACCGTCCTGGAGGCGCTCCTGGCGATGAGCCCGCAGGCGATCACCGTCACCCAGGATCCGGCGCGGATGCGCGCCAACGAGATCGCGCGCGCGGTTGGCGACGGCGCCCGCGCGCAAGCGCTTCTCGGCTGGTCTCCGAGCATCCCCTTCGAGACGACGCTGCGCGATGTGCTGGACCATTGGCGGGCAGCGGACCGCCCTCTCTGAACCGCCCTCTCTGAAAGGTGCTTACGGCGGGCGCGAGGCACACTTGCGCCGATCCGTAGCTGGATATATCGGACCGCCGGTCCAGATGTCTTCCGACGCCGTCCCGGCACGGTCAATCTCTCGGGCGGCTCCGAGGCAGGAAGCGATTGTACATGGCAAATCCGTCGCACAAGATTCTGATGGTCATTCCGTCGATCGAGGGCGGCAGCCTGCTGGAGCGGATGCTGCCGACGCTGCGCTTCGCACCGTCCAGCATCGTCGTCCTCGACCAGGGCAGCACCGATACGACTGAGGCTGTGTGCGCGGCAGCCGGGGTCGAGATCGTCCAGCTCGGCCATCCCCATACCTATACGCAGGCCTGCAACATCGGCGCCGATCTGGCCCGGAGCCGCGGCCTCGACTATGTCTGCGTCTCCAACAACGACATCGTGTTCCGCACCGACGTGATGGGCCAGATGCTGGCGGAGATGGAAAGCGATCCGCGGCTCGGCATCGTTGCGCCCTCGCAGAACATCATCGAGCAAAACAGCGACGACGCGCCGTTGTCCTACAGGGTCTTCTGGAACCTCGACCGGGTTGACTTCTTCCACGATACCCACCCCGCCGAGGGGGCGGCGATGCGCCTCGAGTCCGATTTTTGCGAGCTGACCTGCGCGCTCGTCCGACTTTCGGTGATCGACGAGATCGGATTTCTCGACGACGAGTTCGGCTTCTACCACGAGGATGCCGATTTCGGGTTCCGCCTTCGGCAGGCGGGCTACAGCTGTGCCTACCTCCCGGCCGCGCAGATCGACCATTTCTCGAGCTCGACCTTCAACCAGGAGAAGCTGGCCCGCAAGGCCGACTACATCGCCAAGAACAAGCTCTACTTCGCCGAGAAGCATCTCGGCCTCGGCGTCCACCTGGCCGAGCCGGACCCGCGGTCACAGGAAGAGAAGGATGTCCGCACCGGGCTGCTGCATTCCTACCTCAGGCGCTTCGGGCTGCTCGACAAGAGTAAGCCGGAGCTCGTCCTGTCCGATGCGGACGCGGACACCAGCGACTACCTCTACACCAGCTTCGAGGCCGATAGCCTTCCCGAGGGCTGGCTTGCCCATAAGGACCGCTACCGCGCCGTCTTCGCCGCCTCGAGCCGGATGCGGGATGCCTTTGCCGACGCAGGGTTCGCCAACAGTTTCCACATCCCACGCGGGGTCGAGACGGACATCTTCCACCCGTCGGGCCCGGCAGTCCGTTTCTTCGACGAACCGACTTATCTCGCCGTTCTCGGCGCCGGAGAGCGTCGGTCCGCAGAGGCCATCCTGGCGGCATGGCGCCGCTTTGTGGCGGATGGAAAGTCGGCACGACTGGTCATGATGGGGCCGGGCCTTTTGACCGGACAGCTCGCCAAGCCGGACAGCAGCTATCGCTGGTCGAGTTTCGAGATTGGGTGTTTCGAAGCCGAGCGGATCGACGTCTACCAGACGCTTTCGCCGCTCAGCCAGCAGGAAAGGGCGCAGATCTTCCGGAGCGTCGACTTCGCGATCGCCAGCGAGAGCGCCGATCACGCCTTCATGACCGTCATCGAGGCCGAGGCCTGCGGGGTGCCGTGCCTGTTCAGCCGTGACGGAGCGCTCGGCGAACTCGCCTTCGAAGGGGGGCTCGCCTTCTCGGCGGGCGATGCGCTCGGCAAGGCTTCAGCGGAACAGGGGCCGGCGGATGCGTATTCCGACGGGCTGTCGCGCCAGCTGGAAGAAAGCTTTGGTCTCGGCCTTCCCGAGCGCAGACAGATCGGCGAGCGCGGGCTCTACGCGGTCCGCAACCGGCATACGCTGCGCCATACGGCGATGGCGCTGCGGCAAGCTCTGTCGGAGCTCCAGACGCGCGATCCCAGTGCCATCGTCGAAAGCCTGAGGCGCCGCCAGCCGCTGGTGCAGGCCATCGCCCTCGATGGCGAGCAGGCCGGGACCTCTTCCCTCATGGCCCGGCGTCTCAGCGGCCTCGCCGCGCGCCGGGTCCAGACCGCGGGACGCCTGACGCTGCAGCTTGGGACGCTCTGGGAGGAGCAGGGCTTCGGCAATGCCAGCCGGGCGACGCTCGGCGAACTCGGACACTTCCTGCGGTCTCGCTCGGACAGGGTGGTCCGTCTGCGGCAAGGGGCCGGCAACCGCCTGAGGCGGACGGGGCAGTCCGCCCTCGACGTCTACCGCCGCCGCATCGCGCCGCTCGCCGGCTCGGCGCTGCTGGTCGGCTACATCGATGCGCAGCTGGGGCTGGGGCAGTCCCTGCGCGGCATGGCGCTGGCCCTCTCGAAGACCGGCACGCCGTTCTCGATCTATCCCTTCGGCATCGGCGTGGAGGGACGTCGCGCGGGCCCTTACATGCCCGAGCGCTACGACCTGAACCGCGCCCATGCCGTCAACGTCATCGAGGTGACGCCCGACGAACTCGCGACCGTCTTCGACAACATCAGCGCGCTGCATTTCGATCGCAGCTACAATGTCCTGCGCACCTATTGGGAACTTGGAAAGGCGCCGGAAAGCTGGCGTCCGAAACTCGAGGCCGTGGACGAGATCTGGGCGCCCAACGACTTCGTGGCCGAGAGCTTCCGGACGATCTTCGACAAGACCATCACGGTGGTCCCGCCTTGCGTCATGCTGCCGGAGGTGGAGAGCGATGGCCGAACCCGGTTCGAGCTCGAGGACGATCGCCGGTACTTCCTGTTCTCCTTCGACTATTATTCGTTTCCGCAGCGCAAGAACCCGCTGGCGGTGGTGCGGGCGTTCCGAAAGGCCTTTCCCGATCCGTCCAGCCGCGTCGGCCTGATCGTCAAGTCGACGGGCGCGGAGGGCCATTTCCCGGAGATCAAGGAAGCGCTCCTCGCCGCCGCGCGGCATGACCGCCGGATCCGGATCATCGACCAGTCGCTGTCGCGTTCCGACATGTTCGCCTTGATGAACGCCGCCGATTGCTACGTGTCGCTGCACCGCGCCGAGGGCTTTGGCCTCGGAATGGCGGAGGCCATGGCGATGGGCAAGCCCGTCATCGCCACGAACTATTCCGGCAATACGGAATTTCTGCGCGACGATACCGGCTATCCCGTCTCCTTCCGCCTGAAGCGGGTGGGGCCCGACGACTATGTCTATGCCGAGGGACAGGTCTGGGCCGATCCGGACGAGGCGGCTTGCGCGGCGGCGATGGTCCGCGTCGTCGCCGATCCGCAGGAGGCAGCGTCGAAGGCCAAGGCCGGACAGGCCTTTATCGAAGAACGATACGGTCCGGCGAATGTCGGCCGGATCGTCGAGACGCGTCTGGCCGAAATCCATGCGGCCTTGCCCGAAACCGCCGCCCGCAAGCTCTGATCGCCGCGCGCCTTCCGGTCAGCGACCGGCCAGCTTCTTGAGGAGACGCCGAAAGGGCGCGGGAAGCGCACGGTAGGCAGGAGCAAGGAAACGGAAAATGCGGACCCGCATCGGTACCGCCGATGGCGGCGGGGCAAAGGCGGCCGAGGCCGGTGACACGTAGGGCGCGGGGAACAGGAAGTTCGGCTCTTCGGTATGGGCCTGCGTCGCCGCCATGAGGCTCGGTTCCGGGGTGTCCGGGCCGGAGGCCATGAGGACCGGCATCGCGATGCTGAGGAATCCCTGGCGCCGCGCCTCGACTGGAAACAGCCGCTCCATGCCATGCGCCATCGTCCCGTCGAGCTGCCCTTCCTCCGCCTCGAAGAGCGGCGGAAGCCCCTTATCCGCCAGTGCCGCCAGAGCGGGACGGCGAAACCAGAACATGCTGCCCGCGGCGAAATAGGCGCCCTCCATGTCCGCATCGGTGAGGCCGTCGCCAACCACCGACATGGTTCGCTGCATCGCCGGTCCGTTGACGAGGATCCAGGGCTTTACCGGCAGGCAGAAGCCCGAGGGTGTGACGAAGCCGATCCGCGGATCACCGGAGATCCGGGCGACGATCGCCTCGGTGCCTTCTGGTGATGGCAAGAGGGAATCCAGCAGTTCGGCCCGCCATTGCGCACCATCGGCCCGCTGCGGCGACTTCTTGGTGTGCAGCTTCAGGCCGATCCCAAAATCCTCGGTCTCGGCGAGCGCCCGCAGGAACGGCAGGATGTCGCGTCCCCGGTTCTCCACCATGATGAGGCGGTGGGAAAGGAGATGCGGCGTTTCCGGTACCGCGAGATCGTCCATCGGGCGCGACGTGGTCATCACCAGATGGAACGGAAGCCGCAGGCGCCGGGCGATTAGGTCCGACATCTCCCGCCAGATCTCGGGGTAGTGGATGTGGACGAGAACCGTCACCGGCGTCGCGGACGAAGATACGGGTAGCGGCATGATGGTCCCACCGAGCGACGAATTGCGGCCTTATCTCCGGCGGCATTGAACGGGTCAATGCAGTAAGCGCCCCGGGCTTTCCGACCGGCGGCTTTGTCTGCCGCGACGGCGCGGCAGTCGGCTGCCCTGGATCCCAAAAGACAGAGCGCCCGGCAGCGCTGGAAGAGCGGAGCCCTCTCAGGCGGAGTGCGATGACCGGCTTGCCTGGATGGCCTCGAGGCGTTCGAGAATCCGCACGCTGGCGGCCTCGACGGACAGGTGATCCTGGGCGTCGGCTCTCGCCCTCGCGCCGAGTGCGGCCGCCCTTGCCGGGTTGTCGTAGAGTTCGCGCATCAATCCGGCGGCATGGTCCGTCGAGGGCTCGGCCCAGTGGTAGGACGCCTCGTAAGGCGGAATGTCGCGGCCGAGCGGCACGATATCGCAGTCGACCAGCAGGCTGTTCTCGTCCGTCATGAAGTCGAGATTGCCGGAATATCGCGTGGCGATCACCGGCTTGCCGAGCATCATCGCCTCGGCCATCGTCAGTCCGAGGCCCTCGCTCCGGTGCAGCGACACGTAGGCGTCGCAGGCCTCGGTCAGCGACAGCGTCTCGTCCGCCGTGAAGGTCTGGTCGATGATGTGGATATTGGCGCCCTCGATGGCCTGCAGGAGTTCGCCGACTTCGCTGCCCTCATAGCCGTTGGTGGTGGTCTTCAGGATGAGGTCGACCGGTTCGGACGGATCGAACGCCTGGCGAAAGGCGCGGATGAGGCCGAGCGGGTTCTTGCGTTCCATGATGCTGCTCATGTGGAACGAGAAGAGGAAGGTGAAGCGTCCCTCGCGCCAGCCCGGCACGCCGAAAGCGTCGCGCGGGCGCACCTGGAACGGCGCCAGGCGGACGCCGGGGAACAGCGTCTGGACCGGGACCGTCAGGGTCTTCCGCAAGGCGCCGGCGACGAACTCGGTCGCCGCCCAGACCTCGTCGACCGTCGAGGCGCGCTCGGCCCAGTGCGCCGGCACCTCGTCGAACTCCCAGTACCAGTAGCCGATCCGGTAGGGTTTCGGCGAGCGCTCCGCCAGATCCGCCACCTCGTAGGCTCCGACGAAATGCGGGTCCGGCTGGGCATGGATGATGGTGACGTCGTAGGCTTCAAGGCCCCCAAAACTGTCGTGGTACGGCTCGTCGCGCAAGGTGGTGCGGAGGTCGCGCTGCGACACCCCGCCGCCGCCGACGGCGACCGCCCCCGTCAGGGATTCCGCCGAGACGCGGAGGCCCGACGGGTAACAGAAGTGCCCTAGGATATTCGCACCGGGAAGCGCGAGTTCTGCCGCCGTGCCGTCGCCGGCGCGATCGGCACACCACGAGGCCAGCCCCGCGTCCAGGGATCCATTGCCGCCGCTGAGCCAGGCAAGGAGTGCCGCCGCGCTCTCAGGGGTCGCGAAGGCGTTCGGATGCGCCGCCTGCCAGTCCGGGCGGGCATAGTAGGCAAGCCTCAGCTCCTCGCTCGGCGTCAGGCCTGGTAGCCAATGTTCGGGCCGCAGCCAGGACGCCGAGGATGGGATCAGATACCGCTCAGACAGCCAGAAGGCGAAGGCGTCGGCGCCGAACCGCGTCAAGCCGGCAGGGTGCGCCTGCTGCCAGGCCGGGGTGAAGCGGTAGGTCGTGACGAGGGCAGCCGCCGGATCCTCCGCTGTCGCCATCAGGAACCACCAGATTTCCTCGAGACGCAGTCCGGCCTCGTCGCCGCCGTGTCGTAGCAGCCAGACGGCCAGCCCCTTCTGGCCGGCCGGGACGAGGCCGAGCGGATAGGCCGCCCGGAGATCGCCGCGGTGGAAATAGGTGCTGAGGCAGGCGGCGCCGGGGTTGCCACCGACGGCATCGGCGACGTGACGACGCGCCTCGCCCGGCAGGTGAAGCTGGACGGCGCCCTCTGCTTCGAGCCAGCGGGCAAACGCGCCTTGTGAGCCTCCGCTGAGGGCCTTTGGAAACCGCTGGCGCAGATCCGGCCGCGTGCGCAGGAGATCGATGATCCAGCGTACCGCGCCCCAATGGTCCGCGATGGCCGCCATCGGTTGCGGCGGCCAGAGGAGCGAAGCCGAGGGCAGCTCCGTCGCCGCCTGGACCTCGGCGAGATCGTAGAGGTCGAGCTCGGTATCCCGCAGCGGGTGTTCCGACAGGAGACGCGCGACGATGGCCTTCAGATTGTCGCGGATGTCCGGCTCGCCTGGCTGGCGAAGCGCAATCGCCGGCTGGTGCGGGCTGAGAGCGAGATGCAGGAAGGGATCCTCGTCCGCACCGAGGCGCCGCACCTCATGCGCCGAGCGGGCCATGTCCTCCATCGGGTTCTCGTGCCCGCGGCTGGCACCCTCGTGATGGGTGAGGACGGCGAACGGCGTATAGGCGGTCCGCCAGCCGGCGCGGTGCGCGCGCAGGCAGAGGGCGACATCGCTGTTGGCGATGCGGTAGGCCTCGTCGAAGCCGCCGACGCGGTCGAAGACCACGCGCCGCACCATCTGGCAGGCGCCCATGATGGCCAGCCAGTTGCGGGTCTGGTTGGTCGAACCGAACGGGCCCCATGCGCTTTCGTCCGCCTTGTACGACAGCAGCGCGAAGAGGTGGATGCCGACACCGACGCCGGCATGTTGAAGTTCGCCGGTGGGATAGCGCAGCTTGGCGCCGACGATGCCGACGCTGGGAAGGCTCGCCACGCGCACCAGTTCGCCAAGCCAGCCGCTATCGACCACCTCGATGTCGTTGTTGAGAAAGAGCAGCAAGTCGCCGCGGGCTTCACGGGCGCCGCGGTTGCAGACGGCCGAATAGTTGAAGGCGCCGCTGAAGGTGACGACGCGCACCCGCTCGTCGCGCTCGAGCTCGGTATAGAGATCGAAGAGCGCCGCATCGTAGGAATTGTTCTCGACGATGATGATCTCGAGCCGCTGATAGGCGGTTTCGTCGAGAAGGCCGCGGACGCAACGCTGCAGCATTTCGGCATTGTTGCGGTTCGGAATGATCACCGAGACCAGCGGCGCGTCGGGAACAGCCCAGGACGAGCGCTGGGTCCCGTCGGGCTGCGTCTCGACCTCCGGCCCGTCGATGCCGAGCCCTTGCCAGTAACCCCGAAGCACCGCGCGGTGGTCCGCGGCCGCGATGCTCTCCGGCGCCGGGCGGTCCCGGTCGCTGCCGGGAACGCGGTGGCAGAAAACCTGCGGAACCCGCAAGATCGCCTCGCCGCCTGTCTCGGTGCGATCTGCCAGCCGGAGGTTCAGGCTCCATTCCGCCCCGGCTGAATCGCTCGGCCGAAAACCGCCGGCTGCGGCAACGGCGGTCCGCGCCAGGAAAGTTCCCCGGCCGAAATAGTTGTAGGCCTGCAGCAGCTGCGGCGAGAAGGACGGCTTGAACTGCGGCCGGCTGCGGCCGCCGCCGGCCGACATCTCGTCCTCGTCGCCGTAGACGGCGGCGATGTCGGGCCTGCCGTCGGCCACCGCGGCGACCGCCGCAAGACCGCCCGGCGCAAGCCGGTCGCCGGGGTCGAGGACGGTGACGAAACGGCCGCGTGCCTCTCCGGCCAAGGCGGCGAGAACCGCTCCCCGGCTGGCCGAGGCGGGGATCGTCACGCGCTTGATTCTTCCATCTTCGGCGATCGCCGCGGCATTTTCGGGCGTGGCGACGAGACATTCCCAGTCGGCGAAGAGCTGGCCCGTCAGCGAGGCGATCGTGGCGGCAAGCGCGCCCTCGTCGGCGGGCGCGCCGTCGGACGCGGCGCCCGGAACGAGAATGCTGAACCGCAGCACGGTGGCGCCGTCCGCATCGACCAGAGGTTCGGCCGGGCGGTCACCAAGCGTCTCGAACAGCTGGATCCAGTCCTGGTAGGCCTGGTTGTCGGGATCGGCGGGGGCGAACAGCGGCGCCAGCGTCTCCATCAGTTCCCCCGGCAGGCCGTGCGGCTCCCCGCGCTGGCGCAGGAGCGCGAGGCGCTGGCGCGTCTTCCACGGGGTCGCCGCCCACCAGAGTGCCTTGAGGACGCGGCGACCGTGCCACCGTACCGGTGACGGCACGCGCGACGCCAGCCGGAGCACGTGCGTCAGCACCTGCCACGACGTCGACGTCAGCACGGCATCGCGCTCGGCCCTGACGGCCGCGGTTGCCGCCTGCTCCGCGCTCAGCGCTGCCGCAAGGCTGGCAACCTCCATCTGGCGGTCGGCGCTTTCATGCGTCAGCCGCTCGATCTGCCTTTCGGCATTCTGGGTGCGCAGCGCGGCCTCGTTCGCGCGCTTGACGGCCTCGCTCGCCCGCCGCGCAAGCTCCCGCGCCCAGGCGCTCTCCCTGTCCCGCGCGGCGCTCGCCTTTTCGCGCGCCGCCTCGGCCCGGTCGAACGCCTGGCGAAGCGCTGCTTCGCTTCTCTCGAGCTCGGCGACCCGCTGGGCTGAAGCGCCGGCTTGCGTCGATGCCGGGTCCTTCGACAGTGCCGGCTCATCCTTGCCGGATGGGGCGTCGGACAGCGGGGGAGATGACGTCACGCAAGGCCTCTTGCCGGGTTGATCGAAGCCTCCGCCGCAGGCGCGAAGGCGTTCCCGGTACCCTTAAACGCTGCTTTGAGGCAATCCAACGTTCTGTCCGCGAAATGCGACCGTCCGCCGCTACGACGCCCGCAATGCATGGGCCGCCTCGGCAAAGTTCGTTGCGCCGTCAAACCGCGTCCGACTTTCCTGCGGACTGGCTCTCGTCTCAATAGCGAAAAAAGACGCCGGCAGGCCTGGTGGCCTCGGGGAAGCGGGGCACTTGTCGGTGCTCAAGAAATGCAGCGCCAGGGAATGAGATATTGCCCTTCAGCTGTATTCCTCGCCAGATCAGCGTGTATTTCGCCAGTCGATTCGGTTGTTGCTGTCGATACTCTGGCTCTGATACGGTCTCTGCGGTTTAATAATAATATATATACAATGGAAAGCATACGAAACAGGCGGAGGATGCCATGTTCCATTGTGCGCCGGGCGATGGGAATGCGGGCCTTTTCGGAGGATGTCTTTGCCAGCAGCCGGGCTTTGCGCGGATCAATGGTCTGCTGACGCAGCGGCTTTCGCGCCGCTCGGTCCTCTCGGGGGCGGGCGCCGTCCTGGCGGCTTCGGCGTTCGGGGCGGGGGAGGCCCGTGCCCGGTCCCCGGCGGCGCCGTCCGGGCCGGTCGTCTTCCGGAACATCAGGCTGTTCGACGGGGTGTCGGATCGGCTCCGCGACGGCATCACGGTGGTCGTCGCCGGAAACACGATCCTGTCGGTCGAGGCCGGCGAGCGGGTGGCCGGGCCGGATGACCTTATCATCGACGGCGGCGGGCGGACGCTGATGCCGGGGCTGATCGACAACCACTGGCACGCGATGATGGCGGCGATCAGCCTCCCGACGCTGATGACGGCGGATGTCGGCTACATCAATCTCGTCGCGGCGGACGAGGCCGAGAAGACGCTGATGCGCGGCTTCACCACCATTCGCGACATGGCCGGGCCAAGCTTCGGCCTGAAGCGGGCGATCGATACCGGACTGGTCCGTGGCCCGCGCATCTGGCCGTCGGGCGCGATGATCTCACAAACCTCCGGCCATGGTGATTTCCGGCTGCCCTACGAGGTGCCGGCTGCCTCCGACGCACCGCTCAGCCATGGCGAGGTCGTCGGTGGCGGCATGATCGCCGACGGGGTCGACCAGGTGTTGAAGCGGGTGCGCGAGCAGCTGATGCTAGGCGCCAGCCAGATCAAGCTGTCCGCGGGCGGCGGCGTCGCGTCGAACTACGACCCTCTCGACGTCAGCCAGTACACCGAGCCGGAGTTCCGGGCCGCGGTCGATGCGGCCGAGAACTGGGGCACCTATGTCGCCGTCCACGCCTACACGCCGCGGGCCATCCAGATGGCGGTCCGCAGCGGCGTGCGCTGTATCGAGCACGGACAGCTGATGGACGACGAGACCGCGGCGATCATGGCCGAGAAGGCGGTCTGGCTGTCTGCCCAGCCCTTCCTCGACGACGCGGATGCCAACCCGCAACCGGAGGGTTCGCCCAATCGGGCCAAACAGATCCAGATGTCGCGCGGCACCGACACCGCCTTCGCCTTGGCGAAGAAGCACGGGCTGAAGACGGCCTGGGGGACCGACACGCTGTTCGACGCGCAATTGACGACGCGGCAAGGCGCGCAACTGGCGAAGATGAAGCGCTGGTACAGCCCGATCGAGATCCTGAAGATGGCGACAGGCACCAATGCCGAACTTCTCGGCATGTCCGGTCTGCGCTCCCCCTATCCCGGCAGGCTCGGTGTCGTGGAGCCGGGGGCCCTCGCCGATCTCCTCCTTGTCGATGGGGATCCGACCGATGACATCGACCTCGTCGCCGACCCAGATGCGAACTTCAAGATCATCATGAAGGACGGGCTCGTCTACAAGAATGGATTGGGGGCGTGAGCGCGGGCCGGCGTCAGCGTTGGCTGCGGCTGGGGATGCTGCTTGTCGCCGTCGGCTGCAGCCTGCCAACCGGCGCAGGGGCCGCCGAACCCGCGCCGGCCGGCGGGAGGATGGCGGACGGCTGGACGGTCATCGTCAGCCCCTATGCCTGGGCCGCCTCGCTGGTGGGCGACGGCGCGCTCGCCGGCTTTGAGACCGATGTCGATATTCCCTTCTCCGACGTCTTTCGGCACCTCGACTTCGTCATGATGGGCAATGTCGAGGCCACCAACGGCCGCTGGGGCGTCTATGTCGACGGGCAGTATGTCCGAACCAGCCAGGACGAGGACGTCCTCGATCACGAGATCGGACTGGAGATCACCACGACGACGCTGTCGGCCGGCGCATTCTTCACGGCCTACGAGCGAGATCTCGGCGGCGATACCGTTTTCGGCGAGGCCCGGACATGGTCCGTCGAGCCGACGGCGGGCCTGCGCTGGACGGAGCTCGAGGCGAGGGTCGAAGGCCTGGGAGCGCACACCCGCAAGAGCGCGGACTGGGTCGACCCTTTCATCGGCCTTCGCACCAACCTCGATCTAGACGAGCGTTGGAATGTCTTTGCCGAAACCGACGTCGGTGGCTTCGGCCTCGGGTCCGACCTCAGCGTGAACGCCCAGGCCTATCTCGGCTACCGGACGTTCCTCTTCGACCAGCCGACCATCATCCGGGCCGGCTACCGCGTCCTCTACCAGGACTACGATACCGATGATTTCACCGGTACGAGCAAATTCGAGTGGGACGTGACCCAGCATGGTCCGGTGATCGGGCTATCGATGCTTTTCTAGGACATGTCTCGGACATGCCGATCGGGGATATGACCCGTCACTAGATTTTGGGGCCGGGCGATCTGGCGCGGTAGATTTCGAGAGGACGTTTTTCGACCGCAACGGGCAAAGCCGGGAGCATCGAACGGCCGCCAGCCAGCGGCGTCAAAGACCGGGCAGCAGCCCGGATGGGCGTCTGCTGTGACTTGTGCGGCATAAAGAATGAAGTGGTGCGCCCGAAGAGATTCGAACTCCTGACCCCCAGATTCGTAGTCTGGTGCTCTATCCAGCTGAGCTACGGGCGCGACCGGCCGGTGGAGAATGTGTCCCCGTCCGGCAGTGAGCGGGTACTAAAGGCTGGTGCCGGCAAATGCAAGACGGTCGGGCAAGAAAGTTGGGCAGGAAAGCCGCGGTCTTCGACAGGGGCCGGTGGAGACTGCTGCCGGCCCGGCGGTCGATCACCCCGCCGTGCCGACCGTGCCGGCCTGGCTGGCAAGGCTGACGCGCGCACCGGCGTCGGAGGGTGCGCGTGTTGCTGCGGCGGGCCGGGCGGGCAGGATGATGTCGAAGCGGGCGCCCGGCATATCGGGGCCGAGGGTGATGCTGCCGCCATGCGCCTCGATGATCTCGGCCGCGATGGCGAGACCAAGCCCGGTGCCGCCGGCGCGGGTCGAGCCGCGAAACGCCTTGAAGAGGTGCTGCCTGGCCTGTTCGGGCAGGCCCGGGCCGGTGTCCTCGACGGAGATCAGCGTGTCGCCGTCCGGCAGCTGGCGCGCCGCGATGGTGATGCGCCGCACCACCGCCTCGCTGTCCTCGCTCTCCAGGGCCTGAACCGAGTTGCGGCAGAGGTTGCTCAGCGCGCGGTAGAACTGGTCGGGATCGACGTCGATCTCGCACGCCTCGCCGACCGCGTTGACGACCTCGATGCTACTCGACACGACGAGGGTCTCGATCACATCCTCCACCAGCCGCCGCAGCCGCACCTTGCGCTTGGCCGGCGGGCTCTCGACCGCCCGGCCGTAAGCGAGTACAGACTGGGTGTAGACGAGGGCGCGGTCGAGGCTGCGGATCAGCTGCGGGGCGAAGCGCTGGATTCGCGGGTCCTCGAGGTCCGACAGCCGGTCCGAGATCAGCTGCGCCGAGGCGAGGATGTTGCGAAGGTCATGGTTGATCTTCGAGACGGCAAGCCCGAGATCGGCGAGGTGTCGTTGCTCGCGCAACGTCTTGGCGAGCGCCGTCTGCATTTCGGCGAGCTCCGCCTCGGCAAAGCCGATCTCGTCGGCGCGGCCGGACGCCACGATGATCCGGTCGGCATCCGCCGGGTTCTCGCCAAAGCGGACCATCGAGCGGGTCATGGCGGTGATCGGCCGGATCAGGAGCGCCGAGATCGCGAGATAGACGAGGATGGCGGCAAAGCTCGCGATCGCCAGCGACAGCACGAAGATGTTGCGGGAATAGCCCAGCATCGCCCGGCGGAGCGGAGCTTCCTGGACCACGACCTCCGCGGTCATCCCGCCGTCGCCGACCGGACCGTAGACCCGCATCGTCCGGTCGCTGCCGAACAGCAGCGTATCGAAGGCGCCGCCGATGAGGCGCAGCCAGCTCTGGGTGCCGAGGTCGACCTGTATCTCGATGGCGCCGAGCTCGTCGCTGCGGGCCAGCAGCCGCGACACGCCGCCGTCGACGATGGCGATCAACTGGGCGTCCAGCGCTCGCAGCAGGCCCGCCTGCTGCTCGATGCCGAGCACCGGCCCGCCCTCGACCGTGACCTGCTCGACGGTCAGGCCGGCGATCGCCGCGGTCTCGATCTTCTGGCGCAGCCATTCCTTGCGGAAATTGGCGACCGACGGCACGAAGATCAGCACTTCGGCGATCATCACCGCGACCATGGTCAGGACGAGCAGACGGCCGGACAGCCGGCGCAGAGGCGCCGTCGTCGCACCTTTCCGGCGCCATGACTCGGGGGTTTCACGCCGCCAGTACAATGAGATCTGATCCTTCGACGTCCTGCTGGGCGCGGGGGTGGCGGGCGAACTTTCCGGTTATCCGAGGAGAGCCAGGAAGCGCGTCGCCGCCCGAATGATTCCGCGGCGCCCATAGGGAGCAAAGTAGGCGGTCGCCGCCCTTTTTCCAATCTCGCCGAAGGTCGGGTAGGGGGAAATGAAATCCTGCAGCTGCCGCATGCCCATCCGCCGCGCCAAGGCGAGCGCCAGGAGGTTGGTGACCTCGCCTGCGCCGGCGCCCGCGACGCTCGCGCCGAGCAGCCGTCCCCGCCGTCCCACCACGAGCTTCAGCAGCCCGTCGGTGCGCTTTTCCGTCTGCGCCCGGTCGTTCTCGCCATAGCCGACCGTCAGCACCTCCACGCTGAGCCCGCGCGCAAGCGCTGCCGCCTCGGTGAGGCCGACATGGCCGAGTTCGGGGTCGGTGAAGGTCACGTGCGGCATGCCGTCGAGGTTCTCGCGCACCGGCAGCCGGAAGAGGATGGCCCGCGCGACGAGCCCGGCATGATGGTTGGCGCGGTGGGTGAACTGCGGGCCGCCCACGGCATCGCCGATGGCGTAGACCCGCCGGTTGGCGGTGCGCAGGCTCTTGTCGACGGTGATGCCCGACTTGCCCGTCGCGATGCCGGCTTCCCGAAGCCCGAGGGAGCTGGCGTCGACCTGACGCCCGACCGCGACGAGGAGATGGCTGCCGCTGACCGTCTCGCGTTCCCCGCCGGCACTGCCGAGCGTCAGGGCGATCTCCCCGGCGCCGCCGGAGACGCCGAGCACGTCCGTCGTCTCGCGGATGTCGACCCCTTCGCCGATCAGCCCGCGGCGGACGATGGCGACAAGGTCCGGGTCGTCGCGCTTCAGCACCGTGCCGCTGTCGACCAGCGTGACGGCCGAGCCCAGCCGCCGAAACGCTTGTGCCATTTCGAGGCCGATCGGACCGCCGCCGATGACGAGGAGGTGCCGGGGGAGGGTGTCGAGCGCGAACAGCGTCTCGTTGGTCAGGAAAGGCACGCCCGCGAGCCCCTCGATCGCCGGTATCCTTGGCCTCGAGCCGGTCGCGAGGACGAAGCGCCGGGCGCGGATTAGCCTGCCGCCGGCGATCACCGTGTGCGGATCGACGAAACGCGCCTCGGCGGCGATCACGTCGACGCCGAGGCGCCTGAACCGCTCGACCGAATCGGCCGGGGCGATCGCCGCGATCACCCCGCGGACATTCGCCATGACGGCGGGAAAATCGACCTGTGGCGGTCCCGCCGAAATGCCGAAAGCGGGCGCCGCGCGGATCGCTGCCGCGTGCCGCGCCGCGGCGATGAGGGCCTTGGACGGCACACAGCCGTGGTTCAGGCAGTCGCCTCCCATCTTGCCCCGCTCGACGAGGACGACGGAGGTGCCGAAAGCCGCGGCGGCCGCGGCAAGGCTGAGGCCGCCGGATCCCGCGCCGATGATGCAGATGTCGGGCGTCAGCACGCCGGTCTTGTGTTCGCCGCTCACGGTTGGCGAGCCGTGCCCGCCGCGGGGCCTGCCGCCGGATCCGGCCGGATGACCCATTTCTTCAGGCCGAGGCCCGCCAGCGACAGCGCCGTCAGCCCGACGAGTGCGACGGTCAGCTGCCAGGTCATCAGGTCACTCAGCGACAGGCCGTCGATCTTGCCTGCGATCTTCAGCGCCTGCTCGAGGCCGCTGCCGAGGAAGGCATAGGCCATCGCCCCCGGAATGATGCCGAGAAGGGTGGCGAGAACGAAGGTCTTCAGCGGGATGTCGAACAGTGCCGGGCCGATGTTGAGCGCGGCGACCGGCAGCAGCGGCGTCAGGCGGAGCGCCAGGAGGTAGGTGAAGGCGTCCCGGCGAAAACCCTCGGCAAAGCGCTGGACGCCGGTGCCCGCGCGGTTTCGCAGCACCGTTCCGAAAGCCGACCGGGCCGCGAGGAACAGGAGGGTTCCCCCGATCGTCGCGCCGAGAATGGCGATGAGGCCGCCGATCCACCAGCCGAACAGGAAGCCGGCGGCGACGGTGAGAATCACCGGGGCAGGGAAGATGAAGGCGATGGCGACGGTATAGAGAACCACCGATCCGGTCACGGCGAGGACGAAGTGCTTCGCGACGGCAGCCTTCAGCGCGGTCCGGCTTTCATAGAGCTGGTCGAGCGACAGGTATTCCTTGACACCGCAGGCATAGGCGAGCGCCAGACCGGCGACGATGAGCGCGATGGGCGCATAGCGCCACCATGACTGAACCTGCATTGGTATTGTCTAACCCTTGCCGCCAGTCTCGCCTTCTAGGGAGGATAGGCGCCGGCGTCCACCGCAGCAGCCTACGCGGGGCAGCTGCAGTGCGCTCTGCACGAGTTCGTGCGGGGAGGGAGTGTTGGACGGACAGCGCGGCCGCGCCGGAAGCTCATGGCCCTCAACGACGGCGACCGGGCGCCAGGCCCGGTCGCTCATGCCGATGAGGGAATGTCCCGTTCAGAGGCTCTTGGCGGCGCCCGAGGCCTTCTGGAAGGCTTCGCGGGCGGGCTTGGTCAGTTCCTGGGCCACCGACTGGACGAGCGACTGCATTTCCTTGGTCTGGTCGGTCGCTGCCTCGATCTGACGGCGAACGTAGCTGGTCTGCATCTCCACGACTTCGGCGAAGGATTTGGCCGCCATCATCTTCTCGAGATGAGCAAAGCCCATTTCGGCGTTGCTGCGCATCGCCTCGATGGCCTTCTTCGACAGCGACAGCGAACTCTGATGCATGTTGTCCATCGTCGACTCCATCGTCTTCGTGGCGTCGTCGGCGGCAGTTTTCATCCGCGAATAGGCTTCCTTCGACTGCTCCATCGACTTCTGCGTCATGGTGCGAAACGTCTCGGTCATCTTCGACGGGTCCATGCCCATCATCGACTGAGCCTGGTTCATCATGTCCTGCGCATTCTGCTGCGACGAATCTATCATATGCTGCGCTCCCGCTTGTCTCTCCCGCACCTCAGCCCAGCGCTTCGGTGGTGGACCTTTCTCATCTTCGACGGCGCTCCCGCCCGGGCCATGCCCGTCCTCCCGAAAGCGCCGGATCACTTATGGCACGGCGCCTGGCGGCATACCCTAAGCTGCCTATTTGATTAGCAGATTGCATTGTGCACTGCAACATAATCTGACGCCAGCGGGGGATCAGCTTAGAGCTTTAATTAACCCTTCTGCAAAGCCGTCGGGTGAGGGCGCCAAAGCTTCTGGATAAGCCTGCGGGCTGTGATTATTAATGAGACGTTAAGCCAGTGCTGGGGCGCCATGTCGCCAGCTCGCCACGGATCGGTTCGGAATGACCAGACTGCCAGGATCCTCGCCGCTCGCCATCATGACGCTGCGCGAAGTCCGTGAAGCCGGCGCCGCCGGTGCGGGCCTCGTCGCCTTCGACCTCACGCTCGGCGAGGTGCTCTGGGCCAACGCTCCCGGCCGCTCGGCGCTCGGGCTGTCGGTCGGCGAGACCAGCCTCGATGCTACCTCGGTCATCGCGCGGCAGATCAAGGCGTCCGCCCGCTCGGTCGAGAGCTGGGGCGAGGCGCGCATTCTCGTCCGTTCGTCGATCGGCCGCGCCTCCAAGGCCGTGGTCGCCACGCTCCGGCGCATCGAGGCGGGCGAACTGGTGCTGCTGACCTTGCCCGGCCTGCGGCCGGCGGTGAGTTCCGACGTCGCGTGGGCGGGGAGCCTTCTGGCCGACAGCCGGCTCGAGACTGCCGCCATCTACGACGCCGGCGGCGCCCTGGCCGCCACCACGGCGTTCCGCGCGACCGACAGCCTTGCGGAAGGCATCGCCTCGTTCATCGCGGCGGGGCAGGCGCTCGGCGAGGTCGAGGATCCCGCCACGCAGACGACGCTCGCTCTCGTTGGCGAAGGCCTGGTGCTGGTGCGGCAGGAGCCCCGGCCGGCAGCGCCGGCAACGCCTGAAGATGCGGCCGAGGCTCTCGATGCGGAGGAGGAGCCGACACCGCGCAGCTATTTCTCGGTCAAGCGCCGCAAGCTCTCCAGCGACCGCGGTGGCCGGATGAGCATGAACGGCCTTCTCCAGCGCTGGCACACCCGCCAGACCGGTGCCGATCAGCCCGAGTCCATCGAGGACCCCCTGCCGGAAGCGCCGGCCAGCGACGAAGCGCCGGACGCAACGCCGGATGCCAATCCGGGTGCGACGATGGCAGCGGAGCCGCAGGTCCCGGTGGCGCTGGACTCGGTCGAGCCGGTGACGCCCTCGCGTGCCGACGGCTCCTCCGAGGCCCCGTCTGCGTCGGCAACTCCCGCGCAAAGCGTCGAGGGCACGATGTCGTCGCTCGAGCCGGAGCTTCCGCTCGAAACTGAAGCAGACTGGGCGCCTGTCGAGATGGCGGATCTTTCTGCCGAGCCGGAAAGCGTCGTGCTGTTGGCCGACGAGAATGTGGCGATCGAGCCGCCTCTTGCATCAGATGAAGAGCCTGACGCGGCCGCCAACGGCGATCCTGCGGTGGCGGCTTCAGAGGCCGAGCCCGCCCCTCCGGGGACGGATGAACGGCATGCTGCTGAGTTGGTGTCAGAACCCGAGCCGGCGGACGAGCCCGCGCCTGCCGAGCTGATGACGCCGCAGCCCCTGGCCGCGCCCGACGCGGTTCCGCCCGCATCGGAGGCGGGCGCCGCCGCGTCCCCCTTCCAGCCGCGCTTCGACATGGCGCCGGTGCGCTTCGTCTGGCAGATCGACCGCGACGGCAAGTTCCGGACGCTGACCCCGGAATTCTCGGCAGCTGTCGGGCCGCAGGCCGCCGATGTGGGCGGCCGCAGCTTCAGGGAAGTCGCCACCGTTTTCGGTTTCGACGGGGACGGCGAGATCGCCCGCCTTCTCGACCGCCGCGATACCTGGTCCGGCCGCAGCATCCTCTGGCCAGTCGAAGGCAGCGACCGCAAGGTGCCGGTCGATCTCGCAGCCCTCCCGATCTACGCCCGCGACCGCAGTTTCGACGGCTTTCGCGGTTTCGGCATCGTCCGGATGAACGAGTCGGTTGGGGATCCCGAGGCTATCGGCATGATCCTCGGCGACCGTCCCGTCGCCGCCGAAACCGGCGCTCTGCCCGTCACCGACGTCTTGCCGGAGGAGGCTGCCGAGCCAGCGCCGGGCGCTGCCGCCGTGACCGCTCCGGAGGCTGCACAGAAGCCGCTGCTGAAGACTTTCGAGGGCGCATCTTTCGGGCGCCGGCCGGCCGTGCCGGTGGAGGAAGAGGCGACGTCCGAGGCGCTCGCGTCCAACCCGGATGCCGCGCCGACCAATGCCGCGCCGACAGATGGCGCGTCGACAGACGCCGCGCCGAAAGTCATCCAGCTGGAAGAGCGCCGCCGCCCGCGCGAAGGTGCGCTGTCCGACGCCGAGGAGGCGGCCTTCCGCGCGATCGGCCTGAAGCTCGGCGAGCGCGCCGGGATGGTGCCGAAGGCTGTCACCGACACGCTCGGCCCCGCGCCGACCGACGCGCGCGGTCAGCCGGTATCGCCGAGCCTTCCGGTGCCCGCCGACGAGCCCGATCGTCCAGCGGAAACGACGGCCGAGCCTTTGCTGCTGCCGGCAGACGACGCACTGCGCGCCGCCGATACGGCCGATGCCGATGCGGCGGAGATCGAGGTCACTGCCTCAGGCGTCGAACATGAACCGGCCGAACGCGGTCCCGCCACGGATGACCTCGCCGGCGGGACGAAGCCGCAGGCCGCGGAAGAACCCGCGCTGCAGGCCGTGGTGACGGTCTCGCCCTGGGCGTCCGCTCCGGCGGAGCGCTCCGCCGATGCGGGCAATAATGCGGGCGACGAAGCTGCGACGAGCGAGGTCTTGCCTGAAGAGGCCACGGCCGAAAAGGCCGCGACCGGCGAGACGACGGCGCGCCCGGTGTTTTCGCCTGTTCCCTCGGCTGAGCCTGAAGACGCGACCCTCGGCGTTGCCGACCTTACCACAGCGCCATCCGATGCGATTGCTCCGGAAGAGGACGCTCCCGTCGCCAGGGAAGCCGCGACCGCTGACGATGCCGAGGAAGCCGTGGTCGACGAGGCCGCGGAACAGGCGGCGCTGGCCGTGGATCTCGAAGCCGTCTTCGCCTCGCTGCCGCTCCCGGTTCTCGCCGAGGCGCACGGCCGGCTGGTCTATGGCAACCGCGAGTTCCAGGATCTCAGCGGCTATGAAAGCATCGAAGCGCTGGAGGCGGCCGGTGGCCTGGAGGCGCTGTTCGCCGACCGCGGCGATCTCAGCCATGCCGGCGAACTGGCGATCCGCCGGTCCAGCGGGCAGGTGATCGACGTGCGCGTGCACATGCAGCGGGCGACCTTCGGGGGGCGCTCCAGCCTGCTGATGTCGTTCACGCCCTCGCCGCGCGATGCCGCCGCCGTGGCACACCTGCCGGAGGTCCCGGAGGCCGCGCCGGAGACGGTCGATCTGCGCCAGCAGGTCGAGGAACTGCAGACGGTGCTGGACACCGCGACCGACGGCATCGTGCTGCTCGATCCCGCCGGCACCATCCGGGGCATGAACGGCTCGGCGCAGGCCCTGTTCGGCACGGCCGAGGGCGATCACAGCGGGCGGCATCTCTCCACCCTCTTCGCGCACGAGAGCCAGAAGGCGACGCTCGACTATCTCGACATGCTGCGCGACGACGGGCTCGCCGGCATCCTCAACGATGGCCGCGAGGTGATCGGCCGCGTCGCGCAAGGCGGCTTCATCCCGCTGTTCATCACCATCGGCCGGCTTTCGGGCGAGCGTGGCTGGTGCGTCGTCATCCGCGACATCGCCCACTGGAAGCGGATCGAGGAAGACCTCGTCAACGCCCGCCGGCAGGCCGAGGCGGCGAGCCTCCACAAGAGCCGCTTCCTCGCCAATATCAGCCACGAGCTGCGCACGCCGCTGAACGCCATCATCGGCTTCGCCGACGTCATGGCCTCGGAATGCTTCGGCCCGATCGGCAACGAGCGCTATCTCGAATATCTCGGCGACATCAAGCGCTCGGGCCACCACGTGCTCGACCTCGTCAACGACCTCCTCGACATCTCCAAGATCGAGGCCGGCAAGCTCGATCTCGCCTTCGAGGCGGTGTCGCTGAACGAAGTGGTGTCGGAGGTGGTGTCGCTGATGCAGCCGCAGGCCAACCGCGAACGGGTGATCGTGCGCTCCAACCTGCCGTCCTCGGTGCCGCCGGTGGTCGCCGACCGCCGCACCATGCGCCAGATCGCGCTGAACTTGGTGGCGAACGCCATCCGCTTCACCCCGGCCGGCGGCCAGATCATCGCCTCGACGACCTACACCGCCGATGGCGACGTGCTGCTGCGGTTCCGCGACTCCGGCATCGGCATGACCGAGCGCGAGATCGAGATCGCGCTGACGCCGTTCCAGCAGGTGCACGCGCCGAGCGCCAACCGCGGCGAGGGGACAGGGCTTGGGCTGCCGCTGACCAAGGCGATGGTCGAGGCGAACCGCGCCCAGTTCGCGATCAGCTCGACGCCCAACGAGGGAACGCTGGTCGAGATCGCTTTCCCCTCGCAGCGCGTGCTCGCCGACTGAAGCGGCGGTGGTGATCGGGATGGCGCGCCGGCGCAAGTCCCGCGCCTGCCGGGGCTCAGCTTCCGGACGTGCCTGAACCGCGGCGACGGCGGATGTCGGCGATCGCCTGCTTCACCGTCTGGATCTCGTCGTGCAGCGAGGCGACCTCCGGTGCAAGCGCGGCATCGCGGCGCCGCTCATCCTCCATCTCGACATTCTTCGCCAGCGAGAGCGCGCGGACACGGTCGCGCAGGGACAGGCGATCGGCGCTCGGCGCGGGCCGCGCGGCCCGTTCTCCGGCGCTGGCCAGTGGCAGGTCGGCGGCAGGCGTCGCGCTCTTTGTGACAGGCGCGGATGCTGCCTGCAGTCTTTCGAGATTGGCCTGAAGCAGGGCCTCCTCGCGGGTCGGCTGGCGGGTCGGCTGGGCGTCGAGGTCGAAGAGGCCGTCCGGCTGGGTCGCCGGAGCCGTGCCCATGGCGCGCAGGGCCGCCCGCGCGCGCCGGGCGGCATCGCTCAAACGGTCGTTCTCGGCGGCCTCGGCCTCCCACTGGCGGGCCATGGCTTCCTGACGCGCTGCCTGCTCTGACGCCTCCGTCATCGCGGCGGTGGAAACGGTCCGCTCGTGCTGCCTTGCCGCTTCTGCCTGCGCCTGGAACTCCCGCTCCCGCCGCATCGCTTCGGCTGCCGCTGCGGCCTTGGCCGCTGCAGTCTCCGCCGGATCCACATGGGGCATGCGGATCTCGATACGTTCCGGCGTCGCGCCCGAGTGCCCGGCGGAGGCTGCCGATGCGTCCGCCATCGCCGGGGTCGGCGCTGCTGCCGCGCGAAGATCCTCGACCACGACGCGCGGCCTTCTGCTTCGGCGGCGATCGGCGAACACCGCCCGTAGCAGCCGTGCGACGGCGAAGAGGGTGGCGAGGCCGATGCCGGCGATAAAGCCGAGCATGCCGCCGGCGAGCACCATCGTCTTGCGCGACATGCCGGTGGTCTTCTGCGGCGGCGTCGCCTGCGAGATGACGCGGACGTTGGCCGTGTTGAGGCTCTCCTGCTCACCGGTTTCGCGGGCACGCAGGAGGAAGGCCTCGTAGACGGCGCGGGAGGCGTCCACCTCGCGCTCGAGTTCGCGCAGCTTGACGAAGGAGCCGGAGGTCGTGACCTGCTTTTCCTTGAGGTCGGCGATCTGCGCGGTGAGGTCGCGCTCCGTCGTCTCGGCGCGGGCGAGTTCGGTCTGCGCCGCGGCAACGATCCGCGATAGTTCGGCGGCGATCGCCTGGCGCGAGGAGGACAGCGCGCCCTCGCTGGCGATGCGCTGGGGATGGCGCGTGCCGAGCTTGGTCGCGAGCGCCGCTGCCTGCTGGCTGAGGTCGGAATAGGTGGTGCGCAGCCGCACCAGCACTTCGGAGCTGAGCTCCTCCGGCAGCGTGCCGCGCACTACGTCCTCGACGCTGGCGCTGCGCATGGACTCGGCCTTTACGCGCAGCGCGGTGATGTCGCCGCGCGCCTTGGCCAACTGCTCGTTGATGCGGGTGATGTAGTCGTCGTCGACCAGCCGCCCGCCGACGCCGATCAGCGCGTTCTGGCTCTTGTAGTCCTCGACCGCCTGCTCGGCATTCACCACGCTCTTGCGCAGTTCCGACAGGCGGGAGGTGATCGCGGTGGTGGCGCGGCGGGCGGTCTCGGACTGCACCCGCCCTTGCTCGTCGATAAAGACGCTGGCGACGAGATTGGCGATTTCGGCTGCCTTGTCGGGCGACTGGCTGTCGACCGACAGGTTGATGACAAAGCTCTTGGTCTCGCGATCGACCGTCAGGGCATGCCGAAGCTGCGCCAGCGTTTCGTATTCCGGGTCTTCCGGGGCACCCTTGGCGCCGCCGAGGAGTGACTGCAGCGCCGCTGAGACGAGGGCCCCGAAACCGGTGCCCGCCTGGCCGTTGAACTCCGGATCCTGCTCCAGCTTCGCCTGCTCGATGACCCGCGAGAGGACGTTGCTCGACATGATGACCGCCGTCTGGCTCTCGATCAGAGCGAGGGTCGCGTCGGAGGGCAGGCCGTTCGGGGTGATCTCGTTGGCGACGACCTTCAGGTCGCGCGGGTCCATCAGGATCTGCGTCGTGGCGACGTATTGCTTCGGCGTATTGGCCGCGACGATGACCGCCAGTGCCACGCCGGCGACTGTCGCGCCGAGGATCAGGAATTTCGACTTCCAAACCGACCGCGCGACGTAGACCGGGTCGATCAGCGATGTCGGATTGGCGCGACGGCGGTCCTCCCGCCCGATCGGCGCCATCGCTGGCGCCGGGTCTGGCCGGGTGTCCGCAGCCTTCGTCGATGTTTCCTCGGACGTGAACATGGCACCAGTCGGAAAGAGCTCTTGAGGGAAAGTGAAGCAAGATGGAAAACAAAACGTTAACGCATCAGCGTGACATCATTTGGTCAGCAAGACAGTCTTTTTCGGATCAGCTCCAACCAGGGCTTCGGGCGGTAGTCGGCATCGAGCGGCAGGGGCCGGCAAGGCTTGCCGTCGCGGCGCGGCATCGCCTCCTCGATCCAGCTGTAGCGGTCGGAAATACCCCATGAGATCACCGCGTCGGGACGGCCCGCATCGAACACGCCATCGAGGAGGTCGCCGACGATCCGAAGGGCCGCGGCATCCTGTTCCTTAGGCCCCCCGCGGATGTTCCAGTCGATGATGTCGAGCTCGGTGACGGCGAGCGACACGCCCATTGCCTTCAGCGTCCGGCCGAAGGCCGCGACGGCGGGCACGTCGATCCTCTGGTCGGCATAGAGATGCCCCTGGAGCCCGACGGCGTCGATGCGGATCCCGGCGTCCTGCAACTGCCGCACGATCGACAGCGCGACTGCCCGGCGCATGTCGTAGCGTGGCCCTTCGAATTCGAGGTCGTAGTCGTTCAGCACCAGCCGCGCGCCCGGATCGGCCGTGGCCGCTGCCTGGAACGCGACCGGGATGTGGCGCGGGCCCATCACCTTCAGCCAGTAGCTGTCGCGCAGCGGCGCATCCTCCGTCGGTTCATGCGCGATCACCTCGTTGACGACGTCCCAGCTCTGCAGCCGGCCGCGGTAGCGTCGCATCACCGTGTCGATGTGCCGGACGAGCGCCGCCTCGGCCGCGCCGGGCGCGGTGATCGCCTCCAGCCAGGCGGGCACCACGTTCCACCAGACATGGGCGTGGCCGCGCGTCAGCTTGCCGTTAGAGGTCGCGAGGTCGACGATCCGGTCGGCCGGGGCGAAGTCGAACGTCTCGGCGCTCGGCCGCAGGAGGTCGGCGAGCTTCAGCTCGTTCATCGGCAGGATGAGGTCGCAATGGTCGAGGAAGGCCTTCGCATAGGCCGGGTCGCCGTCGAGCAGCTCGTTCTGGATCGCGGCGCCGAACGGCACCGGGCGGCACGCGGCGTCGGCCTTGCCGGTGGGCATCGGCAAGCTCAGCCCGAGTGCTGCGGCCCACGTGACGAACGAACGCCGCGTTAAGCCCGGGCCGGCTATAGCTGAGGTGGCGCCGGGGTCGATCGCGGGCGTCCGCGCCTCGTTCCGGCGGCGGCGTCTGTCGGGAATGGCCATGTTTGCTCGGGGATTGGCGATGCTGGGGCTCTGGAAGACGAGGCTAAGGGCCAATCTCGGCCTTGTCACGGATTATGCGAACCTGATGGGCGGCTCGCTCGGCCGGCTGGTGCTGTCGCTCGCCTATTTCGTCTCGGTCGCCAACGGGTTGACCGTCGCCGATTTCGGCCTGTTCGCCACCGCGTCGGCGACCGGCGTCGTGCTGTCGCGCATAGCGAGCTTCGGCTTCGTCTCGCCGCTCTACCGCGTCGCCACCGGGCGCCGCCGGCTGGTCGGCGCCTATACCGCCGGCTACCTCGCCGCGCTCGCCGCCTCCCTGCCGCTGGTCGCGCTGGCGGCGGCCGTCTTCTACGCCGCGTTCTTTGCCGGGCAGATGAGCGTCGCCGCCTTCGCCGCCGTGGTGGCGGCCGAGGTGGTCTTCTGGCGCTCGCTGGAGGTCGTCTGCATCGTCAACAACGGCCTCGGCCGCTTCGGCCGCGCGGCCATCCTCGTCATCCTCGGCTCGGCGATCCGGGCGGTCGGCGCGGTCGGCTTCGCCAGCCTGTCGGACGGCTCGCTGCTCGCCTGGGCGCTGACCTACATGGCCGCCAACGCGCTGGCGCTCGCCATGGCGGTGCTGTTCTTCTACCCGCGCATCCGCTTGCGCTGGACGCCGCACCTCTATCTCGCCCGCTGGCGCGACAGCGTCTCCGTCGCGGGCGCCGAGATCATCTTCTATCTCCAGTCCGAGCTCGACAAGCTGCTGGTCCTGTCGATCGGCGGCCCTGCCATCGCCGGCGTCTATGCCATCCTGATGCGGCTGGTCGACCTCACCGCGCTGCCGATCCGATCGTTCAACACGATGGTCGTGCAGAAGCTGATGAAGACGCCGAAATGGCTGGCGTCCTGGCGGGTGCGGATCTCGATCGAGGCGGGCATCGCCGCGGTGTCGATCGCCGGCCTCGCCTTCCTCGGCGGCTTCCTGCATTTCTTCCCAACCGCGCTCGGCCGCAACGTCGCAGACGCCGCGCCGCTGGTGCTGGTGGCGCTGCTGGTGCCGGCCTTCCGCAATCTCGTGGAGTACCAGAGCGAGCTGCTCTATGCCCGTGGCATGACCACCATCCGGGTGTTGGTGCTGGCCTTAGTCGGCCTCATCAAGGCCGGGCTACTGGTTCTGTTGCTGGCCGATGCCGATGCCGGCGAAACTGGCTGGATCGCCGGGCTGAACGGGCTCTTCCTGGTGCTCTGGCTGGTTTCGGGCGCGGCGACCTATTTCGCCTTCGACCGCAAGCAGCGGCCGAGGCCGCAGCCGGACGGCGTCACGCCAGTCCGGCAGCCCGCCGGATGAGCGCGGTGTCGGTACCGGTGAACGACTGGATGCCGATCGCCACCTGCTCGGGTGCCATCTCCGCGGCGAAATCCTGCAGCTCTTCCCCGTTCATCGCCGCGCCGCTCCAGTAGGTGCGGCAGAGGCGACGCTCGGACGCGAAATGCCGCGCCGGCTTCTTCTCGACCTCGTCGACGAAGCGGCCGTAGATCGTGCATTCCGAGAGCTGCCGACTGGCGGCAAGGCAGCTCATCGCCGACCGGCGCCCGACCGCCTCGATCCGCGCCATCATCTCCCGCGCGGTGTCGGTGCGCCAGGCGATGAGGGTTGCGATGTAGCCGGGATCGGTGACCTCCGGCTCGGCGATGCCGAGCAGCGCCCCGGCGCGGCGCGACCAGCTGATGTGATGGTCCATCAGTCCCGGCAGCACCGTCCGCAGCGCATCGGCGATCCGGTAGAACTCGACCGCCCCGCTTTGCTGGAAGCTGCCGACGTCGAACGGCTTCACGAAGACCACGTCGGAATCGCAGGACACCATCACCGTCTCGGGCATCAAGGCGGCGATCGCCAGGCGGCGGAGCTGCTGGACATGCCAGCCGCGCAGAGGCGGGCCTTTGGACGACAGCCAGACGCGCCGCTTGCCGAGGCTCAGCGGATCGGGAAACGGCCGTAGCCAGAACGGCAGGAGATCGCGTTCCGAGATGATCTCGCGCTTCGGGCCGGCGAGCCGCCGGAACAGCGCGACGTCGGCGGCCTCGACGAGGATCAGGTGGCGGGTCTGGCCGGTGACGCGGGCGTCGATGCTCTCGCACAGGAGGCGGCACCGCTCGAAGTCGCCGCGATAGCTGGCGGTGACGATCGCCGTCGGTAGCCGAGTGCCGCTGGTCTCGGCAGAGATCAACGCGGCCGCCTGCCCGTCGAGCGGCGCCATTCCACCAGAATGCGCAGCATGAAACGCGGATTGCCGAGGAGGTAGCGGCGCCACAGCCGCCGCGGCTCGATCATCAGCCGGTACGCCCATTCCAGCCGCAGCCGGCGGATGGCCGACGGGGCGCGCGGGACCTTGCCGGCCATGAAGTCGAGCAGCGCGCCGACGGCGATCGGCATGGTCGCATGCGCCGCGTCGAGGTGCCGGGCGATGAACAGCTCCTGGCGTGGCATGCCGAGCGCCACCAGGACGATGTCGGCGCGGGCCGCCCGCAACCGGCCGAGGATCTTCTCGGTCTCCGGTCCTTCGGCAAAGAAGCCGTGGCCGATCGGCAGGAAGACGTGCTGCGGATGGTCGAGGGTCAAGGCATCGGCCGCCCGCTCGACGATCCCGTCCGACGATCCGATCAGCGCGATCCGCATCGGGCGCGACAGCGTCGTCAGCAGGAAGGGCACGAAGTCGGTGCCGTTGAGGTTGTCGGGAAAGCTTTCGCCGAACAGCAGCTGGGCCCCGAGGTCGATCCCGAGGCCGTCGGGCAGCAGCACGAAGTCGCCGAGGGCGGCGCGGAAGGCCGGCTTGCCGGCGGCAAGGTTGACGCAATGGGCGTTGACGAAGCCGACCGGCGTATAGACGCCGTTCTCCAGCCGCTCGCACAGCATTTCGGCCGCCAGCCCGGCCGGGGCGGCGAGGATGTCGAGGCCGCAGATGCGCCGGTGCTCGGGCGCGGACCTGCTGTCGCCCATCGAGAGCGGCGGGGTGACGATGGCGCCGGCGAGGATCATCCGCGTGCTACTCCGCGCGGCGGCAGGACAGGGTTGGCCCTGCCGGCGGCGGCGTCTGTTTCGGTCGGGCGTGGCGGATCGGCCAGCGCGAGGGCAAGGTTGGCAAGGCCCGCTTGCACGCCGGCCGAGAGCGCCTGGCGCTGGGCCAGCATGAAGCCGAAACCGCTGCAGCGCTGGACGGCGCCCTGGCGCTCGCCGGCGACGCTCTCGCAAAGGGCTGCGGCGAAGCCTGCCGCATCGTCGGCGACGCGGACGTTCTCCGGCAGCCGGTCGACGCCGCGCAGCGCCGCGGTCGTCGCCACCGCCGGCAGTCCTTCCTCGAAGGTCTCGATCGTCTTCAGCTGCACGCCGGTGCCGCCCTTGGTGGCAAGCGCCATCACGCGGGAGGCGCGCACGAAGGCCTGCGCGTCGTCGACCCGGCCGGCAAAGCGCACATTGCTGGGGGCGGCGGGCGGCTTGCCGTCGAAGCGGCCCGCGATGACGATCGACAGCGTCGAGGGCAGCAGCGGCACCACTTCCTCGATGAACCAGTCGAGGCCGGCGCGGTTGGGCGCCCAGCTCCAGGTGCCGATCAGCCCGATGTCCTGGCTGCGCCGGCCATCGTCCGGCAGGAGTGCGCGGCCGATGCTCAGCGCCAGCGGGTGGCAGCGCGGATCGCCGCCGAGGCCGAGCGCGGTTCCGTCGTCGGCACTCAGCGTGTGCACGACCGCCGCGCCCGCGCAGACCGCCTGCTCCGCACGGGCGAGAAGCCCCGCCTCGCGCCGGTACAAAAGCCGCGCACCCAGCGAGCGCGCCGTCCCGGCATTCTCGGCGGCGGAGCGATGTTCGACATTGTGGGCGATGAAGACCGAGGGCTTGTCGCGGACGAGGAACGGATAGGCCGCCGGCATCTGGATCGAGTTGAGGACGTAGCCGTCGATCGGGCCGGCCTTGGCGATGGCGGCGCGCAGCTCTTGCTCGGAAAAAACCGCAAGTTTGGCGGCCGAGATCGGCAGGCCGCGGGCGACGGCCCGGATCAGCCAGGCGAGCTTCTGACCGCGGCCGACAGCGGCGTTTTCGATCGCCATCTCGCCGAGGTCGATCTCGCCCGTCCGCGACGGCGCGGCGCCCGGCCGCCGGAAACCGGCAAACGAAAGCCGCACGCCCTGCCGGGTATATTCCTCGATGATCGCCTGGTTGGCGATCTCGAAGCCGGACGCAGGCGCGCTGGTCGGCAGGAGGGAGGAGATGAACAGGAGATGCATTGGGTCGACCATGGCGGTGCAATCGCATCCTAGCATGGCGGCAACGCCTTGAGATTGCGCTAACGCGCCCCCTGGAAGCTGCTTGCCGTCTAAATTAGTCGGGATCACGGCGCGGCGCTTCAGCGCATCTTCACTAATCTATCGTCTGCTCCTCTCATGCGCCCGAGGCTTGGGCACGGACCGGGACGGTGCATGCGCCAATCCATCACCATCGAAGTGCGCTCGCCCCTCTTGAGCGATGCCGCCGTTGCGACGACGGTGGTCGTGACCTTGCCGACTTTCCGGCGGCCGGATCACCTTCTGAAGACGCTTGCCTCGTTGACGGCCCAGCAGACGACGCGGCGCTTCGCCGTCATCGTCATGGAGAACGACGCCGAGGGGAGAGCGGGGCTTGCCGCCGCCGCGCCGCTGTTTGCCGCGGGCGCGCTGACCGGCCTGGTGCTGGTCGCGCACGAGCGCGGCAACTGCTCGGCCTACAATGCCGGTTGGCAGACGGCCCTCGCCGAATTTCCCAGCCTCGAGCATCTCCTCGTCATCGACGACGACGAATGCGCCGGCGCGGACTGGATCGAGCGTCTCTGCGCAGCATCCGAGGCGCTCGGCGCCGATATGGTCGGCGGCCCGCAACGCCCGGTGTTCGAGCCGGGCGCAGCGCTCGGCTATGCCCGCCATCCGGTCTTCACCCCGCATTATGCCGTCACCGGGCAAGTGCCGATCCTCTACTCCTCCGGCAACGTCCTGATCCGGCGCCAGGTGCTGGAGGCGATGGGCGCACCCTTCCTCGACACCGCCTTCAACTTCATCGGCGGCGGCGACAGCGATTTCTATGCCCGCGCCCGCCGACGGGGCTTTCGTTTCGGCTGGTGCGAGGAGGCGCCGGTGTTCGAGACGACGCCGGCCCGGCGCACCGAATTCGACTGGATCCAGGCGCGGAGCCTGCGCAATGGCGCGATCTCCGCCATCATCGAGCGCCGTGCCGAACCCGGCGCGGCAGGCACCCGGCGGCGCGTCGCCAAGAGCCTCGCGCTGTTGGCAGCCTCGCCGTTCAGGGCTATCAGACAGGGATGGAAGGCACGTTCCGCCGCTATCGGTCTCTATCCCGTCCAGGTCGCCATCGGCCGGTTCCAGGCCGAGTTCGGGAGGGTGAATGAGCAGTACCGCCGCCCCGAACAGAACTGAGCCGTCGCTGGAGCAGCAGACCGTCGAGGCCGTCCGCACCATGCTCGGGGCGGCGGTGTTCGTCGTCCTGCTGGTCTCGTTCACGCCGTTCAACGTGCAGAGCGCGGCGACCGCCGACAGCGGCAATGTGATCAACCAGATCGGCTATGGCAGCCTGGGGCTGCTGGCGCTGTTCGGCCATCTGATGTTCACCGACCGCCGCGTGGCGCTGTCGCTGCTGCGCCCGACCTGGCTGCTGATGGCGGCCTGGCTCGTCTTCTCCATCACTCAGTCAAACTGGCCGGATCCAGCCTTCCGCGCCGTGCTGTTCTCGCTGTTCGCGATGATCGCGGCGACCGGCGTCGTCTGCCTGCCGACGACGGCGCGGGGGTTTCGCGTGGTGCTGATCGCCGGCGCGCTGGCGGTGCTCGGCCTGTCCTATGCCGGCCTCGTCGTCCTGCCCGATATCGCCATCCACACGGCGAGCGGCGACGAGCCCGAGCATGCCGGCCTCTGGCGCGGCATCTACAGCCACAAGAATGTCGCAGGTCCGGTCATGGCCGCGTTGTTCTTCATCGGCCTCTACCTCCTGCGCAGCGGCGAGCGCGGGTTCGGCTGGGTGATCACCCTCCTTTCCGCCCTCTTCGTCTACAAGACCGGCTCGAAGACCTCCGCCGCGCTGGTGCCGCTCGTCGCCTGCCTGATCGTCGGCGCGCGGATTTTTGGCGGGCGGGTGCTGCCGGTCGCGATCCTCGGCTTCGTCGCCGCGCTGATGGCGCTGATGACGCTGGGCGCTGCGGTGTCGCCGACGCTCGACGGCCTGCTGCAGGCCGTGCTGCCCGGTACCACCTTCACCGGCCGCATGGATCTCTGGCGGTTTGCCGTCGACACCATGGCGCCGCGGCAATGGACCGGCTGGGGCTTTGAATCCTTCTGGCTGACCTCGAACGTCCTCGGCGCCGAGACGCCGTTCGAGCTGTCCTGGGATCCGCGCGGCATCGTCCACTCGCACAACGGCTATCTCGACATCGCCATCGCCATGGGCTGGCCCGCGCTGGCGCTGGCGGCGGTCATGCTCATCCTGCTGCCGTTCGCCGACTATGTCCGCTGCCGGGCGGGCACCGAGAACGAGAAGCTGGCCGATCTCTTCCTGATGGTGCTCGCCTTCATGCTGCTGAACTCCTTCCTGGAAAGCTATCTCTTCAAGCGCGCCGACCCGTCCTGGATGCTCGCCTGGATCTCCGTGGTCGGCCTTCGGCTGCTGTCGCGGTTCCGCATCGCGCCGTGAAACGGTGGCGACGGGCCGAAATCCGTGCGAATGGCTGGGCGCGGCCGGGCTGCGGCCTATTTCCAGCGCGTCAGTTGCATAGCCAAACCGGAAGGCCCTTTCATGGATAGCCTGCGTCTCGATGCCGTCGATGCGGACGACCTCGCCATCCTGTCCGCCCATTGCCAGGACAGCGTGGTGCGGCTCGAGGACTGCAGCTATTCGGCAAGGAGCGGAACCTTCGATCTCCTGATGAACCGCTTCGTCTGGGAGAAGACCGAGGCCCGCGCGCGCTTCAGCCTGTTTCGCCGCCGCGACTACGAGCGGCGGCGTGCCGGCCTGCACTTCACCCGTGTCCGCGGCGTGCAGCGGATCGGCTTCGATCCCGCCGTCGGCGAGCAGGTGCTGTCGCTGCTGACGATGCGTTTCGAGCCGGGCGAATTGCCCTCGGGCCGGATCGAGCTTGTCTTTGCCGGCGGGTCCGCGATAAGGCTCGACGTCGAATGCGTCGAGGCGCGTCTGACGGATCTTGGCGCCGCCTGGTCCACCACCGCGCGCCCCGATCATGATCAGCCCGACGATCGCTAGAAGCCGGCACACGCCGGTCGGGCGGCCGGGCTCGGGGAGATAAGCCATTGCCGGTCAGGCTGACCACAAGCGCCGCTGATTTCGAAGCCAGCTTTGCCGCACTGCTGGGCGCCAAGCGCGAGGTCTCGGCCGACGTCGACGCCGTCGTCCGCGCCATCGTCGCCGATGTCCGCGAGAATGGCGACGCGGCGCTCATCGCGCTGACGGCGCGCTTCGACGGGCTTGAGCTGACGCCCGAGACGATCCGCATCGGTGCGGACGAGGTCGAGGAGGCCTATCGCCGCACCGACGCGGTGACGCTCGATGCGCTCGAACTCGCCCATGCCCGCATCACTAGCCACCACGCGCGCCAGATGCCGAAGGACGATTTCTATACCGATGCGATCGGCGTCGAGCTCGGCAGCCGCTGGACGGCGGTGGAATCGGTCGGGCTCTACGTCCCCGGCGGCGCCGCGAGCTATCCGTCCTCGGTGCTGATGAACGCCATTCCGGCGAAGGTCGCGGGCGTCGAGCGCATCGCCATGGTGGTCCCGGCGCAGAAAGGCACGCTCAATCCTCTGGTGCTGGCGGCCGCGCGCATTGCCGGCGTCGACGAGATCTACCGCGTCGGCGGGGCGCAGGCGGTGGCCGCGCTTGCCTATGGCACCAAGACCATTCGTCCGGTCGCCAAGATCGTCGGCCCCGGCAATGCCTATGTCGCCGCCGCCAAGCGCCAGGTCTTCGGCATGGTCGGCATCGACATGATCGCCGGCCCGTCGGAGGTCCTCGTCATCGCCGACGGCAGCAACGACCCCGCCTGGATCGCCGCCGACCTGCTGGCGCAGGCCGAGCACGACGCCGCCGCGCAGTCGATCCTGATCACCGACGACGCCGCTTTCGCGGATGCCGTGGCGGATGCCGTGGAGCTGCAGCTGACCCGCCTGTCGCGGCAGAAGACAGCCGCTGCCAGCTGGCGCGATTTCGGCGCGATCATCCTCACCCGCGATCTCTCCGAAGCCCCGCCGCTGGCCGACCGGATCGCGGCCGAGCACCTGGAGCTCGCCGTCGACGATCCCGACGCCCTGTTCGCGAAGATCCGCAATGCCGGCGCGGTGTTTCTCGGGCGCCATACGCCGGAGGTCATCGGCGACTATGTCGGCGGCTCCAACCACGTCCTGCCGACTGCGCGCTCGGCGCGTTTCTCGTCGGGGCTCTCGGTGCTCGACTTCGTCAAGCGGACCTCGACCCTGAAGCTCGGGCCGGACCAGCTGCGCCAGCTCGGCCCCGCGGCGATCGAACTGGCGCGCGTCGAGGGGCTCGATGCGCACGGACGGTCCGTCGCCATCCGCCTGAACCTCTAGGCAATCCGATGGCAAACACCCCCTCCGGCTCCCGGCTGATCGCCATTGATCTCGATGCCACCATCGGCCGCGCGACGCCCGACATCGAGCACGAGCGGGCGGTGGCGATCTTCGACCTGATCGAGGAGAACGACTTTCAGCCGGTGGGCCTTGCGCCCGGGCAATTCCGGCTGAAGCTCTCGCTGGTCGACAAGCGGCTGGTCTTCGACATCCGCGACGAGACCGAAGAGGCCGTCGTCACCCACATCCTGTCGCTGACGCCGCTGAAGCGGATCATCCGCGACTATTTCCTGATCTGCGACAGCTACTACCAGGCGATCCGCTCGGCGACGCCCTCGCAGATCGAGGCGATCGACATGGGGCGTCGTGGCATCCACAATGACGGATCGCAGGTTCTGCGCGAGCGGCTGGCCGGTAAGATCGAGGTCGACCTCGATACCGCGCGGCGCCTGTTCACGCTGATCTGCGTGCTGCACTGGCGGAACTGAGGCGATGGCCAGCGACGTGACGCCCGACGGCAAGGCAGCGCGGCGGATCGCCTCGGTGCTGTTCGTCTGCGGCATGAATGCCATCCGCTCCCCCATGGCCGAGGCGCTGGCCCGCTCGCTGCTGCCGCCCTCGACCTATGTCGTCTCCGCCGGCATTCGCGGCGGCGAGCGCGACCCGTTCGTCGACGTCGTGCTGGCCGAAAAGGGCCTCGGCCTCGGCACCCGCAAGCCGCAGGGGCTGGAGGAGCTTGCCGACGGCTATTTCGACCTGATCGTCACCATGGCGCCGGAAGCCCACCACACCGTGCTCGACACCACCGGCTCGCAGGCGGTCGACGTCGAGTTCTGGCCGATGCCGGATCCTTCCGTGGTCACCGGTAGCCGCCAGCAAATCCTCGACGCCTACCGCGACGTGCGCGAGCGGATCGAGGCGCGCATCCGCCAGCGGATGCTGTCCGAAGGCTGAAGCCAGCCCTCCAGCTTTTCAGTGCGCCTCGACCTTCACGCCGGCGTTCGGCCGCTTGATGAAGACCGACAGGACGACGAGGCACGAGAACAGCACCGTCAGCGTCAGGAAGACGTCGCCGAACGACATCACCATCGCCTCGCGCCGGACGATGCTCGACATCTGGCTGAGCGCCGTCATGTCGCCGTCGAGCCCGCGGGCGTTCATCGACGCCGCCATGTCGCTCATCCGGTCCTCGACGACACCGCGGCCCCAGCGCACGGATTCGGCCAGCCGCTCGTAATGCAGCGTCTCGCGGTCGGTCAGCAGCGTATTGATGATGGCGAGGCCGACCGCGCCGCCGAGGTTGCGCGTCAGGTTGTAGAGGCCCGAGCCACCCTTCATCTTCGCCGGCGCCAAGGTGCCGAGCGCGATGTTGTTGATCGGGATCATCGCCATCATCAGGCCGACGCCGCGCAGGATCTGCGGGATGAACAGCTCCCAGAAGTCCCAGTCGTGCGTCAGACCCGACATCAGCCAAGTGCCGAGCGCGAAGGACGAGAAGCCCATCGCCATCATCACCCGCGGGTCCATCTTGCCCGACAGGAAGCCGGACACCGGTGCCATGACGAACATGGCAAGGCCGGAGATAAACATCGTCTGGCCGATCATCAGCGAATCATAGTCGCGAATCCGGGCGAGATAGACGGGGTAGAGGTAGGTCAGGCCGTAGAGCCCGATGCCCATGACGAAGGAGAACAGCGAGCCGAAGGCGAAGTTGCGGTTGGCGAAGGCCGACAGGTCGACGATCGGCTCCTTGGCGGTGAAGGCGCGGTAGAGGAAGAGGATCCCGCCGAGCGTCGCGACGACGGCGAAGATGGAGATGCTGGTATCCTCGAACCAGTCGTTCAGCGGTCCTTCCTCCAGCACGTATTCCAGCGAGCCGAGGAAGGCCGCCATGCCGGCAAGGCCGAACCAGTCGAACTTCTTGAACAGGCCGAGGTCCGGCTTGTCGAAGTCGACGAGATACCAGGTCGAGATGGCGACGATGATGCCGGGCGGCACGTTGACGAGGAACAGCCAGTGCCAGGAGAAGGCATGGCTGAGATAGCCGCCGACGGTCGGGCCGATGGTCGGGGCCAGCGTCGCGACGAGGCCGATCATCGGCGAGACGATGTTGCGCTTCGACGGCGGGAAGACGGTGAACGCCGCGGCGAAGACGCTCGGGATCATGCCGCCGCCGATGAAGCCCTGGATCGCGCGGTAGACGATCATCTGGTCGATGTTGGTGGCGGTGGCGCAGAGCGCCGAGGCGGCGGTGAAGCCGGCGGCCGAGCAAGCGAACAGCACCCGCGTCGACAGCATCCGGCCAAGAAAGCCGGACAGCGGGATCATGATGACCTCGGCGATGAGGTAGGCCGTCTGGACCCAGGGGATCTCGTCCGAAGAGGCCGAGAGGCCGGCCTGGATCTCCGACAGCGAGGCCGAGACGATCTGGATGTCGAGGATCGCCATGAACATGCCGAAGACCATCGCGATGAAGGCGATCATCTTGCGCGTCGAGATCGTCTCGTTCGCCGCCATGGGTTTTGGCGCGCTGGCGGGAAGGGCGGAGGCGGTGGTGCTGGACATGGCGCGGAGCCTTGGGCCGGATGGGGGATCTGGGCCGGCCGAGGTCGGTCGATGAAAATTTGCTTGTCGGCTGTAGCGCCCCGCCGAACCCGAGGTTCAGGCGGGGAGCCGGCGGCTTTATCTTCCGAAACCTAGAACATTCTTCTTTGAATGGGCGAGCCCACCCAGTCGCAGGATGCTTTAGTTCGCGGTCGCCGCCACGTCTGCCGTGCGCCCGGATGAGCCGGCAGCGGCGGTGTCGGTCTTCGGCCCGGTGCGGATGTCGACCGACACCACGGCCGACAGGCCGGGGCGGAACACGCCGGCGAACTCGGACTCGTGGTCGATGGCGATCCGCACCGGCACGCGTTGGACCACCTTGGTGAAGTTGCCCGTCGCGTTGTCGGAAGGCAGCAGCGAGAACACCGAGCCGGACGCCGGCGACAGGCTGTCGATCGTTCCCTCGAACTTGCGGCCGGAGACGGCGTCGAGCTCGATCTCGACCTTCTGGCCGGGCCGGAGATCGCGCAGCTGCGTCTCCTTGAAGTTCGCGTCGATGTAGGTCCGGTCGAGCGGAACGATGGCCGCCAAGCGACGGCCGGCCGAGACGAGATCGCCTGGCTGGACGGCGAGGTTGCCGACGATGCCGTCATACGGCGCACGGATGGTGGTGAAGGTCAGGTCGCGCGCCGCCTGGTCGCGGGCAATCTCCAACTCGCGCACGGTTCGCTCGGCTTCCTTGCGCTGGGCATCGAGCACCGCGACGTTGGCCCTGGCGGCGGCGATCGACGCATCCGCGCCGGCAACCTTGGCGGCGGCCGAATCGCGCGTGCTTTGCGCCGTGTCCTTGCCGGCCTTCGTTCCAGCGCCGCTGGTGACGAGGTTGCTGGCGCGCGCGAGATCGAGCTCGGCCTGGGCGAGGTCGACGGAGGTTGCGTTCCGCGACGCCTGGGCTTCGCCGATCTGGGCTTCCGCCGCGTCGCGCTGCGAGCCGATCCGGTCGATCGCGGCGCGCTGGGTGGCGATCTTCGCCTCCGCCGTCTCCAGCGCAAGCGCAAAGTCGCCATCATCGATGATCACCAGCGGAGCGCCGGCGCGCACGATGTCGTTCTCCTTCACCGGCACGGTCTGGACATAGCCGGTGATCTTCGGCGAGACGATCGACATGTCGGCGCCGAGATAGGCGTCGTCGGTCGAGACCATGAACCGTCCCGTCGTCCAGTAGTAATGGCCGTAATAGCTGCCGCCACCGAGGGCGGCGAGGAAAACCAGGGAGAGGACGAGCTTCTTCTTCCAGGCGCGCTTCGGCTTTTGCGGAACAGCTGTCGCCGCCGGTGGAGCGGCCGACGCCTCGGTCTTCGCTTCCTGCTTCGGCGCGTCGACCGGTGTCTCGCGCAGCGTCGCCGGCGCTTGCGGCGCGGTCTTCACCGCAGCCGTTCCGGAACCGGTGGTGATTTCGGCGGCGTCGCCGGAAGGGCCCTGTTGCTTGTCCGCGATGTCGAGCACTGGTAAGTTCCTTCAATCGAACCGAACCGTTCAGTTCGATGTTGACGTAGCGGCCTTCATCACCCATTTCAAGATAGCCGGCGGAATTTCACGCCGTATTAAAATAGGTTCGGCAAACTGTGACGATTCGGCATCTTTCGATCTGCGGACAAACCGGCGCTTTCTCCAGGGCGACCGCACCGCGCCACGGCGCCCGGCGATGAGCGAGGTTGCCGTTCGCGCCGCCGCCGGCGAGGATCCGCTGAAGCGCGGGCAAATCCTCGAGGGCGCCCGTCAGGTGTTCAGCACGGTCGGTTTCGACGCCGCCAGCATGAACGATGTCACCCGGGCCGCCGGGGTCTCCAAGTCGACGCTCTACGTCTATTTCCGCAGTAAGGAAGAACTGTTCACGGCCCTGATCGCCGAGACGCGCGACGCCTATTTCGCGCGGATCGAGAAGATCTTCACCGATCCGACCCACCCGGCCGAGACACTGCACACCTATGGCGAAGCGCTGACCACCATGCTGACCACGGCGAAGATCATGCGGGTCAACCGCACGGTGATCGCCGTCGCCAGCCGCATGCCGGAGATCGGCATCGAGTTCTTCGCCAAGGGCCCGCAGCGGGCCATCGCCCTCTTGTCGTCCTACCTCGCCTCGGCCACCGCCGCGGGGCATCTGAAGGTCGGCGACCCGGTGATGGCGGCGCACCAGTTCAACGAGTTGGCGATGGCGGGGCTGTTTCGCTGCCGCCTGTTCAACCAGAGCATTCCCGAACCGACCGCCGACGAGATCGCCCGGACGGTCGATGCGGCCGTCGCGCTGTTCATGGCCGGCTACGGCGTCGCGGGTGTGGGCGCAGAGCCCGCTTTGGCCTAGGGCACTCTAGAGCGCCGTGCATCCGATCGGATGCACAAAGGACGTTCTAGCTCTCTGGAACTAGAGCATCTTTCCTTGATTGGGTAAGTCTACCCAATCGCAGGATGCTCTAGCGCTCCTCGGTGGCGAACGTCGTGATCGTCTGCTGCAACTCGGTCAGGCCAAGGTTCTTTTCCGAGGATGTCGCGATCAGCACGGGAAACGCTGCCGGCCGCTTGGCGATCA
The DNA here is from genome assembly GCF_055730125.2 of Mesocryomonas fontinalis. Taxonomy (NCBI): domain Bacteria; kingdom Pseudomonadati; phylum Pseudomonadota; class Alphaproteobacteria; order Hyphomicrobiales; family Aurantimonadaceae; genus Mesocryomonas; species Mesocryomonas fontinalis. Next base: position 183,021 of record NZ_JBUZWG020000007.1, on the reverse strand, counting down.
GCTTCAGCGTCGCCTCGATCAGTTTCGGCACGCCCTCCGGCTTGATCTTGTCGGTCTTGGTGAGGACGATCTGGTAGGAGACCGCGGCCTTGTCGAGGAGCGCCAGCACGTCCGCATCGTTGGTCTTGATGCCGTGGCGGGAATCGATCAGCACGAACACCCGCTTCAGCGTCGCGCGGCCGCGGAGATAGTCGAACACCAGACGTGTCCAGGCATCCACCTGGTCTTTCGGCGCCTCGGCATAGCCGTAGCCGGGCATGTCGACGAGGGCGATCGGCGGCAGGTCGCCGTTCTCGCCGGTATGCCCCCCCGGCACGAAGTAGTTCAGCTCCTGCGTCCGCCCCGGCGTGTTCGAGGTGCGGGCGAGGCCCTTCTGGCCGACCAGCGCATTGATCAGCGACGACTTGCCGACGTTCGAGCGGCCGGCGAAGGCGACCTCCGGCGGGCCTTCCGGCGGCAGAAACTTCATCGCCGGCACGCCGCGGATGAACACCCACGGCCGGGCGAAGAACAGCCTGTGGTCGCCGCCGGCCGCCGGGCCCTCGTTTTTGGTGAAGTCGCTCATCAGGGCCGTCTCCAGCTGGATTTAAGTGCCACGCCGGGCGGCAAGGATGGGGCAGGCACGGGGAGGGCGTCTCCCTTCATAGCGAATCGACGCCGGCCTGAAAACGCGAAGAGCCGGAGGCAGGACCTCCGGCTCTTCGATCTCGCCTGAACCGCTGGCTCAGGCTTCCTTCTTCGTCCGCTTGAACACGTCGCGGATGTTGTCGAACAGCTCGATCTTGGTGCCGTTGCGCTTCATGATCACCGACTGCTGGATGATCGAGAGCGTGTTGTTCCAAGTCCAGTAGATCACCAGGCCGGCCGGGAAAGTCGCCAGCATGAAGGTGAAGATCAGCGGCATCCAGGTGAAGATCATCTTCTGCGTCGGATCCGGCGGCGTCGGGTTCAGCTTCATCTGGACGAACATCGTCACGCCCATCAGCAGCGGCCAGACGCCGATCATCAGCGCATGTGGCGGCGACCAGGGGATCAGGCCGAACAGGTTGAAGAGGCTCGTCGGATCGGGTGCGGCGAGATCTTGGATCCAGCCGAAGAACGGCGCATGCCGCATCTCGATGGTGACGTAGAGAACCTTGTAAAGCGCGAAGAACACCGGGATCTGCACCAGCACCGGCCAGCAGCCGGCGGCCGGATTGATCTTCTCGGTCTTGTAGATCTCCATCATCGCCTGTTGCTGCTTCATCTTGTCGTCGGCGTATTTCTCGCGCAGCTCGACAATCTTCGGCTGGATGTTCTTCATCTTCGCCATCGACTTGTACGACTTCGAGGCGAGCGGGAAGAAGAACAGCTTGAGGCAGACGGTGACGATCAGGATGGCCGCACCGAAATTGCCGGTGAAGTTGAACAGCCAGTCGATGACGTGGAACAGCGGGCGGGTGATGAAGAAGAACCAGCCCCAGTCGATCAGCTGGCCGAACTTGGTGACGCCGGCCTCTTTCTCGTAGCCGTCGATGATGTCGACAACCTTCGGACCGGCAAAGGTGCGGGAGACCACTTTGCCAGTGGCGCCCGGCGCGACGGTGACCGGATCGCTGACATAGGAGCTGTTGTACTGCGGACGGCCGGAAGCCTGGTACAGGAATTCCGAAGCGAACGGACGACCGGTTTCCGGGATCAGCGCGGTCGCCCAATACTTGTCGGTCACACCGAGCCAGCCACTCGAAGCTTTCGCCGGCTGGACGCGGCCCTCGCTCTCGATCTTCGCGAAGGTCCGCTCCGTCACGCCCTCCTCGCCGAACACGCCGAGAAGGCCCTCGAACACCACCCAGGCAGACGCGACCTGCGGCTTGGTGAAGCGCACCACGCGACCGGCAGGCGAGACGGATACCGGCGCGGTGCCGGCGTTCTCGACCGTGTCGGTCATCGTGAACATGTAGTCGCCGTCGAGCGCGATCTCGCGGCGGAAGGTGACGGCCTTCTCGTTGGTGTAGGTGAGGACCACCGGTGCGGTGTGCGTCAGGGTCTGGTTGCCTTCGGCAGTCCACACCGTCTGCGAACCAGGCACGGAGCCTGCATCCTGACTGAGGTAACCGAACTCGGCGTAATAGGCGTCGTGCGTCGCCTCGGGCGACAGCAGGACGATTGTCGGGGAATTGTCGTCGACGGTATCGTGGTACTTGCGCAGCCGCAGGTCATCGAGGCGCGCGCCGCGCAGGTTGATCGAGCCGACCAGCGTCGGCGTGTCGATGGCGATCCGTGGCGCGCCGGCCAGAGCCTCTTCGCGCGTGGCGGTGCCCGGCAGCGGCGTGGTGGCGGAGGACGGGACGATGCTCTCGCGGCCGGCCGGGGCGGGGACGCTCTGCTGCGGCGTGCCGGCGGGGGTCTGCGGCGTCTGCAGCGAGCCCGGCGCGTTGCCGGCGGCGATCTGCGCCTGGCGCTGCGCTTCCATGCGCGGGCTGACCACGAGGAACTGCCAGCCGACCAGCACGGCGATCGACAGCGCCATGGCGATCAGGAAGTTGCGGTTGTTCTGCATGGATTATTCCCCGGTGGGTGCCCTGCCGGTGTCGACGGGCGCCGGCCGATCGCGCCGGGTCCGCGCGAAGCGCCGGGACAGCTCGTGCTTCAGCGTCGCGAAGGGCACGCCGAGAAGATCGCGACGGGCGACGACGACATAGTCGAAGCCCGAGGCCATGTCATTTCCACATTCCAGACGCACCGCCTCGCGCAAGCGCCGGCGGATGCGGTTTCGCTCGACGGCATTGCCCACCTTGCGGGTTACCGTCAGGCCCAGCCGGGCCTCATCCTCGTCCTTGCGGTCGAGCGCCTCGATGAAGAAGAGCGGGCCGTTGAGACGCCGCCCCTTACGCGCGGCGAGAAACTCGGCGCGCGTCTTCATCCGGCCGAAGCCCATGCCGGTTTAGGCCGAGAGGCGCTTGCGGCCCTTGGCGCGACGCGACGCGATGACCTTGCGGCCGCCGACCGTCTCCATGCGCGCACGGAAGCCGTGGCGACGCTTGCGGACGAGATTGCTCGGCTGGAAAGTGCGCTTCATTGTTCCATCCCCGCAGCCGTGCCGCAGGCCTCTTGATCGTGCGAAAAAATTACCGGAGACCGGATCGTCGTCTATTGGACGGCGGCATCATGGCATGCGCGAAACCCCGCGCAGACGCCGTCCGCTCGTTTGGGTGCTTATAGGAAGAGGCTGGGACAAAAGTCAATCGCCGGTGCGCAGCGTGCGCTGCATCCTGCCGGCGGAAATTCGGCTGCCCGGGCGCGCGGCGGGCGCTGAGGGCGGGGCGGGGCGCCCGGGCAGCCGAAGGATGGTTCTAGTTCTGGACGGCCTGGACGGAGCCGCCATCGACGCGCACGTTCGAGCCGTTGATGAACGAGGCGCGGTCGGAGACCAGGAGGGCGATGACCGCCGCCACCTCGTCGACGCGGCCGCGCCGCTTCAGCGAGATGCCCGGACGCTCCTCGTCGAGGAAGCTCTCGATCGCCTCGTCGAAGGAGACGCCCTTCTCCTCGGAACGCTTCTCCATCATGCCGTCGGTCATCGGCGTCTCGATAAAGGCCGGGGAGACGGTGTTGCAAAGGATGCCGTGCTCGGCCTCCTTGTAGGAGAGGTTCTTGACGAAGGTCGCGAGCGACGCCTTGGCGGCGTTGTAGGTCGCCTCTTCCCAATAGGGCTGGACGGCGTTTTCCGAAGTGATGCAGACGAAGCGGCCCCAATTTGCGGCGCGCATGGTGGGGAAGGTGGCGCGGGCCATGCGGACGGCGGAGAAGAAGTCGATCTTCCAGGCCTCTTCGTAGTCCTCGTCCTTCATCTCCAGCGGGTGACCCTTGGCGCCGGTGATGCCGGACATGTGGACGACGATGTCGATGCGCCCGAAGCGCTTCAGCGCTGCCGCCGCGATGGCGTCGACATCGGCCTGCCGGGTGACGTCGGCGGCGACGCAGACGGAATCGGTCGGAAGGTCGGCGGCCTTCTTTTCCAATTCATCCACCTTCATGTCCGACAGGACCAGCAGCGCGCCCTCGGCCGCCAACTGCCTTGCCGTCTCGAAGCCCATGCCGCCGGCAGCACCGGTGATGATCGCGACGCGACCCTTGATACCCAAGTCCATGAAACAATCCTTCTCTGTTCGCCCGACAACGGGGCTGGGGACTTTCGGTTTCGCGAGGAGAGGCGTTAAGAACGGCGATGCCCGATCACGACTTCCGCAGCCCCCGCCTCTTCGTCGATGCCGACCTTCTGGCAGATGCGCCCATCGAGGCGACGCCCGAGCAGTTCAACTATCTTGTCAACGTCCTGCGCTTGACGGCGGCGGATGGCGTTCTCCTGTTCAACGGCCGCGATGGCGAGTGGCTCGCCGGCCTGCAGCAGCCGTCGAAGAAGCGCCTGTCGCTGACGCCGCAACGCCTTGTGCGGCCGCAGACGCCGGTGCCGCCGCTCGAATACCTGTTCGCGCCGCTGAAGCAGGCGCGGCTCGACTACATGGTCCAGAAAGCGGTGGAGATGGGGGCCGGCGTTCTGCAGCCGGTGATGACGCAGCACGTGCAGGCGCCGCGCATCAAGACCGAGCGCATGCGCGCCAATGCCGTGGAGGCCGCCGAGCAGTGCGGCATCTTGTCCATCCCGGACTGCCGAGACATGCTGCGCTTCGCCGATCTCCTCGCTGCCTGGGACGGCACGCGAACGCTGGTCTTCTGCGATGAGCGGGCCGGTTCGGCGAGCCCGATTGATGTGCTGCGCGCCGCGGTTGCCGCGACCGCAAGGCCGCTATCGCTGCTGATCGGGCCGGAGGGCGGCTTTTCCGCGGACGAGCGTCGGCAGCTGCACGCGGTCGATGGCGTCATCGTGATGTCGCTCGGCCCCCGCATCCTCAGGGCCGATACCGCCTCGGTGGCAGCGCTTGCGGTTCTCCAGGCGGCCGTCGGGGACTGGAATGCGAGCGCTGCGTGAGGCGATGTAAGAGCGGGGCAGCCGCACCGTTCACCCGATTCCGCTTGCGAAACGTCCTGAAAGATTTCAGACAGCGATCCCTGCAACAGACGCGCCCTTCCGCCCGGACGGGTCGCGACCGAAACTTCGAGGGCATTCCATGGCGCGCGATACCACCGATCTGACGCCGATTGCCGGAATGGAAGACCTCGTCCAGCACATGCGGGACGGCGAGAAGCCGGAAGAGGCTTTCCGCATCGGCACCGAGCACGAGAAGTTCGGCTTCTATACCGCCGACCTGTCGCCGGTGCCCTACGAGGGCGAGCGGGGCATCCGCAAGCTGCTCGAAGGCATGCAGGCGCTGTCCGGCTGGGAACCGATCATCGACGACGGCCGGCTGATCGGCCTTGCCGGCGCCGACGGCATGGGCGCGATCTCGCTGGAGCCGGGTGGCCAGTTCGAGCTCTCCGGCGCGCCGGTGAAGACGATCCACGACACCTGCCGCGAATCCAACCAGCACCTGGCCCAGGTTCGACAGGTCGCCAAGCCGCTCGGCATCGACTTCCTCGGCCTCGGCTCCAGCCCGACCTGGACGCTGGCCGAGACGCCGATCATGCCGAAGTCGCGCTACGACATCATGCGCAACTACATGCCGAAGATCGGCACCCGCGGTCTCGACATGATGTACCGCACGACGACGATCCAGGTGAACCTCGACTTCTCCTCGGAGCGCGACATGCGCCGGAAGATGCAGGTCGGCATGCGGCTGCAGGCGGTCGCCTCGGCGCTGTTCGCCAACTCGCCGTTCACCGAGGGCAAGCCGAACGGCCTCGTGTCCTGGCGCTCCGACGTCTGGTCGGATGTCGACAACCAGCGCTCCGGTCTCCTGCCCTTCGTGTTCGAGCCGGGCTTCACCTACGCCGACTATGCCGACTGGGCGCTCGACGTGCCAATGTATTTCGTCATGCGCGACGGTCGCTACCGCGATGCCACCGACATCACCTTCCGCCAGTTCCTCGACGGCGCGCTGGAAGGCAAGGTCAGCGATCCCGCGCCGAACATGGGCGACTGGACCAACCACCTCTCGACGCTCTTCCCCGACGTGCGGCTGAAGCGCTTCCTCGAAATGCGCGGCGCCGATGGCGGTCCGTGGCGCCGCATCTGCGCACTGCCGGCCTACTGGGTCGGCCTGCTCTACGATGCGACGGCGCTCGACGAGGCCGAGGAGATGACGAAGGATTGGGGCTTCGAGGAAGTGTCGGCGCTGCGCACAAGGGTGCCGAAGGAAGGCTTCCGCACCCCGTTCCGCTCGGGCACCGTGCTCGACCTCGCCCGGCAGAGCCTCGATATCTCCCACGCCGGGCTGAAGCGCCGTGCCCGCCTCAACGACGAGGGCAATGACGAGAGCGTCTTCCTCGCGCCGCTGAAGGAAGTGGTCGACCGCGGTACCACGTCCGCCGAGGAACTCGTCCGCCTCTACGAGGAGGAGTGGGGCCGCGACATGGGCAAGGTCTTCAAGCACCTTACCTACTGATCGGCACCGCGCCTACTGATCGGGCCCGCCCCGCCCCGGACGGCACGCCGGGCATCCGCGCGTGCAGATGCCAGTGCCGGGCCGCCGCTGACGGGCGGCGCGGATGCCTTTGCATCGCCACCGAAAGCCGTTCATTCTCGCCGCTTGGGGCGCGTCGTTCCGGTCGGGAAGGCCGGTAGCGCTCCCGTGGGAGATGGCGATGGCAGGGTTCGAGGACTGGCGGGTGGTCACCGACCCCAACCTTTTGGCGGAGACCATGGCCGAGCAGTTCCGGCTCAGCCGGAACGAGCTGGAAAAGGCCCAGGCCGCGCTGCAGCCGGCCTTCGCGCTCGGCCTGGAGAAGGCGATGGCGAGCCCGGCCGCGTGGACCGACCTTGCCCGGGCGTTCAGCGCCATGGTGCCGGGCGACGGGGGAGCGATGCCCGGCACCGAGCGCGGCCGCGCCTTCACCGATACCGTCTTCGGCTCGGACGCCTTGACGGCAGCGATCGCCCGGCAGGCCTCGCTGTTCGCCGGCATCGCTCCCGACACCTTGCAAAAGCTGATGCCGGGGCTCGCGCTGCTCAGCATGGAAACGATGGTGCGACAGGTCATGGCGACCCTCTCCCGGCAGCAGCCGGCGGGGCTTGCCACCGGCGACATCGCCGGGGCCACCGCCGAGATGATGCGGCGCGGCGCCAATGCGGTGGAGGCGCTGGGCCGTCCCTCGGATGCGCCGGGTGCCGGGCTCGGCCCCGGCTTCTCCGCCTTCGCGCCCCGTCATTTCGCCGACGCCTTCAATGACGCGCTGAGGCAAGGCATGGCGTTCATGCCCGCGGTGCCGCCCTTGCCGGGCCGGGCGACGCCACAAGCTCAAGCGGCGCCCGAGACCTCGAACCCGATGCTGCCCTTTGCCGCCATGTTCGAGGCTTTCGCCGAGGGCATGCGGGGCGCGCTCGATGGCGCTGCATCACCTTCGGCGAGGGCCGCCGCAACGGCGCAAGCCTCGAAGGTACCGGCGCCGCCTGCCGGCGATCCGCCGCCTTCGTCCGCCGCCGACGCGCCGGCCGCTGCCGATGACGGTCTGGTCGCCGATCTCATGCGATCGGGCCAGCAGATCCAGGCCGATTATGCCCGCGAGATGGCCACGCTGTTCGAGCGCTACCAAGGGAAGTCCGAGCCTAATTAAGGCCCGGCGACCGCGGATGGGCGACAAGGCCGGGGGTTCTATGGCATAGCTCGACCTTGAACCTTGTGCATTGCGGCAGCTTGTTCTGCCGGAAGGGCTTTGCCCGCAGCATGTCAGGGCGAGACTTGGTGCTTGGATTGTCTGTCCCCGGCGCTATCTCGATTTGCAAAGACGGCCGGAAATTCGGCCCGCAACCGGTGGTGAAATGCTTCTGATCAACTTTTTGATCGTCTTTTTCCTGATCATTCTCAACGGGTTCTTCGCGATGTCGGAGCTGGCCATGGTCTCGGCCAAGCGCTCCCGCCTGCAGCAGCTGGCCGACGATGGCAGCCACGGCGCCCGCCGCGCGCTGAAGCTCGTCGACGATCCCACCGGCTTTCTTTCCACCGTCCAGGTCGGCATCACCCTCGTCGGCATCTTCGCCGGTGCCTATGGCGGCTCGGTCTTCGCCGAGCCCCTGGCCAAGGTCCTCGAGCCTACGCTCGGCACCTCGTCCATGACCACGGCCTTCATCATCGTCGTCGTGGTCATCACCTATCTCTCGCTGATCCTCGGCGAACTCGTGCCCAAGCGGTTCGCCATGACCCGCGCGGAAGGCATCGCTGTTGCCGTGGCGCCGATCATGCAGGCGCTGGCGACCATCGGCGCGCCGATCGTCTGGCTGCTGCGCGTCTCGACCGTCGCGGTGTCGAGCCTCGTCGGCGCCAACTCGGCCGATTCCAGCATGGTGACCGAAGAGGACGTGAAGGCGATGATCGCCGAGGGCACGCAGAGCGGCGTGTTCGAGGAGAAGGAGCGCGAGATGCTGGAAGGCGTGCTGCGCATCGCCGACCGCTCCGTGCGTTCGATCATGATCCCGCGTCCGGACACGGTCTGGCTCTCGGTCTCCGACAGCCAGAGCGAGATTCTCGACGAGATCCACTCCTCCGGCCATTCCCGCTTCCCGGTCATGGGCGCGGACGCCGAGGACATTATCGGCGTCGTGCAGGCAAAGGATCTTCTGGAGCAGCAGCGCCAGGACCATGGCATCGATCTCGCCAAGGCGGTGCGCGATCCGCTCTTCGTTAACGAGACCATGCCGATCCTGAAGCTGCTCGACCGGTTCCGCGCGGTGAACCTGCACATGGCGATCGTGCTCGACGAATACGGCTCGTTCGAGGGCATCGTCACGCCGACGGATATCCTCGTCGCCATCGCGGGGTCCCTGCCGGAAGGCCAGAACGACGAGTACAGCGCGGTCCGCCGGGCCGACGGCTCCTGGCTGCTGGACGGCGGCATGCCGATCGACGACCTCGAGCGCGCCCTCGACTGGTTGCGGTTGCCGAAGGACCGCGATTACGAGACGCTGGCCGGCTTCGTGCTGGAGCAGTTTGGTCATATTCCGGGCGTCGGCGAGGGTTTCGACTGGGCCGACTGGCGCTTCGAGGTGATCGATCTCGACGGCCGCCGCATCGACAAGGTGATGGCGATGCCGATCGCCACCAAGCCGGACGAGGGCGACGATACCTCGCTCTGAGCGATCCGTTCCCGGAAGATCCTCGACGACAGACGCTGAAATGCAAACGGCCCGCCAAAAGCGGGCCGTTCATGTGTTGGAGGGGTCGGGGCGGGCAGTCCTCATAGACCGCGGCGGCGCTTCGATGCCTTCACGGCGAGCTGGAAGGTCGGGTCTTCGCGCCAGCCGCGGTGCAGCGCCTCGTGCACGTCGTCACGCTTCAGCCCGACATCGCTGAGGAGGTAATCCGGCAATTCCGAGATCTGGTAGGCGGCGCGGCGGTTGCGGATCATCCGCAGCACGGCGAAGGCGCCTGCGTAGAGAATGCCAGGCGAGGGGATGCGGGGAAGCGACCTCGTCGAGGGTCTTGAGAAGATCGTCATGGCTGTAAACTCCTGTCGAGCCAGTTTGTGTCGGCGCCGGGCATGGCTTCGCCGTCTCCCGCAAACCGTGTTTTGCGAGAACCGAAGAGGCGAAATGCTCCTGACGAAGCGGTTCTAGCCGGGAGCGATTGATCAAGCCAACGAATGTTGGTTATATGATCCATCAACAAGGATGATGGAGGCCCGCATGGCATCGCCACTCGATCTCGACCAGGTCCGGACCTTCGTCGCCATCGTCGACTCCGGCAGCTTCACGCGCGCCGCCGACGAGGTTTTCAAGACCCAGTCCGCCGTCTCGATGCAGATGCGCCGGTTGGAAGAGCGCCTGTCGGTGCAGCTGTTCGAGCGCGCCGGGCGAGCCACCCGGCTCACCGACGAGGGCGCAAGGCTCCTCACTTATGCCCGCAAGATGCTCGCGCTCAGCGAGGAGACGCTCTGCGCCTTCGACGAAGAATCAATCGAAGGCTTTGTGCGCATCGGCCTTCCCGACGACTATGCCGAGCGCTTCCTGCCCGAGATCATGGCGCGGTTTTCCCGGTCCAACCCCAAGGTCGAGCTGCAGATCGCCTGCGAGCCGACGACCAACCTCATCGAACACGTCGAGAAGGGCCATCTCGACGTCGCGCTGGTCTGCCCGACGCGGACGATGCAGGCCGAGGTGGTCCGGCGCGAGCCGCTGCACTTCGTCACGTCGGCGGCCCATTCGGTGCATCTGGAAAAGACCTTGCCGCTGGCCATCGGCCGGTCCGACTGCCACTGGCGCAAGCAGTGCATCGACGCGCTGAACCTGATGGGCCGCGAGCACCGGATCCTGTTCACCTCCTGGTCGGCGACCATCGTCACCTCCGCCGTGCTGTCGGGCCTGGCCGTCAGCGTTCTGCCGGAATGCGCGCTGCGCTCGGGCATGCACGTGCTGGGCGAGGCCGAGGGCTTTCCGCGGCTCGAGGACGCCGAGATCGGCATGATCCGCGCCAAGAACTCGTCGCGCCCGGCGATCGAGGCGCTGATCGCCCATATTCGCGAAAGCCTGCAGAACATGGTGCCGCCCCAGGCAGCCCAGGCCGCCGGCCGACTGCAGGACAACCGCGCCATTCCCGCGCCGCGCCAGCGCTCGGGCATGGTGGCCGCCGGGTGGTGAGACGCCACGGCCGCGAGCGCGCGCTTGACCTTCGCGCCTTCCCGCTGACAATGGCCGCATGAGCCTCCTCGATCCCGCGCCCAGCAATGTCACGGAATATTCGGTCTCGGAGCTGTCCGGGGCGCTGAAGCGGACGGTCGAGGAAACCTTCGACCATGTGCGCGTCCGCGGCGAGATTTCCGGCTATCGGGGACCGCACTCCTCGGGTCATGCCTACTTCGCGCTGAAGGACGACCGCGCCCGGCTCGAAGCCGTGATCTGGCGCACCTCGTTTTCCAAGCTCGCCTTCAAGCCGGAGGAGGGGCTGGAGGTGATCGCCACCGGCAAGCTCACCACCTATCCCGGCTCGTCGAAATACCAGATCGTCATCGAGCAGATCGAGCCGGCCGGCGCCGGCGCGCTGATGGCGCTGGTCAACGAGCGTCGCTTGCGGCTGGAGGCCGAGGGCCTGTTCGCGGGCGAGCGCAAGCAGCTGCTGCCGTTCATGCCGAATGTCATCGGCGTCGTGACCTCGCCGACCGGCGCCGTCATCCGCGACATCCGCCACCGCATCGCCGACCGCTTCCCGGTGCATCTTCTGGTCTGGCCGGTCCGGGTGCAAGGCGAGACCTCCGGTGCCGAGGTGGCCGCGGGGATCGAAGGCTTCAACGCGCTCGACGGCAGCGCCGGCATTCCGCGGCCCGACGTCATCATCGTCGCCCGCGGTGGCGGCAGCCTCGAGGATCTCTGGGGCTTCAACGACGAGATCGTCGTGCGTGCGGCGGCCGCCTCCGCCATCCCGCTGATCTCGGCCGTCGGCCACGAGACCGACTGGACGCTGATCGACCACGCCGCCGACGTCCGCGCGCCGACGCCGACCGGGGCGGCCGAAATGGCGGTGCCGGTGCGGGCCGATCTCGTCGCGACGCTCGCCGCTCTCCACGCCCGCCACGGCCAGGCGGTCTCGCGCCGCCTCGGCGAATCCCGCCGCACGGTGGTGGGCGCGGCCCGCGCTTTGCCGACGCCCGACATGCTGCTGGCGCTGCCGCGCCGGCGGCTCGACGAGGCCGCCACCGCCATCGGCCGATGCCTGACGCTCGCCGTCTTCGAGAAGCGCCGCGCCTACGGGGAAGTCGGCCTGCGGCTGGCGCCGTCGAGCCTCGACACGCTGCTGCGCGAGAAGCGCGGCGATCTGCGCCATGCCGACAGCCATGCCGTGCATGCTTTCGAGGGGCTCGTCGCCCGGCGCCGCCAGCGGTTCGACCGGCTGACCTCGGATCTGCGCCCGCACATCATCGCCGCCCGCAGCCTGCAGGCCCGCCACCGGCTCGATGGCCTGGCGGCGCGCTTCACCCAGGCCTTCGCGCAGAGGCTGGACCAGCGCCGGCGGGCGCTCGATGCGGCGAGCCGGGTCGCGGCGAGCCTCGACCCCCGCCGCGTGCTGCAGCGCGGCTACGCCATCATCCGCGGGCCGGACGACATGCCCATCACGCGTGCGGAAAACCTTGTTCCCGGCATGGCCTTCCAGGTCGAGTTCACCGGCCGCGAGCGGCGCGACGCGGTGGCCGTCGAGCCGCTCGATCTCGGCAAGGCGCCGGCCAGGGCGCCGAAGGCCAAGCGGACAAAACCGATGAAGGACGGGCCCGAAATGCAGGGCACGCTGTTCTAGAGCGCGATGCGTCCGAAGCGGCGTCTATAGGACGTCCTTTCTTGTTGGATCTAAAGCAGCTTTCCTTGATCGGGTGAGTCCACGCCGCAGGATGCTCTACGGTAGCGTTCGCGAAGAGCTGCTCGCCTTGGCTACGGCCTTCCCAGGGCAAGAGCCGGCTCTCCGGCCACCGAAGGCTCGCCATCCAGGTCGGATCCGGAACGCGGGTTCCGGTCGTGCACGTGGCATTCTCTCGAACCACGGGCATTGCGGGGCGCCGAGGCATTCTTCCCGCCAGATCATGCCTGCTGCAAGGAACAGGGCGCGGCGCCGGTAGCCTGCGGTTATGCCGACGCCTATTTATAAGGATACAGTAAAATCAGAATAGCAGAGGATCAATAGTAATACACTTAACTTACTTTTAACATTCTTTAATAGCCACGACTGTAATATGCACGGTGAGAGATGTTGCTGCATTCTCTAACCGTCAATTACCAAGGGCTCGAGACCGATGAAGAATGTTTCTATTATTGGCAAATTCTTTGTGCTGCTGGCATCTTTCGGCGTCTTCGGCATCGCCGTCGCTTATTATGCTGGAACGCAGCTTCAGTCGGTCGACGATACCTACAGCGAACTGATTCAAGCGAACGCCAAGTCGGCATTGCTGATGGCGAGGGCCAACCGCGCTTTGCAGACGGTTCGTGCCGCGACGGGGGATATCATGATGTCCCGTTCGGATACGTTGAACAAGTCGGCGCTTGCGGAGGTCATGGAAGCCCGCAAGGATTTCGTGGACTATATGGATCAGGCGATCGAGACGATACCCGCCGATCCTGATCTGAAGGCGCTCCGCGCGGCGGCTCTCGAGACGGTCGACAAGGACTGCCAGACCGTGGTCGACTTTGCGGCGAAGGCGGTTTCGGAGGCTGACGTCAAAGCGTCGCAGGAAGATTTCCTTCAGCAATGCCAGCCGAAGTTTCCGGTCCTATCCGATTCCTTCACCAAGAAAAGCAAGGTGCTTTCGAAGGCGGTCGACGATCGCTCGGTCGAGGTCAGCGCCGTGACGACCTCGATCGTGGTGAACACCTGGAGCATGATCTTGGCAGGCCTTGCTCTCGTCGGTGTCGGTGGATTTTTCGGCGTCCGGTCCTGGCTGGTCAAGCCGATCAAGGAACTCGAGGGCATGATGGTCAAGCTGTCGGCGGGAGACCTCGACGCCGCGGTGATCGGCATCGAGCGCCGGGACGAGATCGGCGCCATGGCGCGGTCCGTTCAGATCTTCAAGGAAGCCGGTCTTGAGAATCGCCGCCTGACCGCTTCGGCCATCGAGGCCGAGAATGCGCAGATGGCGCAGCGGGATCGCCAGTCGGCGCTGGACAACTCCAAGGCGGAGGATCTGAAGGCCTTCGTCATGGCGGTCGAGACGGGCTTTAACGCCCTTTCCACCGGTGATCTGACGGTGCGGATGAACCAGTCGGTAGCGCCGGAGTTCGAGCCGATCCGCGCCAAGTTCAACGACAGCGTGACCTCGCTCGAGGCCACGATCGGCTCCGTTGTCACCGCCATCGGCGCCATCCGCGTCGGCCTCAGCGAAATCTCCGTCGCCTCCGGGGATCTTGCCCAGCGCACCGAGCAGCAGGCGGCCTCGCTCGAGGAGACGGTCGCCGCGCTCAGCGAGGTGACCGGCAAGGTGAACGAGACCGCCACCGGCGCCAACCGGGCGCAGGCGTCCGCCGCCACGGCGCAGAAGAATGCCGAGAAGGGCGGCGAGATCGTCAGCCGCGCCATCGCGGCGATGGCGGAGATCGAGAAATCTTCCGACGAGATCGGCAAGATCATCGGCGTCATCGACGAAATCGCCTTCCAGACCAACTTGCTGGCGCTCAACGCCGGTGTCGAGGCCGCAAGGGCCGGCGAGGCGGGCCGCGGCTTTGCCGTCGTCGCGCAGGAAGTGCGGGGGCTTGCCCAGCGTTCGGCGGAAGCCGCCAAGGAGATCAAGAGCCTGATCTCCACCTCGACCACCCAGGTCACCCAGGGCGTCGAGCTCGTCACCGCCTCCGGCCGCTCGCTCGGGGAAATCGTGATGCAGGTCGGCGATATGTCGAACGTCGTCGCCGAGATCGCCCGCAGTGCCCGCGAGCAGGCGATCTCGCTGAAGGAAGTCTCGGTCGCCGCCGACCAGATGGACAAGGTCACCCAGCAGAACGCCGCGATGGTCGAGGAGACGACGGCCGCCGCGCAGAACCTCTCGACCGAGACCGAGGAACTCGCCGCCATGGTCGAGCGCTTCAAGACCTCCTCCGCTCAGCCCGCGCGCCCGGCGCCGATGGCCAAACGCCCGAACCCGGCATCCAGCGCCAGACCCGTCTTCCAGATGCGCACCACCGGCAGCGGGGGCGCCGCCGCGAAGCCGAGCGCAAGTACCGACAGCTGGGAAGAGTTCTGAGCCGGAACCGAGGCGGGCGGACGGCCCGACTGTCAGCCCATCCGCACGGCCGTCGGGGATCCTCTTCCCGGCGGCCGCATGCCGTTTCAGATCAGCAGGGAATGCTGCCGGCAGTCGCCCGCCTGTACCAGCGTGGAATTTCCCGCGCGACGTGACCGCCGATCGACCGGTTAGAGAGGTCGCCAAGCGGCCATGGTTGCTGCGGCAAGACAGCGCAAAGCGCCGTGCGCTCAGGCGGAGCGCCGGTTCTCTATCTTGCTGACATTACCGGAAAAAAGAATGGTACGGTTGGGTGGGTTCGAACCACCGACCTCTGGAGCCACAATCCAGAGAAGGCCATTGTTTTTATAAGCCTTTCTGCGCCCATGTTGCATCCATGTTGCATCAAGCCAAGAGGGAAGCCTCGGCCGCAGCCAGTTCGGCCGCGTCGTCGCCGCGCGGAAACAGGTGGCCGTAGGTGTCCATCGTCATCGTGATGGTCGAGTGGCCCATGCGCTCTTGTACGACCTTCGGGGGAAGGCCGAGTCCGCCGTCTTCCTTCCGATTGATGCACCATGACGCATAGAAGTGCCGCAGGGCATGCAAGCCCGGGTACTTGGCCGCCGGAATTGTCCGGCCTTCCTCGTCGACATCGTCAGTCTCGATCGTTACGCCTGCGGCAATGAGCGTCGGCTGGAGGCCGCGCCGAACGATGTTGTTCAGTCGCTCGACGCGTCCGAGGCCGTTCGGGAAGCACAGGTCGAGCACCATCACCTTATTGCCAGCGGCGTCCAGCTTGCCGGTCTCCCGCTTCGGACATGCGAGCTTCCATTCGCGCAGCGCATTGATGACGATCGGTGGCGCCGGCACCGTCCGTTGGCTCGACATCGACTTCGGCGAGCCGAGCGCGTTGAACTGGTCGGCGCGCTGATGGACATGAATTGCGCGTTTCTCGATATCGACATCCTTCCACCGGAGCCCGCGCAGCTCGCTCGCGCGCAGTCCGGTGAAGATTGCCGTGAGTAGCATCGGACGCCAGCGGCCCTCCAGCGCCCCCACAATCGCCTTCACCTCTTCGCGGGTCGGGAGATCAACACCGACCTTCACCTTGCCCTTGTGGCGCTGTTCCTGGCGCCGTTCGCCACGTCCGCGCCGGCCTCGGATATCGCGGACGACGTTCCGGCCGGTAAGCCCCCGCTCTTGCGCGTCGGCGAGCAGCGAGCCGAGACTGACAAGAACCTTCCGGACCATTGCCGGCGATCGTCCTGCCTCGCGTAGCTCGTCCTCGAATGCCCGCACGATCGGGATGCTAAGCGCCGAGACTTTGGTCGCGCCAAGGAACGGCACGATGTGCAGGCGGAGGTTTGATTTGTAAGCGGTAACGGTTGCGCGCTCTAGCCCGACCGCTTCGGCGCTGGCTATCCAGAAGTCGCCCGCCTTATTGACGGTGATGCTGGCACTATCGGCAACATGGACGCCCTGGCGAACTTCGACATTTGCCGTCGCGGCGAAGGCATCGGCCTCTTTCTTCTTCGCGAAAGTCTTCAGTCGACGCTTTCCGGTGCCGTCGACATAGTCGACAACCCACGCGGTTTTCGCTTCACCTTTTGGTGTTATCCAATTGCGCTTGCGAACACTCATTCCGGATCATCTTGGCCCCGGTTTACGTCGACGTCTGGTGCTTTAGTAATCTTCTCTAACTCTGCTAGGTCTGAACGGATGAATGAAATTAATTCCTTTACTTGATCTTCTTTGCTTTGCACCTCGGAATAAGCTTCAAAGCCTGGGGGAACACCCAGCCCGTCGCCAAAAGACCTTGTAATCTTGAGTTTGAGGCGGACGGAAGACTCGAGTCGGGCAACTATCTCAGCATTTATCGAACGGCCATTTTCATTAGCAAGCGTCTTAAGTTCCTCCTTCAAATCAGCAGGTAGGCGAAGTTGAAATTGCGCTGAGCTACGTCCCGTCTTGGCCATCAACATCCCCAAAATTCGTTCACCGTCATACGACTGTGATACATCCCGCTTGACGTCAATCAAACCACCGTCGTATGCATATTACCGTGGTGGTTAATGGAGCGTATCAGATGGAATCAAATCAGACACCAAAAACTCTTGAGCTGATCTGGGGGGTGAGTGCGATTGCTCGCATCATCGACCGAACTGAACGGCAGACGTTCCACATGTGCGCGAACGGTGAGTTGCCGGTCAGAAAGGTCGGCAATCGCTACGTCGTTGAGCGGACAAAGCTGGTGGAGCACTTCACCGGCGGGACAGCGTAATGGCCGTGACAGCAAAAGGCTCGGCAGAGGCGGCAACCTCTCCGAGCCGTGGTCCAGCAATTCCCCAGAAGGAAAAGGCAATGAACACCGGAATTCGTAGCACAGAGGCGCATCCGCCATCAATGACGAAGAGCCTAAATGTGGGCCTTGAAGAGGATGCCGCGAAGATTGTTTCGATGTCGACAGCCGAACTTCTGGCTCTCGTAAGCATCCTTTCGAATGCCGTCGAGGCACTCGTTGGCGGCCAGAACCAGCCTCGAATGGAAGACGGTGAATGCTGGAACTTGGTGGCGCGGGAAGTGGAGAGGCATTCACGCTTCCGAGCCATTGCGATTGAAGAACTGGAGCGACGGCCGAGCGATGGCAGCAAGTATGCCGAGGAGCGTATCCGGATCATCGCCTCTTACGACATGGGCCTCTGCGGCGCCGGTGTCGTCGAGACAATGGAGAAAATGGCCCGGCTGTATGCCCAGCATCAGTCTGCCCGGTTCGACCTCGACATGGGAGGCGCACGATGAAGGCGCATGATCCGCTGCTGGACCTGATCACCCGCTATCGCGAGCAATGCGACATCTACAGCGTGGCCGTTTGCACCGACGACGATCTGGACCTCCTGTATGAGGCTACGATCACGCCCTTATGGAAACAGTTCAGAGATCAAAGTCCCCCGGCAACCACACTTGCCGGCGCTGTCGAGGCCCTGCGGTTGTGCGTTGCGGACATGGAGATTGGCGACAGCGATATTCATCGCCCATTGGTAAAAGCTGCACTCGATTACTTTGATGGAGTGTCGAGATGAAGGCCCTTCATCCGGATCTCGACTTCGACATTTTCGAGAAACCCACCCCGCGGATGGTCGCCAACATCGAGGCGGCGATCGAGTATCTGATCGCTTACCGTGATGCGCTAGACGGCAACTCAGACTTGGAGTGCGGCGGCGACGATGAGCCATGGCTTGGTTGGTGCACGTTCGCCCAGGGTGACGATGGAAGCTCGACCGACGACAGAGAGATCGACGGGCTGCCGACGATCAACTCGCAGGCCAGGTGATAGCGCGTGGCCTCTCCGAAAAACGGCAATAATCCTAGCAATGGTTCACGCTCGAGATCTGGGCTGGCGATGGTTCAGGCTATGCTGGCGAGGGCAAATTCACAGAGGCGACCGCGTGATTTGGGCGTGCAGATCCTCATCGAGGCCGGCGACGAAGCTGAGGTATGGCTGGGCAAGCTCGAGCACATGTCGGCAGAACAAGAGGCGGCACTCGAGGAGGCGATTGCGAAGCGCGACCGATGGCTAAAGATCGAGAGTGCTTGTGATCTGCTGGTATCTCTCCCAGAAAGCGAGCTTTCGCACATTCTCAACGGACAGGGGGCAATTGCTGACGGCGACGTCGGTGCGCGGCCTTTCGCACCCGTCGGCGCGGATGGGCTAACTAGCGAAACAAAGCTGGCGGGGCTCGAAATCGTCTCGGCCTCCAGCTTTGTCGGCCGTGACAAGCCAACGAGGGAATTCATCGACTCGCTCGGCCTGATCCCTATGCACAACGTTACGCTTCTCGCTGGCGATGGCGGGACGGGCAAGAGCCTGCTTGCTATGCAGCTCGCCCTCGGCGTCTCGACCGCGACGCGATGGCTGAACCTGAACGTTCGTCCAGGGCCTTGCCTCTACTTCTCGGCCGAGGATGACGAGGCCGAGACGCATATCCGGCTGACAGAGATCGCCGAAGCTGGCGACGTCGATCTGTCGACAGCAGAGGATCTTCGCATCATCCTTCTGGCTGGCAAGGATGCCGTGCTTGCCAATGATGACCCGAAGACGGGACTTCTCAAGTGGACTGGCCTCTTCGCCCAGCTGCACGCCACCATGGCGGCAGAGAAGCCCCTGCTGGTTATCATCGACAACCTAGCCGACGCCTTCGCCGGCAATGAGAACGTCCGTCCGTCGGCACGGCAGTTCATCAGCAAGCTGCGGGGCCTCGCCATTGAGTTCGGGTGCGCGATCGTCGTGCTCTCGCATCCATCGCTATCGGGCATGGCAAGCGGTAGCGGAACCAGCGGTAATACCGCCTGGTCGAACAGTGCTCGATCAAGGCTCTACCTTCGCCGTGAAATCGGTGACGACAAGACTGAAGCGAACCCCAACCGGCGGACGCTCCAGACGATGAAGGCGAACTACGGGCCGACTGGTGGCTCGCTGACGCTGGAGTGGACCGAGGGTCGCTTTATCTCCATCGACGGCCCTGCTGGCGGCCTTGGGCCACTGGATGCGGCAGCGCGACGGAGCCGAGCCGAGCGGGTCTTTCTTGAGATGGTGGTTCGGTTCAACTCTCAGAACCGGCCGATTTCGCCGGCTAAAAGCTCAACCTATGCGCCCGCACTTTTCGCCGACCATCCAATGTCAGAAGGACTGAAGGCGAGAGAGTTCCAGGCGGCCATGAACAGCCTTCTGGAAAGCGGGCGGATCGAGATCGTTGAGCTTGGTTCTCCATCCAAACGGCGGCTTCACATTGCCATAAAGTCGGAGGCTGACGAATGAATTTGCGGCACCTTCCAACCGCCTTCCAACCGGAATTTCCAACCGGCCTTCCAACCGCCTTCCAACCGCCTTCCAACGGGTGCCAACCCAACGTTTGCAGGCTTCCAACCGGCACCTTCCAACCGCCTGCTCCAACCGGACTTCCAACCGCCTTCCAACGGGTGCCAACTCAATGTTTGCAGGCTTCCAACCGGGTGTCCTCCAACCCTATTACTAACGTAATAGGTGCGCGCCCCGTTGAGGCGCCGCGCCCCTTGATCGAGCGAGTCCCGGCGAGGGGCGACCGGCTTCGATCCTGCACTGCGAATGGCAGCGTCGGGCCAAGCCCATGCGCGGCGCCCCCCCATTCAGGGACCGTATCGGCCTCGTCTTGCCCCCTGCGGGGCGGAAACGCCCCAAACCTCTCCAGTCAGATACGCTCTGCGGAGTGTCAAAAGCCCGTCAAAGGCAATTTCTCGCCAGCCCTACGAAGTGGATTTGTGAACAATGACTGACGGCACCATGGGCAAGTCCGAGTTCGCCCGGCACATCGGCGTCGACCCCGCCGTCATCACCCGATACCTCCGCTCCGGCATCGTCGGACCGGATGCGCTCTTCGGATCTGGCCGAGATGCTCGCATCGTGGTCGCCCGAGCGATCAAGCAAATTCGCGAGCGTCGAAACCCGAGCCAGGCGCTCGGCAACGGGATGAACACCAGGCTGGAGTTCACCTCGCAGGAATCTGAGAACGCGCCGCCGGCGCCCCGGCCCGACAGCCTCGATGAACAGTTCAAGCGGGAAAAGCTTAAGGGCAGTCAGATGGCGAACCGGAAGGCCGCCGAAGAAGAGGCAGCCCGATCCGGTCGATTTACCGAAACCGCGGCGGTTCGGGCCGAGATGATGAGGCAAGCCGCCACCGCCTTGGTGGCCTTCGAGGGGTCGTTCTCGGCCATGGCAAGCGCGGTGGCGAGCAAATTTGGTATCCCGCAGCGCGACGTGCTGCATTTGCTGCGTAACGAGTTCCGAGCACAGCGCGTGGTTCTCGCCGAGAAGCATCAAGCATCCGCCGACGCGCTGCCTCGCCTGGTCGATAGCGTCCTCGATACGGGTTTTGAGGACGATCAATGACCGATGAAACCGTCAAAGTGACAAATTGGGACTGGCTGGTCGAAAGCGTCATTGCAGACGCGCTCGAACCTCCTGGCGTCGAAACTGACGACAAATTTTCCCCATCTGCCGCAGACCACCGAGTGCGTATTCGAGAGGCCAGTGAGGCCGATGAACACCTTCTGACCGCCCAGTTAAACCGCTCGGCGTCGAGTGAGGGTTCCCCAGCCGCGAACGTGTTCCAGGACATTGATGCAGCGGTATTGGCATTGGAATTTGCTAACGCCGAGGGCGCTCGCCGGATTGGTTGCGCCCTTCGACGCTGGCTCGATGAAGGCGCCGTCGTTTCCATCGACCGGGCGCTTGGGCTCCTTACGTGGGGCGGTGTCTCCCCTGCACACGGCGCGAAGTTGGCGAGGCGCGATCAAATGATTCGTGCCCTTTGGAAGGCGTCTCCGGAATGGAAACTTCTTCCGCCATCGGTTGCAGCTGGACTGATGACTCTCAATGCGGCCCGATATGAGCAGAACCGATGGCCGAGAGAGCGAAGCAGTTTCTCGGCACCGCCGGCTGAACCGGCAGCGACCTGGTGGCGCATCCTTATTTCCGGCGCTCGCATCCCTAAGGCGAAGCGGATTCAAGAGATCCTTAATATGGAAATTCAAGAGGGTGTTTGAAATTCCGCGGCTGGCGTCGATCCTAAAATCTCAAAAGGAGACGCCCCGTGGAAGCACCGCACCGAATAGACATCAGCCGCCTCGCCCTGATCGAGCAGACGCGAGATAGTGAGTTTGCCGCCACCCAGAAGGCCAGCGCCATCGTTGCCGAGCTGCGACGGGATATGAGGGACATCAATCTTCAGATCAACGACCTGAAGGCACGCGAACCTGGCACCCGCGAGGCAGCTGCCGATAAGAACCGCCTTCTGACGGATATGGAAGCCAAGCGCACCCCGCTCATGGCCCAGATCCGCGATGCGGAGTCTGTGTATGAGGCGCTGGGCGAACGGTCTCAGGCCGCCGGCGCATTGTTCGATGAATGCGCCAAATTCGTAAGGCCAGCTCGATGATGGACGCCCGGAAGACTGTCGGCGATCTGCTGAAGCGCACCCGTTCCGCCGGCTCGGAGTTGCGCGGCGGCGTTGAATCCATCCGCAAGCGAGTGCAGGAACTCAAGACTGCTCGTGAGGGAATTCGGAGCTTTCCGCCAACCATCGATGTAGCCAACGCTCGCGTTGACGATTGGGTGGAAAGTTTCTCCACCAATGCCCGGCAGCGAGTTCCGGGGCCCAGCAGCTTCTGCCAGTCCCCTCGACACTACGAACGTCCATACAACGCTCACCTCGACCGCGAGGATGTCCTGTTCGCTTACATGGCGCCGAGCTTGGCGAAGGCGATCAAGGATGAGGTAGCTGCTGTCTATTCCAATGCGCCCGGCCTCAGGGAAAACGATCGCGATGACCAGTTGGCGAAGATCGACCGAGAATTGCTCGATGCCGAACTGACCGAAGAGTCGATCATCCGTGCCGCCGAGACCGCCGGTTTCCCCATTCTGCGCCGACGCGATGCTGATCCGCGGGCGGTCCTTGCACATGCCGACGCGCTGCCGTGACCGCTTCAGACGAACACCAAGCCCCCAGCGGCATTGCCCTTTCTGCTGACATCGTACCGATGCCGCGCCGGCGCAGCTACCTCAATGCCGCCCGGGAGCAAGGTGTGCATCAGGAGATCGAAGAGCTGAAACACGATAACGCTCGGATGAAGGTCGACGCCGATCGTCGTGCTGTTCGTGACGGCAATCCTGTCTCGCATCGTGCCGAAGTCGCCGACCTTTCCGAGGGCAGCGGCATCACCCGCCGCTTCTTCGAGAAGGCGCTGGTCGACCAACGTTCAGAGATCGAGGGTCGAACCGCCGAGGTCTGCGCCATTATCGAGGCCTGGCCGGAATGCGGCGACTGGTTTCCGCTTTTCGCCCATCTGCTCACGACCAAGACCATGCGTCCGGACCAAATCGGATTGATGCTGATCGCCTGCGGTGAAGACCAGAAGCGCAACAGGGCACCTGACGGTGATCGGACCATCCTGTCTGACGAAAAATTCAAGCACTTGGCGATGAGTAAAGCCGCCGCCAACGATTCCAACCCTCCAGAGGAAAACCAATGAGCAAGCCACCTAACTCGACGTCCGGCGGCGTCGCATTCGCCGTCGCCAATATGCGTAAGCTGCTTGCCTCGGAGGGAAAGGTCAGCACCCCTGCAACGGCGTCTGCACCGGATAAGAGCGGTTCCCTTGTTGCCTCGATGAGGAAGCTCCTGGCGTCCAAGGAAAACGGTAGCTGACGCGGCTAAGAACCGCGCATTAAGTCAGTTTCCCGAGCGTGTTTCCTTATCCGTCCGCGCTCGGGATGTGGGATCGGCCGAACTTTTGACGGGGTTCACGGCCGCGACGGCGCTTCCCACCGGAGTCTCCCACTCCGCCAAGGCGCCACCCATCTCCGAAAGGATCAAGACATTGGCCAATCTGGACAGCACGATCAGGAAGCACATCGCGACAGGCGCAGCAGACGGCCAAGGCGCATGCCTTATCGCCGCCGCGATCCTTGAGCTCGCCAGGGTTTACGAGAGCCGTATGGCCGACGCACCTTTTGCGCCCGACTTGGCCGACCTCGCCGGGCAGATTTCCAAGGCGATTGAACGTGTCGAGGACCGGATCTCCGAGTTGTCCGACACCATCCTTTCGAAGTGATTTGCCTCAATTTCGAAGCGACCTTGAAAGTCTCTCGAAAATCGATGTAGGGTCTATGTCGACTAGCGAGGTAGGCAATGATGGAAAATGTGAGAATGTCGGGGCCCACATTGAAGGTCCTACGTTTTCTTCTCGGAAACGCGGCAGAAGGCTCGTCCGGCGCAGCTATCTCCAAAACCCTGGGTATTGGATCTGGAACGCTTTACCCTCTCTTGGCCAGGCTGGAGGCCGCGGGTTGGTGCGATAGCATTTGGGAAAACATTGACCCTACCCAAGAGGGGCGTCCGCGCCGCCGCTACTACACCCTGACGGGAGCAGGACGAGTCAGGGCGCGAGCAGAGTTGGCGGAGTATCACATGCCACCTGAGACCGGAGCGGTATCATGGAGCTGACCGTGCTGGGTGCCGCACTCTTTGTCGCTACGATCTTAGGTAGCATACTGCTGAACATTATGGCCGCCGACATCTATGATCGCGGTCCCAGAATTGCGCGTTGGCTTCTGAGGAAGGCGGTCGATCGCCTCCCAGAAGGGAAACGCGAGCGTTACCAGGAGGAGTGGGAAGCTCACCTTGCCGAATGCGACACGAAGCTCGAGCAAGTTTGGCACGCCCTGGGAGCTTTCCTGGGAGCCAACCGTATTGCAGACGGCAATGCAGCCAAATCTGTTCGCGACTGGCGTAAGCGAGCCTTGGATGTCGCGATCGCCGCGTGTTTCCTGATCTCAACCGGCCCACTATTTCTCTTCATCATGATCATGGTGCGGATCTCATCGCCAGGCCCTATACTATATGGCCATAAGCGCGTCGGCCTCGGCGGTCACCATTTCAAATGTCTAAAATTTCGCACAATGGTTGAGAACGACGAACAGATCCTCGCTGAGTATTTTGCCACCAATCCGGCTGACCTCGTCGAATGGAACACGACGCGAAAGCTGAAGAACGATCCTCGGGTAACGAAGATCGGTTCATTCTTGCGTAAAATAAGCTTAGACGAGCTGCCGCAGCTAATTAATATCCTCCGCGGTGATATGAGCATTATTGGTCCGCGGCCTATCGTCGAGGATGAGTTGCAATATTACGGGCCGCATGTCGCCGAATATAATGCAGTGCGTCCGGGAGTAACCGGCCTCTGGCAACTTTCAAACTCGCATCAGGGGTCCTACGAGGATCGCGTCAGGCTCGATATTGCCTACGTACAGAATTGGTCTCTGCGTAACGATCTAAAGCTCATTGCCAAAGCATTTTTTTTGACCCTGCGAGGGCGAGAATTTGACCGGGAAGCCGATTACCCAGTTAGAGCACCGATAGCGCGTCTAGTAAAAAATGCTTTTTTGAAACTCCGTCGCTGGTTGAAGAAAGTGCTTTGAAAAAATGGGGCACAACAGGGCAACGAAGTTTGTTTGGTTGCCCACGCGGCTCTTGAGCTAGCCTGCGCTTCGACGTCGCCGGCCCACGCGTGGTCGTTACCGGCCGCGAGCCCGAGCACCTGCCCAAGATCTTCGCTGAGCGGATGGCCAAGCAAAGCGTGACACCTGACGATTTGCGCGAAAACCGCGAGGACATCACCGGCGACATCTTCAATGAGCACCGCTTCTCGACGATCGCCGGCGCATCAATCATCAGGTCAATCGACTGGTCATAGACCCGGACGTTGTCGACATCGGTGAACCCGGCCAGAGGCACCAGCGCCAAGCACACAGCAAATGCACGTTTCAAACCGGCCTCCCGCGCCCAGCGATGCGCGGGCTGATGAGACACTGTCAAAGCGCCGAAACCACGCAACCTCTGTGGCTGTCACCATGGCCTTACTGAAAGGAAGCAAGCCCCTAAGGCCCAAATTCTAGAAAATATTTTGAAGGATTCATGAATTTAATCTGCCCTTTGTCGCGTGGTGGACTGCTAGAGACAGAATTGTCACGAATCGCTATCGCTCGTATTGCGAGCGTAAACTGAACGGCATCGATGTCATACCAAGCCACCCTCAGAAGATATGCCGAGAAGGGCGAGGAAGCCCGACGGCTTGCCTCAAAGAGCGCCAGCGCCTTCCTCGGGGTGAAGGTGAACTTGGCCGAGATTTCGAACCGCGCGATCGAGGGAATTGGTCGATGGCCTCAGGAACTCCGTAATTCTGAAGTTAACTTCAATTGGACAGAAATTCGCCGACGTCACCATCAGCCGAACCGTCTTGAAATTGCGGTATGGTCTGGAGATCGTCTGTGCGCTGTAGCTCTTTGCCTTCTTACGACATTGGCTGTAGAGGTTCGATTCATCGAGGCCGATCCTCGGCCGGACTGCCCCCTAAAGGGCAAACGAGCTTTGGTCGTTCTTGAATGCGCAGCGAACTTTGCGCAGGGCTGTGGTCGCAAGGAATTGCATGTCCAGCCGATCAATGAGCGTCTGGTGGAACTCTACGTCCAGGTGTACGGTTTCACTGAAGTTCGTCCCCCGAGAGGGACACCATATTTTAGGAAGGAGGTGTGACGATGCGAAATCCGCTCAATCTGGCGACTGATTTAATGACCCGCTATCTCACCACTACCACTCCCCAGCCTGCGACCCCTGAGCCGATCTGCGGTCCCGAGCGTCCCATGCGCGGCTTTTTCGTGACTCTAACTCCAGAGCAGAAAAAGCGTGCGCTCAGTTACACGGGACCGGAGAACCACGGCGACTCTGAGTTCGCCCGCTAAGGCCCATTTGAATGTTAGCTTCGAAGGCCCCGCTCTTGCGGGGCTTTTTGCGTTCTGCCGGCGCCATAGCAGATCAGGCGCCGGCAGGTTTGCGAACTCCTACAGCTCGACAAGCTCCGTTGTGATGCACGTTTTCTGCTTCACCTGATCGGTCTCCCAGAACAAATGCTCGACCTTTATCACCCGCAGCCTGTGGGTCATGTTCAGTCCCATCCATCCGAGCAAATCCCCGACCGCGATGCCTGTGAATGGCGTTTCGCTCTTGAAGGCTGAATGCGACCATGTTGGCATCGCCCGGCTCGTAGACCTCAATCTCGTATTTCGTGGCCATAGTTGCTCCATTCAAATTCGACCCAGTCGAACAGGTGCAAGGAGATGGCAGCAAGCGGAGTAATACAATGAGGCCTGTCGAATTTGCCTCCGGCCTCGCGTCAGATAGACGCAAGCAATCAGCCCGAAGGGTTTAGCCCCTATAAAAGATGGGTGGGGGAGGCGGCATGAGAGAGCGGCGCTGCTCGAAAAACCGCAGCACCGCTCAGGATGCCTGCTTCGACGCTCGCAACGGACTAGTGCTTGGGCGCCGGTGACGAAGCTTTGCGCACTGAGTATGCCTGAGGCTTGCGCCAAGGGTACGGGCTCATACGCATTCAAGTGCAAGATGCTACGACAAAGTTCGGATGGCCTAGGTTCGATCGCGCAGTTTTGTCAGATTGAAACGTCTCGCCTCATCTGCAAGGGCGACGTAGTGCGCCAAAGCCCTCGCCATATCAAATGGTGGGGGATTGTCCCGGCGCCAAAGAGGATGAGGATTGTCGTTAGCGCTGATCATTCATTGATCACATATCAGCCGCGACAAATCGTCAACCCGCAACCGTTGTACTGCTTAAAATGACTGCCACACCTAGAAACCGAATTGAGACCCGACTCATTCCGTCGTGCTCCGCAGGCTTTTCAGCATAACAGTAAGCCGCTCGATTTCACCACGATGCAGTTTCGCACTAGCGTCGTGCTCTGACGACGCCAGCAAGATTCGTCTGCGTGCGAGCTCACCCTCGATATAATCAATTAGCGCAGCCACAACTCGCCCTTCGCAAGAGAACCATGTCGCAGATCATGTCGCACGGATTTGCCGGGGTCCAGCGGAACCCCCCGGAAATCAAGGAAACTCAGCTGCAACACGACTGCAACAAGAGCCACAATGTTGCCGGTGGCCCTAGGGCCTTATGTCACTAATTTCACTAAGGAAAAAAATGGTACGGTTGGGTGGGTTCGAACCACCGACCTCTGGAGCCACAATCCAACGCTCTAACCAACTGAGCTACAACCGCATGACGACGTCCGTCCGGGCGAGCCAATAAAATCTTTCGGCCCTTTGTGCAAGGGGCCAGCGTGATTCAGGCGCACTGCGGATCGCCTGAGCGGGACTTTCCCGCCGGCAGACGCCCGTTGCCGTCAGGTCGGCCGCGCGAAGGCGGCCCGCGCCGCCTCGCAGGCGGGGCGGCAGTGGCAGCCCTCGATATGGTCGTTGACGAGGCCCATGGACTGCATGAAGGCATAGACCGTCGTCGGCCCGACGAAGCTGAAACCCCTTGCCTTCAAGGCCTTGGACAGGCGGGTCGAGGCCGGCGTCACCGGGTTGGCTCGGACCGTCGCGGCATCGACGAAGGCGGGGCGCTCGGCTGGGCCGGGTTCGAACGACCAGACGAAGGCCGAAAGCTCCACGCCCTCCGCCCGCATCGCCTGCACGCGGCGAGCGTTGTTGATCACCGAGAGAATTTTCGCGCGGTGGCGCACGATGCCGCCGTCCTCCAGCAGGCGCGCGACGTCGGTCTCGTCCATGCCGGCGACGGCGTCGACGTCGAAGCCGTGAAAGGCGGCGCGAAATGCCGCGCGCTTGCGCAGGATGGTGATCCAGGAGAGGCCCGCCTGGAAGCCTTCAAGGCAGATCTTCTCGAACAGTGCCCGCGCGTCGCCGACCGGCCGACCCCACTCCGTGTCGTGATAGCGGATGTAGTCCGCCGTCCCGCCGTGCCAGCGGCAGCGCCAGGTGCCGTCGGGGGCGTCGGTCAGCCCGTCCGGAAGGGCGCTGGCCCGTTGCTCTTCAGGGCCGGCCGGGTCGTCGGACATCTCGCTCATGCGTCTTCATGGCGTCCGGCGGGGCCGAGCGCAAGCCGCACGTCGACAGGGTCCGCCGGACGGTGCCGCGCCGGCGGCCTGAGGCGATAACCGCCGGGCCACCGCGTGCTTCTGCCAGCAGCCCGGCCAGCCCAAGGCTGATCCGGTCAGGCTGCCGGCAGAGGCGGGCGGCCGCAGGAATAGGTCTTCAGCCGGTATTTCGGGTGGGTCGTCAGCCATTCGGCGGCGACGGCCTGCCCGAAGAGGGTGCAGGACATCAGCGAGCCCTCGAAGGCGACGCGCTCGGGGCGGCAGGTGTCGGGGTCGGTGTGGAGGCAGACGAGGAGGGTGAGGGCGATCATGGCAGGCTCCAGGAGCGCTCGCGCGGAGCTGAGGGACAGGGCCGGATGACGAAGACCGTCGTCCGGAGGCGGCATGCCTCCCGATCCGTGGGACTGGCCCACACCTTGTCCGCGGATCTCTCGCGCCCGCGCGTCCTGCCTACGCCGGGGGCGGTCGTCCCGCCCCGTCTCCCTGTTGATCACGGGCCCGTTGGCCGGTCCCGGCCGTCCGCCGGTTTCCCGAAAAGGCGGCCTCATTCCCTCAAAAGGGCTTTCCAGGGCCCCGAAGGGTTTCCCGCGGGCTCCCGAAGGACTTCCCGCGAGCGATGCCGGCGGGCTTTGATAAGCCTCGCCGCTCCCGCTTGCCTGCAGCTGGTGGCCGCGCCGGTTGCACTGCGGGAGAACCTGAGGCTACTCCGCCGCCGCCAGATTTCAACGCCGGCCGGACACATCTCCCGCCGAGTGTGGCGCGAAAGCTGCAGCCCAGAGCGCGGCTGCCCTTGCGCCGGTGCGAGCCGCCTTGCATGAGGGGTGGCTGGCCTCGCCGGCGATCCCCGCGGAGTGCCCGATGCTGCGCTGCCTTGCCATTCTCGCCGTGCTCTCCGCCGTGACCGGGCTTGCCGGCGCGACGCTGCCGGCGCTTGCCGCCCCGCTTGCCTCGCCCTTCGCCACCCCCGCCCTTGTCGAGGGTTTTGAGAAGATCGCCTTCGGGGCCGAGATCCCCGGCCTGTTCGGCGGCGGGCGCTACATCAAGAAGTTCGTCGGCCCGGTCGCCTTCTTCATCGAGAACCATGCCGCCAGGGACCGCCGGCGCGAGGTGCGCAGCTTCGTCGCCGGGCTGCCGCGCCAGATAGCCGGGCTCGAGACGGAGATGGCGGCGTCGGCCGCCGAGGCGCGCTTCGTCGTCCACGTCGTCGACACCGCCGACTACCAGCGGATCGGCCGGAAAATCTTCCGCAACCCGTTTAGGCGGGTGCCCGGCAGCTGCCTCGTCCATGCCGATTACGGCCGTTCCGGCATCGTGCGCGCCGATGCGCTGATCGTCTCGGACGACGGCGAGCCGGCCTTCCGGCGTTGCCTGGTCGAGGAGGTGCTGCAAGGGCTCGGGCCGCTCGACGATTTCGACGGCGCGCCGGACAGCGTGTTCAACGACACCTCCACCGTCACCCGCTTCGGCCGCTACGACCGCATCATGCTGAACATGCTCTACGACGACCGGCTGACGCCCGGCATGAGCGCTGCGGCCGCCCGCCCGCTGCTGCCGGCGATCGCCGAGACCGTCCGCCGCCGGGTGCGCTGACCGCTATCACCTGTCGCTGGCGCTCCGCGCTAAGTCTTTCTTAAGCATAACGAAATCCTTAGCCGGCGTAAGCTTTGCCGGGGCCGGCGCGATTCATCTTTCGCTTGCCATTTCGGCGCAAGGTCGGGCCAAGGGGCAATCCGCCCCGGGCCCCTGACGGGCGTGCCCGCCGCAAGGCTTGGCCGCGCCTGTCCGCGACGAAGGATAGACCGTGCCGAACAGGCTTTTCGCACCCCTTGGCCTTGCCGCCCTCCTCGCTTTCTCTCTTGCCGCGCCGGCGGCCGCCCGCGACCGCGGCGTGCAGGTCTCCTCGGACCTCGCCGAGGAGTGGATCCTGCAGCTCACCCCCGGCAGCGGCGTGGTGCCCGGCTACATCAAGCCCGATCTCGCCAACCCCGGCGGCCTCTACGACACCCGCCGCGGCTACGCCGTGCGCGGCAGCTACGGCCTGCGCGACGGCGACGGCGTACGCGTCGAGGGCCGCGCCCGCATCCGCTCGCGCGACATCAAGGATGGCCCGCTCTCGCTGCGCGACGACCGGGGCGATGCCGATGGCGTCAGGATCCGCCGCACCGCCGCCATCACCGGCTCGGTCGTCGACGCGCCCGTAGCGCCCGGCCGCGCGATGATGCCGGCCGCGGCTGGCCGGACGATGATGCCGGCCGCGGCTGGCCGCGCGATGAAAAAAGTCAGTTCGATCGACCCGGCCTACCTGCCGCAGCAGGTCGACTATCCCTCGGACAAGCCGGCGGGCACGGTGGTGATCGATACCTCGTCGAAATTCCTCTACCTCGTCGAGGCCGGCGGCACGGCGCGGCGCTACGGCGTCGGCGTCGGCAAGCCGGGCTTCGAATGGGCCGGCAGCCACACCGTGACGCAGAAGAAGGAATGGCCGACCTGGACGCCGCCCGCCCAGATGCGCGCCCGCGAGAAGAAGAAGGGCAAGATCCTGCCCGCGCAGATGAAAGGCGGCCCGCAGAACCCGCTCGGCGCCCGCGCGATGTATCTCGGCTCGACGCTCTACCGCATCCACGGCACCAACCAGCCCTGGTCGATCGGCAAGGCGGTCTCCTCCGGCTGCATCCGCATGCGCAACGAGGACGTCACCGACCTTTATGCGCGCGTGCCCGTCGGGACCAAGGTGATCGTGCTTTAACCGGCCGCCAAAGCCGCCATAGCCGCCAAAGCTGCCGATCTCCCCCCTGGAGGGGGAGATGGCCGACAGGCCAGAGGGGGGCACGCTGCCGCGACCCTCTCCGCGCAAGAACCTGCAACCCGCTAAAACCAGCGCCGCGCACCCCTCTCTGCCCTGCCGGGCATCTCCCCCCGAGGGGGGAGAGAGTCTGGCCCGCGGGCGTGCTCAAACCGCCACACTCACCGGTGAACCCGCACCTTCCCGATCACGGCTTGCGGAGCCAACGCCCAGGCGGCCCATAGCCGCCTTGCCAGCCAATGCCGCGCGGCTCACCATCGCCGCCGCGCTGCCGCTACAAATTCCTGCCGGCTCCACCCCCGGCAAAGAGCCTGCACCACCCCATCGCAGCACCGCCACGAGGAAACCCAGATGTCCAAAGCCTTCCGCCTCGCCCTGGCGCTCTCCGCCGGCCTTATCGGCGGCATGAGCCTTTCCGCGCCCGCCAGCGCCGAGAGCCGCTACTACGACCACGCCACCAATTCCTGGAAGTCGGCCGACCAGGCGCCGTCGCGCCGCATGTCGCAGTCGATGCGCAAGCCCGCAAAGCAGTTCATGCGCACCAGCGTGCGGATCGATACGGCCGAGGCGCCCGGCACCATCATCGTCGATAGCGAGCGGAAATTCCTCTATTACGTCAACGCCCCCGGCCGGGCGACGCGCTACGGCGTCGGCGTCGGCCGCGAAGGTTTCGGCTGGTCCGGCGACATGAAGGTCGGCCGCAAGGCGGAGTGGCCGGGCTGGACCCCGCCGAAGGAGATGATCGTGCGCGAGGCCGCCAACGGCCACGTCATCCCGCCCTACATGGAAGGTGGCCCGAACAACCCGCTGGGCGCCGCCGCCCTCTACCTCTACCGCAACGGCCAGGACTCCATCTTCCGCATCCACGGCACCAACCAGCCCTGGACCATCGGCCAGAACATGTCGTCGGGCTGCATCCGCATGATGAACGAGGACGTCCAGGACCTCTACAGCCGCGCCGACAGGGGCACCAAGGTCGTGGTGATCGGCCCCGACGGCGCCGGCCGCCAGAACATCTACCGCGAGGCCGGCCTGCTCAGCGGCGGACGCGGCCTGCTGGATGCGATCTTCGGCGGGTGAGTTTGCCGAAGAAGATTCGACGAGTGAGGGGCCCGCCAGCGATGGCGGGTTTTTTCATGAGGATGGTGATGTCTTTTGTGCCGAGCGCAAAGCTGTAGCTTTCGGCGAGCACCAGAAAATCGAACCTTTGCTGCGAAGCTACCGAGAGCGTATCGCCTTCCGCAGCGCCATCTGAAGATGGTAAATCTTGCGCAATGCAACTACGGGCTTACTAATCTCTTTCAACGATCTGGAAAATCGGGCATTCATCCGTCGACGCAAACAGTCGGGGGATGATGCGTGGCGATCAGGTATAGCGCGGTAGCGCTCACGGCCGTCGTGGCTGTCATCGGCCTTTCGGGCTGCAAGCCGAGCTCGTCCGAAACCACTGCGGCGCCGGTCGTGGTGACAGCTTCGTCCGAGGCAGATCAGCTCGCTGAAAAGCGCCGTGTCTATGTCGAAACCTACAACAACCTGATCGACCCCGACGTTGGCGTTGGCTTCGTCACCGCGGCGTATCGGGAACTCGACGTGCCCCATGCCGACGCGAGCGCCACGATCTACTTCCCGACCTTCCTGAACCTCGTGATGGCGATCGACCGTTTGAAGGAGGGCCGTGCGCTACCCGGAACTGCGATGGCCGCCGCGGATACCGCTGTCGATAATCTGATCATAAAATTGCAGACGCTGGTGACCCAGCTGCAGGCTTTGGAGCCCTACTACAAGACGCGCGCCTACCGCGACGACCGGCTCGCCAAGGGCAAGGCCGCGGATGCGCCGCTGTTGAAGGCACTGGATGAGACGCAGGCGTCGCTCCAGGATTTCGATGTCGTGCTGCGCGAGCAGGAGCGGTCGCTCAATGCTGCGCGCATCGACGCGCTTCGCAAGGGCGGTTTCGAAGGGGAGGCAAACTTCGTCGCCACGATGGCGGCGGGCGAAGCCTTCGTCCAAGCCGTCATTGCTGGCGATAAAGTCGAGGCCGATCGCTTGATGCCCTCCCTCGAAGCCGCGGCAACCGCTCTGGCCGCCTCAAAACCATCAGGCCAGGATGCAGGACTCAATAAGAATAAATTCGCAATGGTCGCTGGAAACGGGACGTCGATGATCGGCGCGTGGCGTGACTACAAGGCCAGCGGAAACGACACCGACCGGGAACGCGTCGTTGCAGAATACAACAGTGCGGTCTCGACGACCGAGTTCATCCAGCTGCCAACGCCTTAGCGGTGACAGCAGCAAATGGCTTGAAAGGCCGGATCCTGTCCGCTCAAGCCGGATGCCGTCAGCCTACCCCTTATCCCGTATCATCTGAGCCGGGTGAAACCCAAAGCGTCATATCGTTCACAAGTGGAGGCCTTAATGCGTAGAACCATCATTTCCCTCGCTGCACTCTCGATGATCGCCTCGACAAGCCTTGCCGAGGCTCAGTCCAAGCCGGGCCTTGCGGAACGCCGCGCCATCGCAGCCTACACGGAGGCGCAATATCCATCGCTCCAGAAGAAGATCCAGCAAGCAGCAGGGTTCGACGTGCCGATCAACGTCGACTGGAACAGCCTCGCGCTCCCCGGCGACGCCGAATATTACCCGCAGGACAATTATTTCGTGAAGACGATCTTCGGGCCGATCGAAGCTGCGCTTTCTCAGATCGCCAAGGACGACATGGGCAAATCCGCCCTGAAGGAGAGCCTGAAGGAAATCAAAGTCCAATATGAGGACGGTGGCATTCCGGCGACTGCGTACGGCGACCGCGTCAAGTTCGACGGCGGCGTCCTGACGGTGAACTTTCGTCCCTACACCAACACGGCGGATGTCGAGGATCGCACCAACGCCATTCTGAAGGTCCTCGAAGCGTCGCTATGATGCGCCCCCGACCGCTGTCGTCTCGCTGAGGATCAAGGGCGCCGGACGCGCACGGTCGTTTGCGATCAGCCGCTCCTGCGGCAACCGGGAGGGCCAATAGCCCGTGAAGGGCGAAGGGTGCGGCAGACGGGAGACCCGTCGCCTCTTCTGTTGCCGGAAGCAGGCGCAGGTGCTGACACCGGACTGGTGCTGGCGGTGTAAAGCACCGGCCAGTCCTCCGGCAAAGCACCGCGGCATTCCGTCATGGCCCTGAGGAACACGAGATGGAACGCCGACCCGTCGAACGCCCATGACGAGGCTGACCCACAATCACCGACGCCGCGGCCCCGATCGACCGCGGAAAGCGTCATTCCATCTTCGTCCAGCCCCGCATTCACAAGGATGGTCTTGTCGTCGTCCGGTCCTGCATTGACCTCAAAGTCGAGCAGCTTGGCGGGCGATCCCTCGAGCCAAAAGTGCCGCCCGACATTGTACGCTCCCTCAAAGACGCAGGAGCCGAAGATCCTGACGCCGCTCACCGCCTGGAAGGCTATGGGGGCGCGGTTGCTGTCACATTCGGGGCTCGCGCCTTCGATCCCTTCGGGCGGGTTTGGCGCTGGATCGAGTTCCGTCAACTTCACCGCCTGCACAGGCGCCAAGGGCTCCGGCAGCGCTGGCATATCGGCAGCACCGAGCGCGCCGCGCGCCACCAAGGCCGAGACATTGTCGGCCCGGCCTTGGCGATCGTCCATCGCGCGCAGGGCCGCGCTGAGGCCACGAAGGGAAATGTGTGCGGGCTCGGCCATGGCATCTGAGGCCACGACCAGTTCTTCGGCCGGTAACAGCGCCGTCAAGAATGGCAGCGCATCGGGGATCGAGGCCGAGGCGTAGCCGTCCTCGGCGCTGGCAGCGACCGCATCGATCCCGGGCGCACCCTTAGTGCCCGTGACGGACAGGTTGAGGTCGTGCTTCTCTGCGCCGTTTCCGACCGTGTCCGTTATGGCGACCAGTTTCACCTGGGGCACCGCATCCGGCTCGCCGCGCCGTGTTACCCTCAAATAGGCCGATCCGCCCGTGGCCTCCGCCGGCGGAAAGCCGACGGCGGTGCAGGTGGAAAGGTTGTCGCAACCGACCACCCAATCTCCAAAGGTTCGGATGGTGCCAATGCCGGAATCTTTCGGTCCCGCAGCCACCGCCGCCGTCGCGGGAACCATGAGAAGGGCGGCGATCGAAAAGAGCCGAGTGATCATGTGATTGGGTCCGCCCCGCTTCAACTGTCCTCGTCAACAGCAGCCCAGCACGGACATCGAAAACCGAGGGCCGTCAAGGTTGGGGCAGAGGGCGGGTTGCCAGAAGCCCATTCCAAGCTCCGCGTCTTGTCGACGAGGACTGGAATTCAGGTGCTGACTCACGCCGGATGGGAGATCGCGATGAGGTAGAGCTTCTATTTCGAGAGGCGCATGGGCCAAACTGAGCTGTTGCAAGGGTCCGTGACTTTTCCAGCCCTAAACGACCATTCCCTCACACCCCCGCCGGCCGCTCCCCGCCATACGCCCAGTCCAGCAATTCCACCGTGTGCACCACCGGCACGTCCGTCCCCGAGCCGATCTGCGTCATGCAGCCGATATTGCCCGTCGCGATCACCTGCGGGTCCACCTTGGCGATGTTGGCGAGCTTGCGGTCGCGGAGCGTCCGGGCGATTTCTGGCTGGAGGATGTTGTAGGTGCCGGCCGAGCCGCAGCAGAGGTGGCCTTCCGGCACGTCGCTGACGGCAAAGCCCGCGGCGCGCAGCAGCGCCTGCGGGATTTTCGTGATCTTCTGCCCGTGCTGCATCGAGCAGGCGGAGTGGTAGGCGAGTTTTAGCCCGGTGGCGTTGACCGGGGCGGGGAGGGGGAGGGCAGCGAGGAACTCGGTGACGTCCTTCGCCAGCGCCGAGACCCCTGCCGCCTTTTCGGCATAGGCCGGGTCGAGGCGCAGCATGTGGCCGTAGTCCTTGATCGTCGTGCCGCAGCCCGACGTCGTGACGATGATGGCGTCGAGCCCGCCGTCCTCGATCGCCCGCGTCCAGGCGTCGACATTCTGGCGGGCGAAGTCGAGCGCCTGCGCCTCGCGGCCGAGATGATGCACCAGCGCCCCGCAGCAGCCCTCGCCTTTCGGCACCACCACCGTCACGCCGAGCCGGGCGAAGAGCCGCACCGTCGCCGCGTTGATGCCGGGGTCGAGCACCTGCTGCGCGCAGCCCGACAGCAGCGCCACGCGGCGGCCGGCCTGGGGTGCGGGCGCGGGTATCGCGCCGGGGAAGGCGGCGGCGGGCGCGACGGCCGCGGGCGATGCGGCTCTCGCCTCTCCGGGGGAGGCCTGACGTTCGGCTGCCTGTCCGGGCATGGCCGGGCCCGCAACCGCCGATCCCGCACCGGCCGGTCCCACAACGGCCGATCCCGTAATGGACGGGGCGGCGCGGTGCCCAGTGGGTGCGGCCCGGGCCGGCAGGCGAGCGGGCGCAAGGCGCAGCATGGCGGCAAGCGGCTTCAGCGGGCCGGCCCGGTCGAACAGCGGCGCGAGCGGTTTCGCGAGCCCGGCAAGCTTCAGGCTCCAACGGAACCTTGCGGGATAGGGCAGCGTCATCGCCAGCACGGCGCGGATGGCCCGGTCGACCGGCGGGCGCTGGTAGGTTTTCTCGATATGGGCGCGGGCGTGGTCGACGAGGTGCATGTAGTTCACGCCCGAGGGGCACGTGGTCATGCAGGCGAGGCAGGAGAGGCAGCGGTCGATGTGCTTGACCACCGTCGCGTCCGCCGGCCGGTCGTTCTCCAGCATGTCCTTGATGAGGTAGATCCGCCCACGCGGCGAATCCAGCTCGTTGCCGAGGGTGACATAGGTCGGGCAAGTCGCCGTGCAGAAGCCGCAATGCACGCACTTGCGGATGATCCCCTCGGCATGGGCGGTCTCGGGATCGGCGCGCTGGGCGGGGGTGAAGTGCGTCTGCATGGGAGCCTGCCGGAAGTCGGGAAGGAAATGGCGAAGGGTGGGGCTGGACCGGCTGGGCCGGCGCTAACCCATGCGCCCGGGATTGAGCACGCCGGCGGGGTCGAACTGCTGGCGCAGGCGCTGTGCGAGCGCGGCCAGCGGTGCAGGCTGCGGCTGGAACACCTCGGTCGCCGCGCGTACGCTTTCGGAGGCGCGTACCAGGAAGGCGTGGCCGCCGCCGTGGCGGGCGAGCGCCGCGCGCACCAGCGCTGCCTCCGGCGCGTCCTCCATCTTCAGCCAGACCAGCCCGCCTTGCCAGTCGTAGAAGGCGTCGACGGCAGCGTGCATGCGCAGGCTCATCACCACGGCATGGCCCTCGCTCGGCGTGCAGGAAATCCGCCAGACCGGCTTCGCCGTGCCGTCGCAGAACGGCCTGACGTCTCTGACGTCCCGCCAGAGCGCTGCCGAAGCTTCGCCGTCCAGCGTCTCGACGGGCCCGACCTTGCCGAGCGCCGCACCGAGATGGGCGGCGCGCGCGGCGACCGAGGGGCCGAAGCCGTCGAGCCGGATCAGCGTCGCCGCTGCGTCGCCGAGCGCCCCGGCCGCCACCCGCCCCGCCACGTAGGCCGGCAGGTGCGCGGCGCCCGAGACCTCGGCGGGCGAGCCCATCGCCGCCGCCATCGCCTGCGCGGCGTCCGCGTCGCTGAGCCCACGCAGCACCAGGGTGCTCTCGGCCTCGCTCTTCGGCAGCACCTTCACCGTGATGTCGGTCATCACCGCCAGCGTGCCGAAGGAGCCGGTGAGGCCCTTCGAGAGGTCGTAGCCGGTGACGTTCTTCACCACGCGCCCGCCCGACTTGAAGATCTCCGCCCGGCCCGAGACGGCGGCAACGCCCAGCACGTGGTCGCGCGCCGCGCCTTGCTTCAGCCGCCGCGGGCCGGAGAGGTTGCAGGCGACGACGCCGCCGAGCGTGCCCTGTCCCGCGGGCAGCCCGAGCAACGGCCCGTAGTCCGGCGGCTCGAACTCCAGCCGCTGGCGGTTGGCGTCGAGCAGCGCCTCGATCTCTGCGATCCCGGTGCCGGCGCGGGCCGAGAGCACCAGCTCGTCGGGCTCGTAGAGCGTCACGCCTTGGAGTTCGGCCAGCGACAGCGTCCGCGCCGCCTGCACCGGCCGGCCGAGGCCGCGCTTGGAGCCGGTGCCCTCGACCGCCAGCGGCGCGCCGTCCGCTACCGCATCGGCGACGGCGTCGCGCACGTCTTCGGCGGAGCGGGGGTGGAGGATGTCGGGGCGGAGGGTTTCGGCCATGCTCATGCGCGCGGGGTGCCCCGATAGAGGTCGCCGAGCCGCAGCGAGACGCCGAACTCGGGC
Source organism: Mesocryomonas fontinalis (assembly GCF_055730125.2). NCBI lineage: Bacteria > Pseudomonadati > Pseudomonadota > Alphaproteobacteria > Hyphomicrobiales > Aurantimonadaceae > Mesocryomonas > Mesocryomonas fontinalis. The sequence goes on along the minus strand of NZ_JBUZWG020000007.1, from coordinate 144,772 downwards.
AAGGAAATCACGTCGTCGGCCGACCGGAAGACTTCGCCGTGCCAGCCGCTTTTGCGCGACCACAGCTCAAGGCCGATGTCGCTTTGGGAGATGATCAGCACGTGCACGCAGGTCGGCGCCTCGGCGTAGCGCCTGCGCTTCAGGCTGATGAACTCTGCCGTGTTCGATTCCGAGAGAACTTCGGCGGCGAGGTAGAAGGCCGTGGCATAGCGGATGTCATCGATCTCGGCGTCGAGAATGGCGACGTCCGGGATCGGGCGAAATGTCTCCCGCTCCTCCAGCCGGATGCCGACCTCCTGCAGGGCGAAGAGATCCGGCCGGTGGACGTCGAGGGCATCGTTCAGCCGGCGGGCGAGATTGGCCGCGATGCGCTGGTGGACCAGCGTCGGGGGCGCCATCATGAACGGTTCTCCGTCGATCAGCTGCCAGCGCTCCCCCTCCGGCCGCCCTTCCAGGAAGCGGTGGAACCCGGCCTCGTCGAAATCGTGCTTCAGGGCTTTCTGGATGGTCATCGCGCCCTCCGTCAGAACCGCGGCAGCTCGGGAAACGCCGTCTTGCCGGCATGCACGTGCATCCGCCCGAGCTCGGCGCAGCGGTGCAGCATCGGAAACACCTTGCCGGGGTTTAAAAGGTGCTTCGCGTCGAAGGCGCACTTCACCCGCTGCTGGTGCTTCAAATCGTCCTCGGTGAACATTTCCGGCATCAGGTCGCGCTTCTCGACGCCGACGCCATGCTCGCCGGTCAGGACGCCGCCGACCTTGACGCAGAGGCGCAGAATGTCGTTGCCGAACTCCTCGGCGGCCTCCAGCTCGCCCGGCATGTTGGCATCGTAGAGGATCAGCGGGTGGAGGTTGCCGTCGCCGGCGTGGAAGACGTTGGCGACGCGCAGGCCATGCGTCTCGGACAACTGCTTCATGCCCGCCAGCACCTCGGGCAGCGCCTTGCGCGGGATGGTGCCGTCCATGCAGTAATAGTCCGGCGAGATCCGCCCGACCGCCGGAAAGGCCGCCTTGCGCCCTGCCCAGAACACGGCCCGCTCCTCGTCGGAGGTCGAGACCTTGGCGGACGAGCAGCCATTGGCGCGGGCGATGCCCTCGACCTCGGCGAGGAGATGGTCGACCTCCGCCTTCGGCCCGTCCAGCTCGACGATCAGCAGCGCCTCGACATCGCGGGGATAGCCGGCATGGACGAAGTCTTCCGCGGCGTTGATCGCCGGCCGGTCCATCATCTCCATGCCGCCGGGGATAATGCCCTTGGCGATGATCGCGGCGACGCAGGCGCCTGCCTCCTCGCTCGAGGGAAAGCCGATCAAGACGGCTCTCGCGGTTTCCGGCGCCTGCAGGATGCGCACGGTCACCTCGGTGACGACGCCGAGCAGGCCCTCCGAGCCCGTCATCAGGCCGAGCAGGTCGTAGCCCTCGGAGTCCAGGTGCTTGCCGCCGAGCCGTATGACCTCGCCCTCGATGGTCACGAATTCGATGCCGAGGACGTTCGTCGCCGTCAGCCCGTATTTCAGGCTGTGTACGCCGCCGGAATTCTCCGCGACATTGCCGCCGATCGAGCAGGCGATCTGCGAGGACGGGTCCGGGGCGTAATAGAAGCCGCGGTGCTCGACCGCGCGGGTGATGCCGAGATTGGTGACCCCCGGCTGCACCACGGCGCAGCGGTTGTCGAAGTCTACGTCGAGCACCTTGTTGAAGCGCGACAGCACCAGCAGCACGCCGTCCTCGATCGGCAGCGCGCCGCCCGACAGCGAGGTGCCCGAGCCCCGCGGCACCACCGGAATGCTCTCTGCCTGGCAGTAGGCGAGCACGGCGGCGACTTGCCGCACCGTCTCCGGTAGCACCACGACCAGCGGCAGCTGGCGATAGGCGGTCAGGCCGTCGCTCTCGAACGGCCGCATCTCGTGGAGGCTGTCGACGACGCCCTCGCCAGGCACGATCGCCTTGAGCGCTGCGACGATCGCGGCCCGCCGCCCGAGGATATCGGCACTCGGCTTCGGCATCAGAACGGCCATGCAATCCTCCCAGATCAATGCCAGTGGGCCCGCGGCCCGGTGCGACCTTACCGCGCCGCCCGATCAACTGGTATCCCAGTCGCTGTACTTCACCCTAGCATGTGCTATCCCTCGCCGTCAGCGTCTTGGAAAAGTTCTAATTCCCATCGCATGTGCAAGGGGATGGGCGGGATCGCAGGGAAAAGCAGACATGAGCACGCACCAGGGTGAAAAAGCGTCGGTCGGCCTGTTCGTCACTTGCCTCGTCGACCTGTTTCGCCCGAGCGTCGGCTTTGCCGCGCTGAAGCTCCTGGAAGATGCCGGCTGCACCGTCACCGTGCCACAGAGCCAGACCTGCTGCGGCCAGCCGACCTATAACTCCGGCGACCGCGCCGATACCCGTGCCATCGCCGAACAGGTGATCGCCGCCTTCGAGGGCTTCGACTACGTCGTCGCGCCCTCCGGCTCGTGCGCAGCCATGCTGAAGAAGCACTATCCCGAGCTCTTCGCCGGCGATGCCGCCTGGCAGCGCCGCGCCGACGCCTTTGCCGGAAAAGTGTTCGAGCTCGTCAGCTTCCTCACCGATGTCCGCGGCGTCACCGCGGTCGATGTCGCCATCACCGGCACGGTCACCTATCACGATTCCTGCTCGGGCCTGCGCGAGCTCGGCGTCCACGACCAGCCGCGGGCGCTGCTCGCCAGCGTCGAGGGCCTGGAACTGGCCGAACTGCGCGACGCCAATGTCTGCTGCGGCTTCGGCGGCACCTTCTGCGTCAAGTTTCCCGACATCTCCAACGCCATCGTCACCAAGAAGGCGAAGGCGATCGAGGAGAGCGGCGCCGACATGCTGCTCGCCGGCGATCTCGGCTGTCTCATGAACATGGACGGCAAGCTGAAGCGCCGCGGCGTCGCCATGGAGGTCCGCCACGTCGCCGAGGTGCTGGCAGGCATGATCGACGCCCCGCCGATCGGCGGCCGGCTGTGACGGGCTGCAATCTGCGCCTTGCGGCGCTAGAATTCCTCCGCAACCCCGATGCGATGCTGGACTGAGCCATGCAGATCACCTCACATGCCTTCAAGTCGAACTCCGTCACCGCGCTGGCCAATCCGGACCTGCAGCGGGCGATGGGCAATGTCGAGCAGGGCTTCATCGGCAAGCGGCAGAAGGCGGTCGATGCCCTGCCGGAGTTCGATGCCCTCAGAGACAGCGCGGTGGCGATCAAGCAGCACACGCTGAAGCATCTCGATCTCTACATCGAGGCCTATGCGGCGAAGGTCGAGGCGGCCGGTGGCACCGTGCATTTCGCTGAGGATGCCGACCACGCGAAGGCGATCTTCCTTGCCATCGCCCGCCGGCGCGGGGCGAAGACGGTCACCAAGGGCAAGACCATGGTGTCGGAGGAGATCGGCCTCAACGCCTTCCTCGAGGCCAACGGCATCGTGCCGGTCGAGACCGATCTCGGCGAATACATCATCCAGCTCAGAGGCGAGCATCCGAGCCACATCATCGCGCCCGCCGTGCACCTGACGCGCGAGCAGGTCGAGGCCGACTTCCGCCGCGTCCACACCCATCTCGACCCCTTGCGCAACCTCACCGAGCCGGTGACGCTGCTGTCGGAGGCGCGCACCATCCTGCGCCAGAAATACGCCGAGGCCGACATCGGCGTCACCGGCGCCAACTTCCTGATCGCCGAGACCGGCTCCTCGGTGATCGTCACCAACGAGGGCAATGGCGACCTGACGCAGCTGCTCGGCAAGTGCCACGTCGTCTTCGCGTCGATCGAGAAGATGGTGCCGACGCTGGAGGACACCGCGCAGATCCTGCGCGTCCTCGCGCGCTCTGCCACGGGCCAGGAATCCACCGTCTACGCCACGTTCTCGACCGGTCCGAAGCGGCCGGAGGATGTCGACGGGCCGGAGGAATACCACGTCATCCTCCTCGACAACGGCCGCTCGGCGATGCTCGGCACCGAGTTCGAGGACATGCTGCGCTGCATCCGCTGCGGCGCCTGCATGAACCATTGCCCGGTCTACCATGCGGTCGGCGGCCATACCTACGGCTCGGTCTATCCCGGCCCGATGGGCGCGGTGCTGACGCCGGGCCTCTCGGGCATCGACAAGGCCGGCAATCTGCCGAACGCCTCGACCTTCTGCGGCCGCTGCGAAGCCGTCTGCCCGATGCACATCCCGCTGCCGAAGATGATGCGGCACTGGCGCGAGAAGGAGTTCGAGCAGCACCTGCAGCCGAAGGTCGCCCGCTCGGGTCTCGGCGTCTGGGCTTTCACGGCAAGGCGGCCGGCGCTCTACCGCACGCTGGTCTCGTTTGGGATGCCGATCCTGTCGGCGATGGCCGGGGCCAAGCGGCGCTTCGCGGCGCTGCCGCTCGCCGGCGGCTGGACGAAATGGCGCGATCTGCCGGCGCCGGAGGGGCGCACCTTCCTGCAGCAGGTCCGGCAAGGCGAGCGTCCCGCGGTCTCGGCGCGCGGTACGGTGCTGCCCAAGGCGCGCCTGCCGATCGCCGCGGCCAAGGCCGCCGCCGCGCGCGCCGCCGCCGCCGAAGCGCTGGACGCGGCGACCACGGCGGCGAAAGCTGCCGCGACGGCGGCGGCTGCTGCCACCAGCGGCACGGGAGCCTCGGCATGAGCGGCTCGGCGCGCGAGGCCATGCTGTCGCGCATCCGCCACGCCAATGGCGGGCGGCCGCGCGATCCCGAGCGGCAGGCCGCCGTCGACGCCCGGCTCGCGGGCGCGCCGATCGGCGTCATCCCCGCCCGCGGTCAGCTCGATGCCGCCGGCCGCAAGGCGATGTTCCGGTTGATGGCAGAGGCGGCGAGCGCGACCATCGCCGAGGTCGCAGGTTATGCCGACGTGCCGAAGGCCGTCGCCGACTACCTCCGCCTCAACAATTTCTCCGCGACGATCCGCATGGGCAGCGATCCAAGGCTCGCCGAGGGCGACTACGCCGACACCGCTGTGACCGTCGCCTATGGCCCGAGCGCCGGCGACGACCTCAACGGCCTGTCGCATGCCGAGGGCGGCATCGCCGAGACCGGCACGCTGATGCTCCTCTCCGGTCCCGACAATCCGACGACGCTGAACTTCCTGCCGGAGAACCACATCGTGGTGCTCAAGGCCGACGCCATCGTCGGTGGCATGGAGGCGCTCTGGCCGCTGGTCCGGGCACGGCAAGGCAAGGGCGAGATGCCGCGCTCGGTCAACTTCATCACCGGCCCCTCGCGGTCGGCGGATATCGAGCAGAAGCTGCTGCTCGGCGCGCATGGGCCGCGCGCGCTGCACATCATCCTCGTCGGGTAGAACGGATCCGCGTCCTTCACAGGACGCCTGGGACGGCCGGGCTGGCAGGCGCGCGGGATAGTGGCCCGATCCTCACCTCGGGCAAGCCAGCGCCCGACCGCCGAGGTGGCGACGGCATCGCACGGCTTGTCGCTGGCGGGCGCCGTCAGTTGCTGGTGAAACGCCTGCGCATCTCCGCCACGACCGCCGCCTCGGCCGGATCGCGCGGGCCCTTTGCCATGACGAGGCAGGCCTCCGAGGCGAGGATCAGTCCATCACTGAGGATCTTCAGCGCGTTGGCCCGCAGCGTCGAGCCGGTGGAGGTGATGTCGACGATGATGTCGGCCGATCCCGCTGCCGGCGCGCCCTCGGTGGCGCCGAGGCTCTCGACGATGCGGTAGCTCTGGATCCCGTGCCGGCGGGTGAAGAACTCCTGCGTCAGCCGCTGGTACTTCGTCGCGATCCTGAGGCGCCGGTGGTGCTTCTGGCGAAAGCTGGCCGCGACGTCGCCGAGATCCTCCATCCGGTCGACGTCGACCCAGGCCTCCGGCACCGCGACGATGACGTCGGCCTGGCCGAAGCCGAGCCGCGCGATGATCTCGACCTTGTGGTCGGCGTCCACGATCGTCTCGCGCACCAGGTCCTCGCCGGTGACGCCGAAGGCGACGCCGCCGCTGGCCAGTTCGCGGGCGATCTCCGAGGCCGACAGCAGGATCACGTCGAGCCCCTCGATGCCGTAGACGCTCGTGCGGTAGCTGCGGGCATCCTCGACGCCGGCGATCTCGATGCCGGCGGCGGAAAGCGCAGCCACCGCGTCCTCCTTCATCCGGCCCTTGGACGGGATGGCGAGCGTCAGCGTCATGCGGCCTCTCCGGTAGCGGGGGCGAGCGCGGCGATGCGGTCGAGCCAGAGCGAGAAGCCGACCGCGGGGATCGGCACGGTGGCGCCGAGATAGGTCAGCAGCCGGTCATATCGCCCGCCGCCGACCAGCGGCTGGGCCGCCCCCGGCGCCCGGATCTCGAACACCATGCCGGTATAGTAGTCGATCGCCCGGCCGAAAGCCGCCCGGTAGCGCACGGCGAAGAGATCGACGCCCGCTTCTGCCAGCGCGAGGTTGCGCTGCTCGAACACGGTGAGCGCAGCGCCGAGTTCGATGCCGCTCTCGGCCGAAAGCCCCCGCAACAGCCGCGAGGCGTCGGACAGCGGGCAGTCGATCGCCAAGAAGCGGCGCAGCAGTTGCAGCGAGCTCTCCGAGAGGCTCGCCTCGGCCACCGCCACCTTCTCGATCAGCCGCGCGGCGATCTCGGCCGGCGTCCGGCTGGCGGAGGGCGACAGCCCGCCCGCCTCCATCCGCGCCCGCACCGCCTGGATCAGGCCGACCATGTCGCGGTTCTTCGCGAGCGCGTGGAGATCGGGGGCGAGGCCCTGCAGCGCCTGCCCGTCGTGCCGGGCGAGATCGTCGAGCGCCGCGCCGAGCAGCATGTCGTCGCCGAAGGTGCGCACCAGCCGGCGCTGCCAGCCGTCGGGCAGGCCGAGCGCGGCAAGGAATGCCTCGAACAGGCCCTGGTCGCCCAGAACGATGTCGAGTGGCACGGGTCCCGCCGCGGTCTCGAGCCCGGCCAGTGCGTCGGCCAGCGCCCGCGCATCGGCGCGCGCCCGATCGGGGTCGCCGAGATCCTCGATGCCGGCCTGGCGAAACTCCGAGCCTTCTGCCCGCATCTGCCGGAAGACGAGGCCGATATAGGCATAGCGCCGCGGCAGCGCCGCGCCCTCTGCAATGTGCGAAAGGCAGACCGGGATGGTGAAGTCGGGGCGCAGGCACAGCGTCTCGCCGCTCTCGCCGCGGGTGAGGAAGATGCGCCGGCGCAGCGCTTCGCCCGCGGTGTCGAGATAGGGGTCCGCCGGCTGGACGATCGGCACCGTCACGGCGAAGGTCGAACGCGTGGCGAACAAAGTCTCGAGGGCGACATCCATCGCCGGGGGCACGGACGGAGCCATCGCGTCAGTCCCCGGTGGCGACGCGCCCGTCGGCGTCGTCGGGCGCGCGCTCGCCAAGACGGTCCGCCGCTTGCGCTGCGAGGATCGCCTTCACGGTCGCCAGCAGCTCGGCCTCGGGCACCGTCACCTGTGCCGGACGCGTCGCCCGCCAGGTGGCGTTGTCGGCGATGGTCTCGGAGATCCGCTTGCCCTCGACGAGGTCCTTGACCTGCACCATGCCGGCGGCCTTCTCGTCGCCGCCCTGAATCACCACCAGCGGCGCGTTGCGGCTATCGGCATAGGCCAGCTGCTTGCCGAACTGCTTCGGGTTGCCCTGGAACATCTCGACGGGCACGACAGGCCCGACGAACTGGCCGTCCGCATCCGTGGGGTTCAGGCCATCGCGCAGGAGCGTCGTCAGCCGCTGGTAGTCGGCCAGCCGGTCACGGTCCATAACGGTAACGACGACCGGGCCCACGCGATCCTCGGTGCCGAGCCGGCCGAGGTTCTTCAGCGCCGTCATCAGCCGGGAAACGCCGATCGAGAAGCCGGTCGCCGGGACCGCCTCGCCGCGGAAGCGCGCGATCAGCCCGTCATAGCGTCCGCCACCGCCGACCGAACCGAACTGCACCTTCTGGCCCTTCTCGTTGGTGACGTCGAACAGCAGCTCGGCCTCGTAGACCGGGCCGGTATAGTATTCGAGGCCGCGCACGACCGAGGTGTCAATCAGCACGCGCGCATCGTCATAGCCGCCGGCCCGGCACATCGCCCGGATCTGCTCGAGCTCACCGAGCCCTTCAACCACCCGCGCATTGTCGCCAAAAGCCTCGCGGGCCTTGGCGATGCGGACCGAGCCCGGACCTTCGGCATCCACCGCCTCGGCGGCGAGGCCGGTGATGTCGAACAGCCTGAGCACCCGGTCGATGCTGTCCGCGTCCAGCTCGGCGCCCTTGGTGAAATCGCCCTTGCCGCCGCTGTCGTCGAGCCGTCCCTTGCCGAGCAGCTCACGCACGCCGGCGACCCCGAACTTGTCGAGCTTGTCGAGCGCCCGCAGCACGGTCAGCCGCCGTCCGGCGTTCTCGTCGCCGCCGAGGCCGATCGCCTCCAGCACGCCGTCGAGGACTTTCCGGTTGTTGACGCGGATGACGTAGTCGCCGCGGGCGATGCCGAGCGCTTCCATCACGTCGGCCATCATCATGCACATCTCGGCATCGGCGGCGACCGAGGGCGCGCCGACGCTATCGGCGTCGAACTGCATGAACTGGCGGAAGCGGCCTGGACCTGGCTTCTCGTTGCGGAAGACGTAGCCGGCGCGGTAGCTGCGATAGGGTTTCGGCAGCGCGTCGAAATTCTCGGCGACATAGCGTGCGAGCGGCGCGGTGAGGTCGTAGCGCAGGCTCAGCCACTGCTCGTCGTCGTCCTGCAGCGAGAACACGCCCTCGTTCGGACGGTCGCTGTCGGGCAGGAATTTTCCGAGCGCGTCGGTGTATTCGAAGAACGGCGTCTCGACCGGCTCGAAGCCGTAGCGCTCGTAGACGCCCTTGATGACGCCGAGCATCTTGTCCTGCGCCCGCAGATCGTCCGGTCCACGGTCGCCGAACCCGCGCGGCTGCCGCGCCTTCACCTTGATGGGCTTGGAAGCCATGTTCTGCCGCCTGAAACGCGCGCCGATCCGCCGCCCTCTCGGAGAGGACACGCGATCGCCTGGTTGCCGAATGTGCTGGGGGCTTAGCCGATAGGCGGCGGAGGGACAAGCGGAACGGGGAAGCGGGGAGGAGGAGGCGCCGCCGCCAGAGGCAGGCAGCACCTCGTCTACGGGGCGTCGAACCTAGTTGTTCGGGCCGTCGATCCGGCTTGGCTGCACCGGATCGGACGCCGGGAAGGTGTCGTCGACGGCGTCGTCGCGGCTTTCCTCCTTGGTCATCTTCCGCTCCTGGTCGCCGGGCGTCGGCTTGTCGTCGCGCATCGGCTGGGCGGGCGGGGTCTTCTTGATATCGTCGGTCATGTCGATCTCCTCGGGTGTCGGCAGAGCAACGAGGATCCATCGTGCCTGTTCCCGGTCAGGCGGCGCCCGGGCGAACAGCGCGGCGACGCCCGCGCCGATCGACAGCCCGGCACCAACGCGTTTCCTGCCGTCACACCTCGCGCTGCAGCGCCTCTATCGCCTCGTCGAGTTCGAACACCGGCGGGCGGTCGAGCAGGCGCCCGAGCTGCTGCTTGACCTCCTCGCGCACACCGCGCGTCTCGTCGAGGATCGTCTTGGTGCGCAGGAAGTCGAGCACGCCGTAGCGGGAGACCGGCGGGCGGAACAGGAGGTCGGGCGGGTCGATCAGGAGCTTCGTCTCGATGATCGACTGCTGCATCAGCTGCGACGCGCCGATCATCGCCTCGACGGGGGTCGGCAGCCTTTCGGCATCGCCCTCGGGCCCGCCATTGACGTCGACGGCGACGATCACCTCCGCCGCGTCGCGCAACTGGTCGAAAGGCAGGGGATTGTAGATGCCGCCGTCGACCAGCACGAGGCCATCGCGCCGTACCGGGCGGAACACGGCCGGCAGAGCCGCCGAGGCCGCGAGCGCGCTCATCAGGTCGCCGGTGCGGATCGCCAGCGCCCGGCGGGCGTAGAAGTCCGTGGCCATCACCGTCAGCGGTATTTCGAGGGCGTCGAACCCGACGTGCATCGCGGGCGGCAGGAAGGCGCCGAGCACCCGCCGGGCATTCAGCTGCCCGAGGCGAAAGCCGCCATCGGCCCAGAAGTCGGCGAGCGTCGGCGGGCGCGTCGCCCAGAGCCGGCCGGCCAGCAGACGGGGGCTGGCAAAGCTTGCCAGCGCGAAATCCTCGATCTCCGCCCCCGACATGCCGGAAGCATAGGCCGCCCCGAAGATCGCGCCGATCGACGAGCCGGCGATGTGCGCCGGCTTGATGCCGAGTTCATCGAAGGTCGAGAGCACATGAATGTGCGCCAGGCCCCGTGCCCCGCCGCCGCCCAGCGCCAGGCCGATACGGCGGGGTTTCGCCATGGTCAGGCGCCGGCGGGGCCGACGGTGACGACGGTCGGGTCGGCCGACAGCAGCTTCTGGCCCATGCGCTTGACGTCGTCGAGGGTGACGGCGTCGATCAGGCCTTGGCGCTTGTCGATGTAGTCGATGCCGAGATTGTCGAGCTGGATGCCGACGAGGGTGGACGCAATCGACAGCGAGGAGTCGAGGTTCTGGATGGCGTAGGAGCCCTTCACGAACGACTTCGCCTTGTCGAGCTCGGCCTGCGTCGGGCCTTCCTCGGCCATGCGCTTCATCTCCTTGCGGATGATGTCGATCGATTCCTGCGCCTTGTCGGCCCGGGTCGCGGTCGAGGCACCTAGCACGGCGGCATGGTCGTAGGAGGCAAGGAAGGAGTTGGCGCCGTAGGCGAGGCCCCGCTTCTCGCGGACCTCCTGGTAGAGCCGCGAGGAGAAAGAGCCGCCGCCGAGGATGTGGTTCATCAGATAGGCCGCGAAAAAGTCCTTGTCGTCGCGCTTGATGCCGGGCAGCGCGAACTGGATCGTCGTCTGCGGCACGTCGAGCGTCACCGCCGCGGTCTTGCCGGTCACCGGCACCGCGTCAGCGATGACGGGCAGCGTCGCCTTGGCCGGCAGCGCGCCAAAAACCGCGTCGAGTTGCTTGCCGAGTTCCGCCGCATCGATCGCCCCGACGACGCCGACGACGAGGTTCTCCTTGGCGAAGCCGTTCTTGCGGAAGCTTTCGAGGTCGGCCTTCTCGACCTTGTTCAGCGTCTCGACGGTGCCGTCGCTCGGCCGGCTGTAGGGGTGGCCGGGGAAGACCGCGCCGCGCCAGGCCTTGGAGGCGAGCTGACCCGGATCGTTCTCGTTGGCGATGATGCCGGTCTCGATCTGGCCGCGGATCCGCGCCACCGGCTCGTCGTCGAAGCGTGGTTCATTGACCGAGAGGCGCAGCAGGTTGAAGGCCTCGGCCTCGTTCTCCACCAGCGTCCGGAACGAGCCGGAAAAGTTGTCGTAGCTCGCGGTGTAGGACAGGCTGACGCCGAGATTGTCGAGCTTCTCCTGGAAGCTGCGGCTGTCGATGTCGCCGGCGCCTTCGTCGAGCAGGCCCGACATCAGGTTTCCGGTGCCGTCCTTGCCCTCGGCATCGGCGGTCGAACCGGCGCCCTTGAACGAGAAGTTCACCGCGATCAGCGGGTTGGTGTAGTCCTCGACGAGCAGCGCCTTGATGCCGCCGGGGCTGGTCACCTCTTTGATCTCGACGGCCTCGGCCGGCGCGAGCGCGAAGAAGGAGAGGCCGGCGGTGAGGGCGAGCGCGGCGATCGGGCGTAGCGTGATCTGCGTCATGTAAACCTCGATCTCAGGAGCGGACGGCGGGGGCGGCGGGCAGCAAATAACCGGTGACCGACCGCTTCGGCTGCAGGTACTTGCGGGCGACGGCGTTGACGCTGTCGACGGTGACCGCCTCGATCCGCTGCGGATAGCTGTCGACGTCGGAGATGGTGCGGCCGGTGGAGATCGCCGCGCCGTAGCGGCGGGCGAGCGCGGTCTGGCTGTCGCGCTCGTAGATCACCGCCTTGCGCACCCGGTTCTTGGCGCGCTCCAGCTCTTCGGGCGTGATGCCGTCCTTCAGGATCTTCGCGATCTCGGCGTCGATCGAGCCTTCGACCTTGGCGATATCGGCGGTGCCGCGCGGCGTGCCGTAGACGCCGAACTCGCCTTCCTTCAGCGCCGAGCTGGAATTATAGGCGCCGACGCCGGCGGCGATCGCCTGGTCGACGACGAGGGCCCGGTAGAGCCGGCTGGTCGTGCCGCTGCCGAGGACGTCGGCGAGCACGTCGAGTGCCTCGGCCTCGCCGGGTGCCGCCGTGGTGTCGGACGGCACGAGGTAGGAGCGCTGCATGGTCGGCTGGGTGACGCGGGCATCGCTCAGCGTCACCGTGCGGGCCGCCAGCGGCTCGGGCTCGGTCGGGCGCAAGGTAGCGCGGTCGCCGGGCTCGGCGCGGCGCTTGACCTTGCCGAAGGTCTTTTCTGCGAGCGAGCGCACCTCTTCCGTCGTCACGTCGCCGGCGATGATCAGCGTCGCGTTGTTCGGCGTATAATAGCGGTTGTACCAGGCGATCGCGTCCTCGCGCGACAGCTTCTCCATCTCGTGCCGCCAGCCGATGACCGGGATGCCGTAATGGCTGTTCTGGTAGAGCGTCGCCTGCAGCGCTTCCTGCAGCTGGGCGGAGGGATCGTTGTCGGTGCGCTGACGGCGCTCCTCCAAAATAACGTTGCGCTCGGGCAGCACCGCCTCGTCGGAAAGGATGAGGTTCTCCATCCGGTCCGCCTCGAAGCCCATCATCTCTTCCAGCGCCGAGGAAGGCACCTGCTGGTAGTAGGCGGTGAAGTCATAGCTGGTGAAGGCGTTCTCCTCGCCGCCGATGTCGGACACGGCGTTGGAGAAGGTGCCCATCGGATGGGTCTTGGTGCCCTTGAACATCAGGTGCTCGAGGAAGTGGGCGATGCCCGAGGTGCCGGCGACCTCGTCGGCCGAGCCCGCCTTGTACCAGACCATCTGGGTGACCACCGGAGCCCGGCGGTCGGGCAGGACGACGACCTGCATGCCGTTTTCCAGCATGAAGCTCTCGTTCTTCGGGCGCTTGGCTTCCGCCTCGGCCATCCGCTCGGCCGGGGTCTGGGCCGGCGCGGTGGCGGCGGCCGTCGTGGCGGCGACCGGCTTGGCGGCGTCCTCGGCGAAGGCTGTGAGCGGCAGGAGACTGATCGAGAGGGCGAGAGCGGAAACCCCCGCATGCCTGGCAAAACGATGCATCGTCGGTTCGATCCCTGTGCTTTTTCGTTCTCGTGCGGCAGCTATGGCCGCTCCGCGCTGTGGGTGCCAATTAAGTTTTAGTTAGGTCGCCCGTGTAGTGGCCGCGGGGGCGACCCGGCGGTTGACGGATCGGGCGGTCTTCGGCGGACAGCGAACCGCCCGGCCGGCGTTCACGCCACGCCGAAGCGTAGGAACCGCAGGACCGTGTCGCCGGTCGGACGGCTGTCGTCGAGGACGAAGCCCGCCGGCAGATGGAAGCGTGCGCTCGCGGCTTCCTCCAGCACGCAGATCGCGCCCGGCTGCAGCCAGCCTTCGTCGCGCGCGGAGGCCAGCGCCTTTTCGCCCAGACCCTTGCCATAGGGCGGATCGGCGAAGAGGAGGTCGAAGGGCTCCAGTGCCCCGGCCGGGCCGAGGCTCGTCGCGTCGCGGCGGAACACCCGGGTGATGCCGGTCAGGCCGAAAGCCTCGATATTGCTGCGCAGGAGGCCGCGGCCCTCGACGCCCTCCTCGACGAACAGGCAGTAGCGCGCGCCGCGCGACAGCGCCTCGATGCCGAGCGCCCCGGTGCCGGAGAACAGGTCGAGGACGCGCGCGCCCTCCAGCGGTCGGCTCTTCTGATGCTGCAGGATGTTGAACAGCGTCTCGCGCACCCGGTCCGTGGTCGGGCGGATGGCGTCGGTCTTCGGCGCGGCCAGCGGCCGGCCGCGAAAGGAGCCGCCGACGATGCGCATGGCTTAGCTCCGGGGTCCGCGCTTCGGGCCGCCGGGGCCCTTGCCGCCGCCGCGGGGAGCACCGCGCGGGGCGTCGCCACCCCTCGGGCCGTCGCCGCGCGCGCCGTCATTGCGCGTGGGGCCATCGCTGCGGGGGGCACGCGGCGTCCGCGGCGCCTCGCTGCGGTCGCCCCGCGGTGCGGCGCTGCGCGACAGGCCCGGCGCCTTGCTGCGGGCGGGACGCTCGCCAGGCTCCTCGCGCGGCTTGGCATAGGCGGGACGGTCGCCGGTCGGGCGGGCCGAGGGGCGCTCGCCGAGACCCGGTCGGCTGCCGGCAGGCCGGGCAGGGCGGTCGCCGGCCGGCCGGGGCGGGCGGTCGCCGGTCGGCTTGTCGGCGCCGAAGCTCGGCCGGGGCCGATCGCGGCCCTTGGCGCGCTCCTCGCGGGCGGCAAGCTTCTTCTCGCCGACCGGCCGGGCGCCGGGCGCGGTCCACACATTGGCATGGCGGCGCGGGCCCATCGGCGTCTTCATCGCCGTGTCGCCGCCCGTGCGCTCCTCACGGTCGCTGCCACCTCTTGGCCGGTCGTCGCGCGAACGGTCCGAGCGCTCCGGCCGGTCGCCCGTGCGCGGGCGATCGTTGCGGTCCTCGCGGGGCCGGTCTTCCCTCGGCCGGTCCGGCCGGTCCGGTCGGTCGCTCTTGCTGCGGTCGTCGCGCGCGCCCGGCCGCGGTGGCTTGGTGTCGAGCCGGCCGAGCGCATCGGTGCGCTTGGCGTCGCCGAATTTGCGCCGGTTCGGGCGCTCGGTCGTCGCCGAGACCCACTCGCTCTTGACCTTGGGCGCCTCGACCTTCTCGGCCTGCACCACGGAATTGGTGAAGGTGGTGATGATCGGCGCGTCGAAATCTGCGCCGGCCTCTTCGATCAGCCGGTCGCCGAGCTGGTCGCGCAGCATGCGGCCGTTGATCTCGCGCACCGAGCCCTCCGGCATGTCGGCGAGCTGGAACGGGCCGAAGGAGATACGGATCAGGCGGTTCACGTCGAGGCCGAGATGGCCGAGGATGCGCTTGACCTCGCGGTTCTTGCCTTCGCGCAGGCCGAGCGTCAGCCAGACATTGGCGCCCTTCTCGGAATCCAGCGTCGCCTCGACGGCGCCGTAGAACACGCCGTCGATGGCGACGCCCTGGCGCAGCTCGTCGAGCTGGGCCTGCGTCACCGTTCCGTGCGCGCGGACGCGGTAGCGGCGCAGCCAGCCGGTCGCCGGCAGCTCCAGGATGCGGGCAAGGCCGCCGTCATTGGTGAGAAGCAGCAGGCCCTCGGTGGTGATGTCGAGCCGTCCGACCGACAGCACGCGCGGCAGGTCTTCCGGCAGGCGGTCGAACACGGTCGGCCGGCCTTCCGGGTCGCGGTTGGTGGTCACGAGGCCGGAGGGCTTGTGGTAGAGCCAGAGCCGGGTGCGCTCGATCGGCGCCAGCGGCTGGTTGTCGATCTCGATCTTGTCGCGGCCGGTGACGGTGACGGCGGGGGTGTCGAGGATCTTGCCGTTCAGCTTGACGCGGCCGTCGGCGATCATGCCCTCGGCGTCACGGCGCGAGGCGACGCCGGCGCGGGCAAGCCGCTTGGCGATGCGCATCGAACCGGCCGGCTCGTCCGAGGTCGACGCTGTCCGGGACGGGGCGCGGGCATCGTCGCGCGGCTTGCGGTCGGGTCTGTCGCCGCGAGTCTCGCGCTTGTCACCGCGGGCACCGGCGGGCGCTGCTCCCGGCATCTCGGTGTCGAAGCTCTTGGGGTAGACCTTGCGGGCCGGCGCGTCGCCGAGCGGGCGCGGCTTGAACACGCGCTTCTCGCCGGCGGGCTTGTCCCCGCGCGTTCCATTCTTTTTAGCGTCGTCGCCGTCGTGTCTGTCGGTCATGATCTTTGCCTTTTGCTCGCCGGTGCTTATCAGGTCGGGCCGGGCGCGGCGAGAGGCTGCGCGAGGGGAAGGCCATGGGCCGCGAGAATTACATGGATATGGCGCTGGAGGAGGCCCGCGCCGCCGCCGCGCGGGGCGAGGTGCCGGTCGGCGCCGTCGTGGTGTCGGGGGAGGCCGTCATCGCCCGTGACGGCAACCGCACGCGCGAGCGGAACGACCCGACGGCGCATGCCGAAATGCTGGTGATCCGCGCGGCCGCCGAAGCGCTCGGGCAGGAGCGGCTCTCCGGTTGCGATCTCTACGTGACACTGGAGCCTTGCGCGATGTGCGCCGGGGCGATCTCGTTCGCGCGGATCCGCCGGCTCTACTTCGCGGCGGGCGATCCGAAAGGTGGCGGCGTCGAGCACGGCGGCCGCTTCTATGCGCAGCCGACGTGCCACCATGCGCCGGAGGTCTATGCCGGCATCGCTGAAAGCGACGCGGCTGTCATCCTGCGCGATTTCTTCCAGGCTCGCCGGGACTGATCCGCCCGAAGAACACGGTCGATCCCGGGCGGGTGGGACGGCCTAGAACGGCAGGATGCCGCGCAAGGTCTCGCCGAAACCCTTCTTCTTGTTCAGCTTGGCTTCCTTGACCTTCTCGTCGACGCCGGGATCGCCGACGGGGGCGCTGGCGGCGGGCTGGCGATAGGCGACCGGCGGCTCGCTGAGGTACTTGCGCTGGGTCGGGCTGCCTTGCTTGCTTTCCTGCAGGCGCTTCTTGAACGCTTCGCGACCGGAGTTCAGCTCGTCGGGGCTCAGCGTCGTGCGGCCGCGATCGCTGCTCAGGCGGTCGGTGCCATAGGTGTTGGCCGCGATCTGCTCCTGCGTGATGCCTTCCTTCTGGGAAACCATCACGTCGGCGCTGACCGCACCGCCGGTGTCGCGGGCATCGGCCGCGGCCTTGATCCGGGCGC
Source organism: Mesocryomonas fontinalis (assembly GCF_055730125.2). Classification (NCBI taxonomy): domain Bacteria; kingdom Pseudomonadati; phylum Pseudomonadota; class Alphaproteobacteria; order Hyphomicrobiales; family Aurantimonadaceae; genus Mesocryomonas; species Mesocryomonas fontinalis. Next base: position 128,120 of record NZ_JBUZWG020000007.1, on the reverse strand, counting down.
TGCGCACCTCCGGCGATTCGGGCCAGTTCGGATCGTTCGCGGCGCTCACGCCATCGCGCGGCGGCGGCAGGATCGACGTATCCTTCGGCTTCACCAGCTCGGCACGCGGATTGTAGGAGATCGGCTCCTTGTTCGAGGAGCCGAGCGTCAGCATGCCATCGAGATCGGAGACCATCTGCGCGCCGGCCGACTTGCCCGTTCCGTAGGTCGGTCCCATGCAGCCTGCGAGGCCGAGAGCCGCAAGGCTGACGGCGATCGTGCTGGCGGCGCGAATCTCTCGAAGCTTCATCGTCGTGTCGGCCCCCTTGCCGAATTCCCCGCGACCGAGATCCCCGGATCGCGCCCAGCCATGCTCATTGAATTCTGTCGATTGTCGGGCGAGTTCTACGGCAAGCGCAAGGCTGAGGCAAGAAAGCGGCCGGTGGCGCGGCGGGAACCCCGGATTTGTTCCGGATGTCCCCGCCAATCTTTGGCATGCCCCGGCTCTGCCGCGTCAGATCGCCAGCCGGCCGAGCGTCTTCAGTTCGCGCAGCGCCGCGGCATCGCGGGCCGATACCTCCGGAAACTCGGCATCGTCGCCGACATCCCGGGTGATCTTCCACGAGCGGGCGCATTTCTGCCCCTCGGCAAGGCCCGGCACCACCGCGACCCCTGGCGTGTCGGCGATCGAGAAGGCTTCCGCCGGCGCCGGGAAAGCGGCAATGGTGATGCCGCTGGTGATCGCGATCTCGGCGAAGTCGAGTTCCTCGGCGAGGGCCCGGAGGCCCGCATCCTCGATGTGGACGGTCGGCGCTGCCTCCAGCGAGGAGCCGATGCGCTTGGCGCGGCGCTCTTCCTCCAGCGCGCCGGTGACGACCCGGCGCAGGCGCTTGACCTTCTGCCAGCGTGTCGCCAGAGCCTCGTCGAGCCAGGCGGGATCGACGGTGCGGAACTGCTCCAGATGCACCGAGCGGCTCTCCGGATGGCGCGACAGCCAGGCCTCCTCCATGGTGAAGGGCAGCATCGGCGCGAGCCAGGTGACGAGGTGGTCGAAGAGTTCGCGCACCACCTGGATCGCCGCGTGCCGGCGCGGCGAGGACGGCGCGTCGCAGTAGAGCGCATCCTTGCGGATGTCGAAGTAGAAGGCGGAGAGTTCCACCGTCATGAAGTCGATCAGCGCGCGGCTGACGCGCTTGAAGTCGAAGTCGTCGTAGCCCTTGCGCACCACGCGGTCGAGCTCGGCCAGCCGGTGCAGCATCAGCCGCTCCAACTCCGGCATGTCGGCCAGCGCCACGGTCTCGCCGGTGTCGTGGGCGAGCGTGCCGAGCATCCAGCGCATGGTGTTGCGGAGCTTGCGGTAGGCATCGATGTTGGTCTGCAGGATCGTCTTGCCGAGCCGCAGGTCCTCGGAATAGTCGGAGGAGACCACCCAGAGCCGGAGGATGTCGGCGCCGGACTGCTTGATCACCTCCTGCGGGGTGACGACGTTGCCAAGCGACTTCGACATCTTGCGCCCCTCCTCGTCCATGACGAAGCCGTGCGTCAGCACCGCGTCGTAGGGCGCGCGCCCGCGGGTGCCGCAGGATTCGAGCAGCGACGAGTGGAACCAGCCGCGGTGCTGGTCGGAGCCTTCGAGGTAGAGGTCGGCGGGCCATTTGAGGTCCGGCCGCTTCTCCAGGCAGAAGGCGTGGGTGGAACCCGAGTCGAACCAGACGTCGAGGATGTCGGTGACCATCTTCCACTGGGTGCCGTCGTGCTCGTTGCCGAGGAAGCGCTCCTTGGCGCCCTCCGCGAACCAGGCATCGGCGCCCTCGGCTTCGAAGGCCGCGAGGATGCGCTCGTTGACCGCGGCGTCCTTGAGTATCTGCCCGTCCTCGTCGACGAAGACGGCGATCGGCACGCCCCACGCCCGCTGGCGGGACAGCACCCAGTCCGGCCGGCCTTCGATCATGCCGCGCAGCCGGTTCTGGCCGGAGGCCGGCACGAAGCGCGTCTCCTCGATCGCCTTCAACGCGCGGCCGCGCAGCGTGTCGGTCTCGGCGAGTTGGCCTTCGCGCAGGCCGTAGCCTTGCAGCTCCTTGTCCATCGACACGAACCACTGCGGCGTGTTGCGGAAGATCACCGGCTTCTTCGACCGCCAGGAATGCGGATAGGAATGCTTCAGCCGCCCGCGGGCGAGGAGGCGGCCTTCGGCGATCAGCGCGGCGATGATGCGTGCATTGGCGTCGCCTTTCTTGCCCTTGTCGTCGATGACGCGGGCCGGGCCCTCCGGCGCGTCCGGCCCAAAGCCCGGCACGTCCTTGGTGTAAAAGCCGTCATCGTCGACGGTGAACGGGATCGCAGTGTCGATGCCGCGCTGCTCCAGAAGCTTCCGGCTCGACGTCCACACGTCGAAATCCTCGCGGCCATGGCTTGGCGCGGTGTGCACGAAGCCGGTGCCCGCCTCGTCGGTGACGTGGTCGCCTTCGAGCAGGGGGACGGGGAAGGTGTAGCCGAGGCGCTCGAGCGGATGGATGAGCATCAGGCCAGCGAGGTCGGCGGCCGGAACGTCGGCGAGGCGGGTGAAGCCACCCTCCGGCACACGCGCCTTGGCGAAGACGTCGGCCGCGAGGGCGTCGGCCAGGACCAGCTTCTCGCCAAAGGCCGCCCAGCGAGGCGCCTCGGCGTCATCGGGCGCGGTCACCTCGTAGAGGCCGTAGGCGACGCGGTCGGAATAGGCGACGGCGCGGTTGCCGGGCATGGTCCAGGGCGTGGTCGTCCAGATCACGACAGACGCCGGTAGAAGGTCGGACATCTTCGCGCCGTCGCGTCCAACGGACCGCACCGGAAACTTCACCCAGACCGTGTCGCTCTCATAATCCTCGTACTCGATCTCCGCCTCGGCGAGCGCGGTCTTCTCGACCACCGACCACATGATCGGTTTCGACCCGCGGTAGAGCTGACCGGAGGTCGCGAACTTCAGCAGTTCGCCGGCGATCACGGATTCAGCGCCGAAATTCATAGTGAGATACGGATCGGCAAAGTCGCCCTCGACGCCGAGGCGGCGGAACTCGGCCGACTGCACGCCGACCCAGTGGGCGGCGAACTCGCGGCATTCCTGCCTAAATTCGTTGACCGGGACCTCGTCCTTGTTCTTGCCCTTGGCCCGGTAGGCTTCCTCGATCTTCCACTCGATCGGCAGGCCGTGGCAGTCCCAGCCGGGCACGTAGTTGGCGTCGAAGCCGCGCATCTGGAACGAGCGGGTGATGACGTCCTTCAGGATCTTGTTCAGCGCGTGGCCGATGTGGAGGTTGCCGTTGGCATAGGGCGGGCCGTCGTGCAGCACGTATTTCGGACGGCCGGCGGCATCCTCGCGCAGCGCTTTGTAAAGGTTCTCCTGGTCCCAGCGGGCGATCCATTCCGGCTCGCGCTGCGGCAGGCCCGCGCGCATCGGAAACTCGGTCTCGGGCAGGAACAGCGTCTTGGAATAGTCGGTGGCGGCGGTGTCGCTCATGTCGGTCTTTTCGGTTCGCGGGCCGGAAGGCGGCGCATCGCGTCAAGGGGAGAGCGTCGCGGCGCAAGGGCCTGCGGCGGGCAATCGCGTCCCGGTCCCCAGAGCGCTTAGAGCGCGCGCGGGGCCGGGCGGATAATTCGCAGGAGCGGGAGCCGGATCATGGCGCCTCTCTAGCAATACGCGCCGCGCGTATAAAGCGGAATCACGCGGGCGCTGTCGGCACGCAGGGTGATGCCCGATGCATGCCAACCTCACCGGTCGTCATCCTCGGGGCTTTGGCCCCGGGGACCCATGCCGAGGCGGGGACACTGCCACTCCGGTACCGAACAGGCGCCCCATCGCGGCGGCATGGGTCCCCGCGCTTTGCGCGAGGGTGACGATCGGTGAGGTTGGCGGACATCCAGCATTTGGCCGGCCGCCCCGCCTCTGTTCCGTTCAGAACGCGATGGCGGCGTCGAATGGTGAGAGCGGCGTGGCGGCGGCGAGGATGCGGCGGGCCTCGGCGGAGTCGCGGTCCATCTGCGCTACCAGCGCCTCGACGCTGTCGAACTTCTCCTCGCCGCGCAGGAAGGCGAAGAGCGAGACCTCGGCGGTCTCGCCGTAGAGATCGCCTGAGAAGTCGAACAGGAAGGTCTCGAACAGCGCCGCGCCGTTGTCGAAGGTCGGCCGGCGGCCATAGCTCGCGACGCCGTCGTAGAGCGTGCCGTCGGCCCGGCGGAAGCGCACGGCGTAGATGCCGTGGGCGAGGATGTCGTCCCTTTCGAACGCCATGTTGGCGGTGGGATAGCCGAGCGTCCGGCCGATCTTCGCGCCGCCGGTAATCTCCGCCTCGATCGTCCAGCGGTAGCCGAGGAGCGCTGCCGCGGCGTCGACGTGGCCGCCCGACAGCGCCGTGCGGATGCGGCTGGAGGAAACGACGTCGCCCGCCGCATCGTTCAGCGCTTCGACCACGGTGACGCCGAAGCCGTGCATCGCGCCGGCACCGGCGAGGAAGGCGGGGGTGCCCAGCCGCTTGGCGCCGAACTGGAAATCGAAGCCGACGACGACGTGCCTGGCCGCGAGCGCCCCGACGAGGACCTCCTGCACGAAGGCTTCCGCCGAGAGCGCGGCGACGGCCCAGTCGAACGGGTGCTCCACCACGGCATCGAAGCCGAGCGCGCCGAGAAGGCGTGCCTTCATCGGCGCCGGCGTCAGCCGCGGCACCGGGTGATCGGGCTGGAAAAGGCTGCGCGGGTGCGGCTCGAAGGTTAGGCAGACCAGCGGCACATGCCGCCGCGCGGCCTCGTCGCGGGCGGCCGCCAGCACCGACTGGTGGCCGCGGTGGACGCCGTCGAAATTGCCGATCGCCACGACGCCGTGGCGCAGCGTCTCCGGCAGGTCGGCGGGATCGTGCAGCCGCTGGATCATCCGAGCGCGTACATGAAATAGCGGGCCGAAAGGTCCTGCTCGGCCAAAGCCGTTGCCAGCGCCTCGGCCGCGACGCCGGCGCCGCCGAGCTCCTCGCCGTGGATCCCGCCGACCACCAGCAGCGCGTCGGCGCCATAGCCGACGGCGCCGCGGATGTCGGTGTTCAGTCCGTCGCCGATGCACAGCACGCGGGCGGGATCGGTGACGCCAGCCGCCTCGGCGGCCACCGCATAGATCGCGGCATAGGGCTTGCCGGCCATCCGGACCTCGCCGCCGAGCGCTGCGTAATCGCGGGCGAGTGCGCCGGCGCACCAGATCAGCCGGTCGCCGCGGTGCACGACCACGTCGGGATTGGCGCAGATCATCGGCAGCTTGCGCCCGTTCAGCCGGGCAAGGAGCGCGGCATAGTCGGCCGGCGTTTCCTGCTCGTCGTTGAACAGGCCGGTGGCGATCACCGCCTCTGCTTCCTCTTCCGCCACCAGTTCGATCGGCAGGCCGACGAACAGGTCGCGGTCGCGGGCAGGGCCGAGGTGGAAGAGCCTGGTGCCGGCGGCGGCGATCAGAACGCGGGTCACGTCGCCGGAGGTGACGATCCGGTCATAGGCCTCGCGCGTCACGCCGAGTTTGTCGAGCTGAGTAGCGACGCCCTCGTTCGGCCGCGGCGAGTTGGTGAGGAGGATCACTTTCCGGCCGGTGCGTCTTGCCGCCAAGAGCGCCGCCTCGGCGCTCGGCGACTTCTTCTCGCCGTCGTGCACCACGCCCCACACGTCGCAGAAGATGGCGTCATAGCCGGATGCGACCGCATCGAGCCCGGTAATGGCCTGGAGTTCCATGTCGATCCTGCTTGCGTGCCGCGCTGCTGCCGTGGCGATAAGCAGGACGGCGTCTCCGGTCAAGCTGGCCACGCCGTCGCAACGCGAAGGCTGCCGCGGTCGCGCGCGGCGAGGCCTCTTGGGAACAGGGCGCTGACGGTGCCGTTAATCTTCATATTGGACGTCGTCCACATCCCCTGGACAGAGCCGTCGGCCGTCGCCACCTACAGGGCTTGGGGCATTCGCCCTTGGGCATCTACCGTTGCCCAACTCAGCGTTTTCGAGCCCTGAACCAGAGCCCTCTTCCATCACGTGGACTTGACAAACGGCTCCCATCGGCTCTATCTCCGCCCCGCTAGCACTCGCCCTTGGTGAGTGCCAACATTCTCGAAGCGGATGCCTTTCGGGGTCCGTTTCCCCAGCTGAAGGTCCAACGATCATGGCAACTGTCAACTTCCGTCCCCTCCACGACCGCGTCGTTGTTCGTCGCGTCGAGTCCGAGACCAAGACGGCCGGCGGGATCATCATCCCGGACACGGCCAAGGAGAAGCCGCAGGAAGGCGAGATCATCGCCGTCGGCGCCGGCGCGCGCGACGAGCAGGGCAAGATCCAGCCGCTGGACGTCAAGGCCGGCGATCGCATCCTGTTCGGCAAGTGGTCGGGCACCGAGGTCAAGCTCAACGGCGAAGACCTGCTGATCATGAAAGAGTCCGACATCATGGGCGTCGTCGGCTGATCGCCGCTCGACCCTGATCTGCCTCTAGTTCCTTTCAACACGGTGCCGCCCGCTCTCGGGTCCACCGCTGGAGACCATCACAATGGCTGCCAAAGAAGTTAAATTCGGCCGTGACGCCCGCGAACGCATGCTGCGCGGCGTCGACATCCTCGCGGATGCCGTCAAGGTAACGCTCGGCCCCAAGGGCCGGAACGTCGTCATCGACAAGTCCTTCGGCGCCCCGCGCATCACCAAGGACGGCGTCTCCGTCGCCAAGGAGATCGAGCTCGAGGACAAGTTCGAGAACATGGGCGCGCAGATGCTGCGCGAAGTGGCCTCGAAGACCAACGACAAGGCCGGTGACGGCACCACCACCGCGACCGTTCTCGCCCAGGCCATCGTCCGCGAAGGCGGCAAGGCCGTTGCCGCCGGCATGAACCCGATGGACGTCAAGCGCGGCATCGACATGGCTGTCGCCAAGGTCGTCGAGGCCCTGCAGGCTTCCGCCCGCAAGATCGAGACCTCGGACGAAGTCGCCCAGGTCGGCACCATCTCCGCCAATGGCGAGAAGGAAATCGGCCAGATGATCGCCTCGGCGATGCAGAAGGTCGGCAACGAGGGTGTCATCACCGTCGAGGAAGCCAAGACCGCCGAGACCGAGCTCGAAGTCGTCGAAGGCATGCAGTTCGACCGCGGCTACCTCAGCCCGTACTTCGTGACCAACCCTGAGAAGATGGTCGCCGAGCTCGAGGACCCCTACATCCTCCTGCACGAGAAGAAGCTCTCGAACCTCCAGGCCATGCTGCCGGTGCTCGAGCAGGTCGTCCAGTCGGGCAAGCCGCTGCTGATCATCTCGGAAGACGTCGAAGGCGAGGCTCTTGCCACGCTCGTCGTCAACAAGCTCCGTGGTGGCCTGAAGATCGCCGCCGTCAAGGCGCCGGGCTTCGGTGATCGCCGCAAGGCCATGCTGGAAGACATTGCGACCCTCACCGGTGGCCAGGTCATCTCCGAGGACATCGGCATCAAGCTCGAGACCGTCACCCTCGACATGCTTGGCCGCGCCAAGAAGGTCTCCATCACCAAGGAGAACACCACGATCGTCGACGGCGCTGGCGCTGGCGAAGAGATCAAGGCGCGTGTTGCCCAGATCAAGCAGCAGATCGAGGAGACCACCTCGGACTACGACCGCGAGAAGCTGCAGGAGCGTCTGGCCAAGCTCGCCGGTGGCGTCGCGGTCATCCGCGTCGGCGGCGCGACGGAAGTCGAAGTCAAGGAAAAGAAGGACCGCGTCGACGACGCCCTCAACGCGACCCGTGCGGCCGTCGAAGAAGGCATCGTTGCCGGTGGCGGCGTCGCCCTCCTGCGCGCTTCCAACGCTCTGACCATCCAGGGCAACAACCAGGACCAGGAAGCCGGCATCACCATCGTGCGCCGCGCCCTCCAGGCCCCGCTTCGCCAGATCGTCACCAATGCCGGTGAAGAAGGTTCGATCGTCGTCGGCAAGATCCTCGACAACTCCTCGGTCACCTTCGGCTACAACGCCGCGACCGGCGAATACGGCGACATGATCCAGATGGGCATCGTCGATCCCGTCAAGGTCGTCCGTTCGGCTCTGCAGGACGCGGCGTCGGTCGCCGGTCTGCTCGTCACCACCGAGGCCATGATTTCGGAAGCCCCGAAGCGTGACGGCGGCAATGGCGGCGGCATGCCAGGTGGCATGGGCGGCATGGGCGGCGGCATGGGCGGCATGGACTTCTAAGAAGCCTCGGCTTCTCAGAGGACCTGACGGTCATCTACCCCACAGGAGGGCTCGCCAGCGATGGCGGGCCCTTTCTGCGTCCGGGAGCCGCTTCCGGGGACAAGGTTGACTTGTCGCCCCGTTGGATGGTTCACCGGGGAAACGAATTGACGAAGGCCCGACCGATGATGAACCGCATGGAAAGCGCCGGCGAGGCCAAAATCCGCTACCTCGACGGCGACTTCGAAATCCTGAAGCCCGGCGCCTATGTGCGCTGCGCCGTCACATCCGAGGCGATCCCGCTCGACATGCTGCGCTATTGGAGCGTCGCCCGGCAGGAAGCCTACGCTTCGCCGGCTGCCTCGCTGAAGCGCGAGATCGAGGCGAACCCGGTGCTCGCTCAGAGAGCTGCCGCAGCCCGTTAGGCGGGGAACGCCGGTCGCAGGGTGCGCCGGACCCGGCGGTCAGCCAGCCTGGCGCCGCGCGAACGCATCCAGCGCCGCGCCGACGAGCTGTCCTGCCGCAGCGGCATCGTCGAACGCCAGCCGGATGTCGAGCACCGCGATCCGGTCGAGCATGGCACGGGCTTCGACCCCGCCACCGGCGAGGCGCACCGCGTCCTTGCGCGTGGTGACGAGCGTCAGGCCACCTCGTACGGCCGCCGCGGCGAGCGCTGCCAGCTCGCCGGCGGTGAAATCATGGTGGTCGGGGAAGTCGCGGGTCTCGGCGACGATCGCCCCGAGGTTTTCGAGGCTTTGGTAGAACTTGCCGGGATCGGCGATGCCGGCAAAGGCGAGGAACCGGCGTCCCGCAAGTCGCTCCGGCGCCTCCGGCACCAGCGTGGCGCGGAACACCGGCTTGCCGGACGGGGCGAGCCGCAGCAGCGCTGCCGCGCCGGCCAGCCCGTCGCCGATGACGAGGAGGGCGTCGGCGTGGCGCAGCTGGACGCCGAGCGGCGCGCGCAGCGGTCCCGCGGGGATCACCCGCCCATTGCCAAGGCCGCGGCCGGCATCGATCACCAGCAGCGCCAGATCGGTGCGCAGCCGGGCCGACTGGAAACCGTCGTCCATCAGGATGAGATCACAGCCCGCCTCCCGCAGAAGACCGGCCCCTTGCTTGCGGTCGACGGCGATGGCGGTGGGGGCAAGGCCCGCGAGCAGCATCGGCTCGTCGCCGACATCGGCCGCCGTATGCCGGGACGCATCGACCAGCAGCGGTCCGCCAAGCCGCCCGCCGTGACCACGCGACAGGAAGCCCGGCCGCTGTCCCGCCGCGATCGCCGCATGCCCGAGCGCCAAGGCCGTCGGCGTCTTGCCGCCGCCGCCGGCGGTAAAATTGCCGATGCAGAGGACGGGAAGCCCGGTCTCGGCGCGTTCGCCCCGATCGAGTTTCCGGCCGGCGACTGCGCCGTAGACGGCGGCGACGGGGGAGAGCAGCCGGGCGGCCAGCGAGGACGGGCGCCACCAGAAGCCCGGCGCCGAACCGCCTCTCACCGTGTCACCGCGGCTGACCCGGCCGGTCGAGGCTGATCGCGACCTTCAGCGGGTGGAGGAAGGGCTCCAGCGCCTGCATCGTGCGGCCGAGCGCGCCGCGCATCTCGCCGACGGTACCAGCCGCGGCTTCCGCCATGCGCTGCCGGAGGTCCGGCTCGGCCAGAAGCTGCGCCACCATCGCGCCGAGCGCCGCCTCGTCCTGCACCAGCCGCGCGCCGCCGTTCTTCAGGAGGCGCTGGTAGGTCTCGCGGAAATTCTGGACGTAGCGCCCGGACAGGATGGCGGTGCCGAGCATCGCCGCCTCCAGCGGGTTCTGCCCGCCCTGTCCGGCAAGCGAACGTCCGACGAAGGCGATGTCGGTCAGCCGGAGATAGAGGCCCATCTCGCCCATGGTGTCACCGAGGAGGATGTCGGTGTCGTACTCCGGCAGCTGTCCGGTCGAGCGTCGAACCACCCGCAGGCCCTTTGCCGTGAACGCCTTCTCCAGCGCGTCGGCGCGCTCGACATGGCGCGGCACGATGATGGTGAGGAGTTCCGGGTATTGCGGCTTGAGGCCGAGATGCACTTCGGCCGCCATCGCCTCCTCGCCCTCGTGCGTCGAGACGGCCGCCCAGACCGGACGCTGGCCGAGGGCCCGCTGCAGCGGCGCCAGCGCCTCCGGGTCGACCGGCGGCGGGCTGGTGTCGGCTTTCAGGTTGCCGGCGACGCTGACCGCCCGGGCGCCAAGCAGATGATAGCGCTCGCCGTCGATGTCGGACTGGGCGATGACATGCGACAGGTTTTCGAGCAGAGCCTCGGCGATCGACGGCGCGGATTTCCAGCGCTTGAACGAGCGGTCGGACAGGCGGGCGTTGACGAGGATCTGCGGGATCCGGCGGCGGCCGAGTTCCAGCATGGTCATCGGCCAGATCTCGCTCTCTGCGACGATCGCAAGGTCCGGGCGCCAATGGTCAAGAAACCGGGATACCGAGGGCCGCAGGTCCAGCGGCACGTATTGGTGCACGACGGAATCGCCGAGCCGCTCGCGCACCATGGCGGCCGAGGTCACCGTTCCGGTGGTCATGACGATCTTGATGTTCTCGGCCGCGATCTCGCGCACCAGCGGCATCACAGCGTTGCTCTCGCCGACGCTTGCCGCATGCACCCAGATCAGCGGCCCGTCGCCCGGGCGCTCGGCACCGGGATAGCCGTAGCGCTCGCGCGCCCGGCCCGGCTCTTCCTTGCCGCGCGTGGTGCGCCAGCCGACATAGGAGCCGAGCAGCGGATAGGCCACGGCGCCGGCGACGCGGTAGGCGGTCAGCGCGGTGCGCGCCCAGCCCTGGCTCATCGCGCTGCTCCCGCCACCATCGCCATCGCCTTCGTATTCGCCGCCTCGATCGCTGCTGTGACCGCCACGCGCTTTTCCTCCATCAGCGCCGCATCGGCGTCGGCGGGCACGAAGATCGGCTCGCCCAGCACCACCGCCAGCTGGCCGAAGGGGAGGGGGATGGCCGTCTTGTCCCACGACCGCGCGATGATCCGGCGGCGGCTGGTGACGGCGGCCGAGGGGATGATCGGCCGGCCCGAAAGCCGTGCGAGGGTGACGATGCCGAGGCCCGCCTGGCGCGGCGTCCCCTTCGGCACGTCGGCGATCATGCAGACACCGTTGCCTTCCGACAGGAGGCGCCGCAACACGATCAGCGCCCGCGCGCCGCCCTTGCGCGAGACCGCATTGCGCACCCGCCCGCCGGAGCCGCGCACCGTCGCGATGCCGAAGCGCTCGACCACGGCGGCATTGATCTCGGCATCGGCATTGCGCGACAGCAGCGCGACATAGGGCAGCGTCACCGGCCGGAAGAACGGCGCCAGCAGATGCTGCCCGTGCCAGAGTGCGACGATCGCGGGATGCTCGCGGGTCAGCACCGTGGTGAAGTCGCTGGAGCCGGCGACCGGCTTCTGCGACCAATGGACGAAGCGCAGCGCGTCGTGCAGCAGCTTTCCTGCCGCAGAGGTGATCTGCGGCTGGCGCAGCAGGCGACGGCCGATCCGCTTGATGCGCTGCTGCAGGCCCTGACGCTTGCGTTTGGGCGTCCGGTCGGCCTCGCCGACGCGGCCCATCTCATCGCTCATGGCCATCACTGCGGTCTTATGGGGGACGCTCAAACGCCTTCCGGGTCCAGGAGGCGGTGCATGTGCACGATGAAGTAGCGCATGGCGGCGTTGTCGACGGTTGCCTGCGCCTTGGCGCGCCAGGCGCTCAAGGCCGAGCCATAGTCTGGAAAGATGCCGACGATATCAAGGCCGGCGGGATTCTTGAAGTCGACGCCTTCCAGCGTCTTCAGCTCTCCGCCGAAGACCAGATGAAGGCGCTGCTTGGATTCCTGCTCGGCAACCATGGCAATATTCCTCGTCCCAGTTCTGTCAGTTCGGATTAGGCCGCCGAAGCGGTCGCGGCAAGGCCGATCAGCATCGGCAGGGCATGCTCCGCGGCGGCGATCAGCACGTCATGCCGTCGGCCCTCCACCGTGTAATGCGCCAGCGCCCCGCCGAGATCGACCAGGGAGCCGCCGGCCCGCTCGAGGATCAGGTCGCCGGCGGCGACGTCCCAGTCGTTGGCATGCGGGCGGATCAGCGTGCCGTCGAGCCGGCCGCAGGCGACCAGCGCCAGACGGTAGGCGAGCGAAGGAGCATTGCGCGCATAGGCGATGCGGTTCTCGCCGTCTGCCCCGAGCGCGCGGCGCATCGGATCGGGCATCGAGACCTTCAGCCGGACGTTCGGCTCCGGCTGGGAGACGCTGAGCGGCGCGCCGTTCAGCAAGGCGGTGCCCCCGGCCGCGGCGGAAAACACTTCACCCGTCGCCGGCACGTCGATGACGCCGGCGATCGGCCGGCCGGCCTCGATCACCGCCACCGAGACACACCAGGTATCCTCGCCGCGGATGAACGAGCGCGTGCCGTCGATCGGATCGATGACGAAGAAGCGCCGCGGCGCCTCGACGATCGCCTCGACGGCCACGAGCGGGTCCGTCTCCTCCGACAGCCAGCCATAATCCGGACGCGCCCCGAGAAGCGTCTCCTTGAGGTAGCGATCGACGGCGAAATCCGCCTCGCTGACCGGCGAGTTTCCTTCCTTCCACCAGACCTGCGGGTCCTGCCGGAAGTAGCCGAGCGCGATGCGTCCGGCCTCGCGCGCCGCGGTTGCGAGGAGGGCGAGGTCCTGTTCGGGGCTGGCGAGCGCCATCAGCTCCCCGCGACGGTCAGCGCGCCGAGGCCGAGCGTCGGGGCGACGAGGGAATAGCGCAGGTCTAGATCGTCGGCGGCGACGAGCTGCTTCAGCATGTCACCGAGATTGCCGGCGATGGTGACTTCCGACACCGGGAAGGTCAGCGCGCCGTTCTCGATCATGAAGCCGGAAATGCCGCGGCTGTAGTCGCCGGTCACCATGTTGACGCCCTGGCCGATCAGCTCGGTGACGTAGATGCCGTTGCCGACGTCGCGGATGAGCTCCTCCGGCGTGACGGTGCCCGGCGTCACCACGACATTCGTCGAGGACGGCGAGATGCCGCCGGACGAGCGCGAACCGCGGCCGTTGGTGGCAAGTCCAAGCTCGCGGCCGGTGGCGCTGTCGAGCAGCCAGCTTTTCAAGACGCCGTTCTCGACCAGCGTCAGCGGCGCACCGCGCACACCCTCGCCATCGAAGGCGCGCGAGCCCGGACGCCGGGTAAGCAGCGGCTCGTCGGTGATCGACATCGTGGCCGGCAGGATCGCCTCTCCCATCCGGTCCTTCAGGAAGCTCGTCTTGCGGGCGATGGCGGCGCCGTTGATCGCGCCGATCACATGGCCGATCAGGCCGCGGGCGACGCGCGGATCGAAGACGATCTGATACTTGCCGGTCGGCACCATGCGCGGGCCATGCCGGCGCACGGCGCGTTCACCTGCCCGGCGGCCGATCTCGGCGCAGTCCTCGAGATCGGCCCAGTGGATCCGCGAGTCGAAGTCGTAGTCGCGCTGCATCTTGACGCCTTCGCCGGCGATGACGCTGACCGAGCGCGAGAAGCCCGAACGCATGCGCCAGCCGGAAAAGCCCGACGAGGTCACCAGCACCAGGCCGCTGATGCCGATCGACGCGCCGGCACCGCCCGAATTGGTGACGCCGGCAACCGACCGCGCCGCGTCCTCCAGCGCCATCGCCTCCTCGACCAGCGTCTCGCTGGAGATGTGCGTGTCGTCGTAGAGGTCGAGTTCGATCTCGTCCGTCGCCAGGAGGGCGGGGTCGGCAAGCCCGGCATAGGGATCCTCGGGCGAGACCTTCGCCATCGCGACCGCCCGCTCGACCAGCGGGCCGATGTCGGCGCGGATATCGGCGGAGACGGTCGCGACGCGCCGGCCGACGAAGACCCGGAGCGACACGTCCTCGCTCTCGGCCGACTCGGTGTCCTCGACCTTGCCGAGCCGCACCGAGGCGCCGCGCGAGCGCGAGCGCACGACGGCGGCGTCCGCCGCATCGGCGCCGGACCGCAACGCCTGGTCGATCAACCGCCCCGCCGCGTCGAGGAGCCGCTGCGTCTCGTGATCCATGGGATTGCCTGCTGGGGGATTGCCTGCTGGTTTCTGCATCTGGAACATTTATGGTGCGGCGCGCCGGAAGCCAAGCGGCGGCGGCGGCTTTTCGTCCCGCCGGCGCGGCCAACCGGCGCTCCTTCGCCTCGAAACGAGATGGTCCGTCCCGTGGAAGCCCCGACGTCGATATTTCTGGAAGCCGTCCTGCTGCTCGGCGGCGGCATTCTCGCCGGTACGATCTTCAAGCGCGTCGGTCTTGGGACGGTGCTCGGCTACCTCTTCGCCGGCATCGTCATGGGCCCCATGCTTCGGCTGATCGACGGCGATGGCGAGGAGATCCTGCATGTCGGCGAACTCGGCGTGGTGTTCCTTCTCTTCATCATCGGCCTCGAGCTGAAGGCAAGCAGGCTCTGGGCGTTGCGCCGCCAGATCTTCGGCCTCGGCCTCACCCAGGTCGTCGTCACCGGCGCGCTCCTGATGCTCGCCGCCGTGCTGCTCGGCATCGACTGGCGCGCGGCTTTCGTCATCGGTTTCGGTCTTGCCCTGTCCTCGACCGCTTTCGGCCTGCAGGTGCTGGAGGAGGCGGGGGAAACCAACACGCGGCACGGCCAGGCAGCGTTCTCGGTGCTGCTGTTCCAGGACCTCGCTGTCGTGCCGCTCCTGGCGCTGCTGCCTTTCCTCGCGCCATCGACCGGGGAGGCGGCGCATTTCGACCTTGCACGCTTTGCGCTGTCGATCGGCGCCATCGTCGCGCTGCTCGCCGCCGGACGTTACCTCCTCAACCCGCTGTTCTCGTTCATGGCGCGCTCCGGCGCGCGTGAGGTGATGATCGGGGCGGCACTGTTCGTGGTGCTGGGATCGGCTCTGCTGATGCAGGCGGCGGGCTTCTCGATGGCGATGGGCGCGTTCATGGCGGGCGTCATGCTGGCGGAATCCTCTTACCGGCACGAGCTCGAGGCCGATATCGAGCCGTTCCGCGGCATCCTGCTCGGCCTGTTCTTCATCGGTGTCGGCCTGTCGCTCGATCTCGGCGTGATCCTCCGGCACTGGCCGGCGATCCTCCTCGTCACGCCGGCGCTGCTCCTCGCGAAATCGGCGGTGCTCTATGCCGCCTCGCGCTTTTTCGGCGAGACGCAGGACACCGCCGCGCGGGTTGCCGCCCTCCTGCCGCAAGGCGGCGAGTTCGCCTTCGTGCTGTTCGCCGCCGCGGCCTCGGCCGCAATCTTTCCGCCGGAAACCTCGTCGCTGCTGGTCGCCATCGTCACCCTCTCGATGGCGCTGACGCCGCTGACGGTATGGCTCGGCGGCCGGCTGTCGCCGGAGGCCGAGGCCGAACAGCTCGACGAGGACTTTGCCGGCGCCGGCTCCTCGGTCCTGATGATCGGCTTCTCGCGCTTTGCCCAGATCACCGCGCAGGTGCTTCTGACCAACGGTACCGACGTGACCATCATCGATTCGTCGGCCGAGCGGATCCGCAATGCCGCCCGCTTCGGCTTCCGCATCTACTTCGGCTCGGGCCTCCGCCGCGACGTGCTGGAAGCCGCCGGCATTCGCAAGGCCAAGATCGTCGCCGTCTGCACCAACCATCAGGAGACCACCGACCAGATCGTCGATCTCATCCGGTCGGAGTTTCCGAATGTGCGGCTCTACGTGCGCTCCTACGACCGCAACCATTCGCTGTCGCTGCTGTCGCGCGGCGTCGAGTACGAAATCCGCGAGACGCTGGAGTCGGCGCTGGTGTTCGGCGGGGAGACGCTGCAGGGGCTAGGCGTCAACGACGAGGCAGCCGAGGCGATCGTCGACGACGTCCGCCGCCGGGATATCGAGCGGCTGAAGCTGCAGCAGGCGGAGGGCATCTATGCCGGCGATACCGCTGCTCCCGGACGAAAGGCGACGCCCGAGCCACTGGTGCCGCCGAAGCTCAAATCACCTGCGGGCGAGAGCAAACCCGCCACCCGCCGCCGCCCGCGTTTCACCACGCGCCTCAGCAACCGGCAGGCGGCGAAGAAGCAGTAGAGGCGGCCGGCGTTCCGTCCAGTGGACGCCGGCCGTCCTGTGACTAGGCCTTGTCGAGCTCGGTCTCGCTCTTCAGCGCCTTGCCGCCGTCCTCCTGCTTGACGAGGTAGGCTGGCTTGTCCTCGTCGGCATTGCGGGTGACCTTCTTCCCGTGGATCATCTTCGTCACCTTGTCGGTGAAAGTCTCGGCGACCTCGCCTTCGGCCTTGCCCTTGCCCCAGGACCAGGTGACGTCGTCGCCCTTCTTGAACTCGGTCATGTCGTCTCTCCCTTGGCTGACGTGCCCAGTTGTCGTGCTGGTTGGTGCCGGCTCAATGCACGGTGGACAAAAGCTGTTCCGCCTTGCCAAGGCGCGTGCGCACCTGTCGCAGCCAGCCGCCGGGAACCCCGCCGGAAAACTGCCGTTGACCCCAGAGTATTCTGCGATGGGACGGACTGATCCGATCGAAGAAAGATCTATGTAAGTCAAAGAGATAGAGCGTCGTTTCGTGCGTCCTTCCGGGCGTCCGGCGCTCTCGGACAATGCCTGACGGACGCCATGAACAAGCATCTTTTCCGCCACGCCGAACGGATCGGCCTCCAGATCGTCGACCCGCAGGATTTCGGCATCGAGCGCCTGCACCACGAGGATGGCCCGCGGATCTGCTTTGCCGCTGGCGACGAGGTCGCAGACCCGACGCTGCGGGCGCGCATCGACGCGCTGGTGATCCCGCCGGCCTGGCAGGACGTGAAGATCTGCATCGAGGCGAACGGCCATATCCAGGCGATCGGCCGTGACGAGAAGGGGCGGCTCCAGTACCGCTACCACGACGACTGGGTGAACGTCCGCAACGCGGTGAAGACCGAGCGGCTGCTGCGCTTCGGCAAGGCGCTGCCGAAGCTGCGCCGGCGGATCGACAAGGACATCCGGCGCAAGGACTTTGGCGAGGCCGCCACCGCTGCGACCGCCGCACGGCTGATCGATCTCGCCGCGATGCGCCCGGGGCACGAGAAATACGCCGCCGACGGGGGACGCGGGGTGGCCTCGCTGCGCAAGCAGAACCTGCGCATGACGCCGAAAGCTGCCGTGCTGAATTTCATCGGCAAGTCCAACAAGCCGCACCGCATCGACATCGCCGACCGGCCGGTGCTGCGCTCGCTCGCGCGGCTGCGCAAGCTGAAGGGCCCGCGGCTTTTCGCTTTCCGGAATGGCGGGCTGAAGCCGAAGCTGCTGACCGCGACTCTGCTCAACGGCTATCTTCGCGACGCAGCCGAAGCGCGCGTTTCCGCCAAGGATTTTCGCACCTTCCACGGCTCCGCGGAGGCGCTGCGGTTCTTGATCGAGGAGGCCGGGGTGGAGCAGACCAGCGACACCAAGCGCAAGCGGGCGGTAGCCGCGGCGATGAAGGCGGCGAGCGAACTTCTGCGCAACACGCCGACGGTCGCCCGCGCTTCCTATGTCCACCCCGAGATCGTCAGCGCCTATGAGGAGGAGCGGCTTGATCCAGACCTCCTGAAGGGTCGATCGCGCCAGGGCTTGACCCGCGTCGAGACCGGACTGATGCGGTTCCTCGAGGAAGTCGCGACGCGGCCGTAGGCCGTTGTGCCGCGATTTAAATGCCGCCAGCGGCGCCATCTCGGCTTATGGCCCAGATCATCCAGCAGATAGGCAAAAAGGGCGACCCGAGGGCCGCCCTTTCTTTCGTCGGAGAGATATCCGAAGCGTCAGTAGCGCGAGACGCGGGCCGGCTTCGGGCCGACGGCATAGGCACCGGCGCCATGGGCGGCAAGGACGAGGAAGCCGCCGGCAAGGCCGATGTTCTTCATCAGCGCGGTCGCATCGCCGATATGGGCGATGTAGCCGGTCATCAGGCAGAACAGCGCCAGCAGGATGCCGACGATGCGGACCTGGAAGCCGATGAGGACGCAGACGCCGCCGACTAGTTCGCAGAGGCCGACGAGGTAGGCCATCGCCAGCGGCTGCGGCAGGCCCATGCCGCCGAGCATGCCGGACAGACCCTCGGCGCCACCGGTGAGCTTGCCGAAGCCGGCGACGATGAACAGGATCGACAGGAGAACCCGGCCGATGAGGAGGAGGACATTGGAATTCATGGTGGGTTTCCCGGAAAGTTGATCCGACGTGGATAGCCTAAAAACGCGGCCGCCGCAGGACAATCCCACGGCGACCGATCGTTCACTGAAATCGACGTAAAAGTCTAAGCTTCCTGGCGATCAGCCCGGGCGGGTCATCGCCGCGGGATCGACGATCCGGGCATAGTCCTCGGCGGAGACCAGACCCGAGGCAACCGCCTCCTCGCGCAGCGTGGTGCCGTTGTGGTGCGCCGTCTTGGCGATCTTGGCCGCATTGTCGTAGCCGATGGTCGGCGCCAGCGCCGTCACCAGCATCAGCGACTGCTCCATCAGCGCCTTGATGCGGTCCTCGTTCGCCTTGATGCCGTCGACGCAGTGCTCGCGGAAACTATCCATCGCGTCGCCGAGGAGGCGGATCGACGAAAGCACCGCGTTGGCGATCACCGGCTTGAAGACGTTGAGCTCGAAATGGCCCTGGCTGGAGCCGACGGTGACGGTCGTCTCGTGCCCAAACACCTCTACGGCGACCATGGTCATCGCCTCGGCCTGCGTCGGGTTGACCTTGCCTGGCATGATCGACGAGCCCGGCTCGTTCTCCGGCAGCGACAGTTCGCCAAGGCCCGAGCGCGGTCCCGAGCCGAGGAAGCGGATGTCGTTGGCGATCTTGAAGAGGTCGGTCGCCAGTGCGTTGAGGCTGCCGTGGAAGAAGGTGAGGGCGCCATGCGAGGCCAGCGCCTCGAACTTGTTGCCGGCGGTGCGGAACGGGTGGCCGGTGAGGCTCGCGATCTCCGCGGCGATCGCCGTGTCGAAGCCGACGGGCGCGTTGAGGCCGGTGCCGACGGCGGTGCCGCCCTGTGCCAGCGCGAGCACGTCGCCCAGGGCCTGCTCGATCCGCCGGCGGCCGAGGTGAAGCGCTGCGGCATAGCCGGAGAATTCCTGGCCGAGGGTGATCGGCGTCGCATCCTGGGTGTGGGTGCGGCCGATCTTGATGATGTGGTCGAATTCCTTGGCCTTCGCGTCGAGCGAGGCATGCAGGGCGTCGATCGCCGGGAACACCCGCTTCATCGTCTCCACGACGACGGCGACGTGCATCGCGGTCGGAAACACGTCGTTCGACGACTGGCCCATGTTGACGTGGTCGTTCGGGTGGACCGGCTTCTTCGAGCCCATCTCGCCGCCGAGCATCTCGATCGCCCGGTTCGAGATGACCTCGTTGACGTTCATGTTGGTCTGGGTGCCCGACCCGGTCTGGTAGACGACCAGCGGGAAGTGATCGTCGAGCGCGCCGGAGATCACCTCGTCGGCGGCCTTCTCGATGGTCTCGGCAAGGCTCGAGTCGAGCTTGCCCATGCGGGTGTTGACGCGCGCGGCCGCCTTCTTGACGAGGGCGAGAGCGTGGATCAGCGGCAGCGGCTGGCGGTCGGTGCCGATCTTGAAATTGTGCAGGGAGCGCTCGGTCTGCGCTCCCCAGTAGCGGTCGGTGGCGACCTCGATGGCCCCGATGGAATCGGTCTCGCGGCGTGTCGTCATGTCCCAGCTCTCCGGTTCAGGAGGATGGGCAATGCGCTCCGGTCGCAGCCCAGGCCTCGTACAGCGCGCCGAATTCGGCCTGGGTGCCGGCGACGGGCTCGCGCCCCTTGCCGGGGTTCCAGCCCCATCCGACGAGATCGTCCTTTGCCATGTGCTCGACGAGTTGGGCAAGCGTCTTGCCGCCGTTTCTGTTCTGGTCCTTGATCTGCACGCAGATCTCGGCGAGCGTCTTGCCCTCCCAGGCCATCTCGATCGGCGCGAGGTGCCAGTTGGGATTGCCGGGGATCGACTTGATCGTCGCGGCCTGGCCGACGACGTCGACATTGGCCGGGCCGTGGCAGGTGGTGCACTGCATGCCGGCCATGCCGAAGTTCGCCTCGCCGCGCGACACCGGCGGCTGGTGCTTGACGAGGTTGTTCTGCAGCGGGCTGTCGCCCCTCGGATGGCAGTTGACGCAGCGCGGGTCGAGGAGAACCTTGCCGGTCTCCTCGAAGATCGCGATTGAGCGTTCCTTTTCGTCCTTGATGCTGTCGAAGGCCGAGACCGGCTTCAGCGTCTTGGCCTCGGTGGTCTTAGGCGAGGTGGTCTTCTCCTGAGCATTGGACAGGGTCGGGGCCATCAGCGCGACGGCGATGGCAATGGTCGCGGCAAGGCCCGCCAGCACGAGGATAGGCTTCACGTTACGCACCTTCAGGAGACCACGACATTGACGATCGGCAGCTGCCGCACCGGCGAGCCGGTCAGCTTGCGCCAGGCATTGGCCACGGCCGGGCCGACGGGGGGCACGCCCGGCTCGCCGACGCCGGTCGGCGGTTCGGTCGAGGGGATGATCGAGACCATCACCTCGGGCATCTCGTTGATGCGGATCGAGCGGTAGTCGTGGAAGTTCGACTGGACGATGCGCCCGCCGTCACCCAGCGTCACCGCGTCGAACAGGACGGCACCGAGGCCGTAGCCGACGCCGCCCTCCATCTGCGCGGTGATGACGTTCGGGTTGATCGCGACGCCGCAATCGACGGCGACCCAGACCTTGTGGACGCGCGGCAGCTTGTCCTCGCCGATCGAGGCCTCGACGATCTGCGCGACGAAGGTGCCGAAGCTCTCGACCACGGCGACACCGCGCTCGCGGCCTGCCGGCACCGGGGCGCCGCCCCAGTCGGCCATCTCCGCGACCTTCTTCAGCGTCGCGACGTGGCGCGACTTCGGGTCGAGCAGCGCCAGACGCCCCTCGACGGGATCCTTGCCGACCTTTTCCAGGAGCTCGTCGACGAAGGTCTCGACGGCAAAGCCGGTATGGGTGTGGCCGACCGAGCGCCACCACAGCGCCGGCACCGGCAGCGTGGTGTTGTGCGATTCGACCTTCAGGCTCGGAATGGCATAGGGCAGGTTGGAGGCGCCCTCGACCGAGGTGCTGTCGAGCGTCGCCTTGGCCATGATCGACTGGCCGACGATCACCTGATGCCAGCCGGTGATCTCGCCCGCCCGGCTGACGGAGGCCTTCATGCGGTGGGCGTACATCGGACGGTAGTAGCCGCCGCGGATGTCGTCTTCGCGGGTCCACATGTGCTTGACCGGACGGTTGCCGCCGGACGCCTTGAACACCTCGGCGGCCTCGCGCATGTAGGGCGAGCCGAACTGTGCACGGCGGCCGAAGCTGCCGCCGCCGAGCTGGGTGTTGACGCGGATCTTCGCCTCATCGATGCCGAGCACCTGGGAAAGCGCCTGGCGGTCCTGGCCGGGGAACTGCGCGCCGTTGTAGCAGTCGATCGAGCCATCCTCGTTCTTGACGATGACGGCGTCGAGCGGCTCCATCGGCGCATGCGCAAGGAACGGGAAGACGAGATCGGCTTCCAGCGTCTGGGCGCCCTCGGCGGTGAAAGCCTTCTCGACGTCGCCCTTGTTGGTCGCCTCGAGGCCCTTCTCGGCGAACAGCTTGGTGTAGTCGGCGGTAATCTCGCGGCTCGAGCGGGTCTCGGCCTTGGCGAGGTCCCATTCGATCACCAGCGCATCGCGGCCCTTCAGGGCGGCGAAGGTGTTCTCGCCGTAGACGGCGACGCCCTGCGGGATCTGCTTGACGTCGACGACGCCCGGCACCTTCAACGCGGCTGCGGCATCGAGGGACTTCACCGTCGCGCCAAAATGGTCGGGATGGGCGACGACGGCAACGAGCATGTTGTCGGCATGAACATCAAGCGTGAAGATGGCCTTGCCGGTCGACTTCGCTTGCGTGTCGAGCTTCGGCAGCGCCTGGCCGATCAGGATGAAGTCCTTCGGGTCCTTCAGTGTCGGCTCGGCCGGCGGTGTCTCGGTCGCGGCCTTTTCGGCGAACGCGCCGAAGCCGCTTTCCTTGCCCGAGGCGGCATGCGCGATGCGGCCCTTGGAGACCGTGATCTCGGCAGCGGGAACGCCCCACTCCTTGGCGGCAGCGGCGACCAGCATGGCGCGGGCGGTGGCGCCGGCCTTACGCAGCTGATCGTAGGAATTGAAGATCGCGGTCGAGCCGCCGGTGCCTTGCAGGCCGAAGGCGAGGTTGGCGTAGATCTTGTCGTCGGCCGGCGCGTGCACGGCGCGCATCTGGCTCCAGTCGGCGTCGAGCTCCTCGGCGACGATGGTGGCAAGGCCGGTGAACGGACCCTGGCCGAACTCGATGTGCTTGGAGAGGATCGTCACCGTGTCGTCGGCGGCGATCTTGACGAAGGCGTTGAGCTCGCGGAGCTCAGCCCCGCCGCCGGCCTCGACGCCGTTCGCGGTCATGCCGCGGGCAAAGCCCTTCGGCGCCAGAGCGAGACCAATGACAAGGCCGCTGCCGAGGAGGAAGCTGCGGCGGGTGGTGGTGTGGATGGTCATCGCTCAGCCCTCCAGCGTGCCGGCAGCATTGTGGATCGCCTGGCGGATGCGTTGATAGGTGGCACAGCGGCAGATGTTGCCGGCCATGGCGCCGTCGATATCGGCGTCCGTCGGCTTCGGCACGGTCTGCAGCAGCGAGACGGCGGACATGATCTGCCCGGACTGGCAGTAGCCGCACTGCGGCACGTCGATCGCCACCCAGGCGGCATGCACGGCCTCGGCCTCGGCACCCTCGACGCCCTCGATGGTGATCACCTCGGATCCCTCGACGGTCGAGATCGGGGTAATGCAGGAGCGGCGGGTCATGCCGTCGAGATGCACCGTGCAGGCGCCGCACTGGGCGACGCCGCAGCCGTATTTGGTGCCGGTGAGCTTCTCGGCGTCGCGGATCACCCACAGGAGCGGGGTATCGGGATCGCCGTCGAAGGTCTTTTCCTGGCCGTTCAGCGTGAAGGTGATCAAGGTGCCGCTCCCTCGGAGAGTCCCGGCGCCACGGGGTCGGGCCGCAGGCTGCCGGCGTCTAATTTGGGGCAATTCTAATCTGCGGTGGGAAAAGCGTCTACTGCCCGGCGTGGTCCCTGGGACCGAAACGTACCGTCCGGTAGTCTAAATGCCCTGCGGCGCTTACATTTCGCGGCTGAAAATAAAGTTCGGAAGGGTAAGCACCGACACGGACGCCAGCCCGCTGCAGGCTATCAGCGCCGACCGAAAAGCCGCTCGATATCGGCAAGCTTCAGCTCGATGAAGGTCGGCCGGCCGTGGTTGCAGGTGCCCGAGCCCGGCGTCGCTTCCATCTGGCGCAGGAGCGCGTTCATCTCCGCCGGCCGGAGCGTGCGCCCGGCCCGGACCGAGCCGTGGCAGGCCATGGTGGCGGCGACATGGTCGATCCGCCGCAGCAGGCTCTCGGCGCTGTCGCAATCGGCGAGCTCATCGGCAAGGTCCTGCACCATCCGGGCCGTATCGACCTGGCCGAGCATCGACGGCGTCGCGCGCACCGCGACGGCGCCCGGCCCGAAGCGTTCGAGGAACAGGCCGAAGCGCTCGAACGCCGGGGCATGCTCCGACAGGCGATCGGCGTCCTCCTCCGGCAGATCGACGATCTCCGGCAGCAGCAGATGCTGGGCGGCGAGCGGCTTCTCGTGGATCGCCGTCTTCAGCGCCTCGTAGACCAGGCGCTCGTGCGCCGCGTGCTGGTCGACGATGACGAGGCTGTCCCCGGTCTCGGCGACGATGAAGGCATCGTGCAGCTGCGCCCTTGCCGCGCCGAGCGGGTAGCCGCGGGCGAGATCGTCGCCGTCACCCTCGGTGCGGGGGACAGCGGGGCGGGCATAGGGGGCAAGGCCCTCGAAGCCGCCGGCGCGGTCGGCAAGGCTCTGCGGCGGCGGTGGCGCGCCATCACCGAGCGGGCGGAACGGCGACTGGCCGGGATCATAGGGGGCCTGCGCGCCCTGCGAGAAGCCGCCGCCCCGGTTCGCGCCGCCCCAGGCGGCTGCGGTCATTGCCGGCGCCGCGCCGCCCGGCCGGAAGCTCGACAGCATGGCATCCGCACCCTCGGTGGAGGCGCGCATGCCGGCTGCCGCCAGCGCCTGCCGGATGGCGCCGATGACGAGGCCACGGATCATGCCGGGATCGCGGAAGCGCACATCGGCCTTCGCCGGGTGGACGTTGATGTCGACGAAGGCCGGGTCGATCTCGAGGAAGAGGACGGCGATCGGGTGCCGGTCGCGCGCCATCACGTCGGCATAGGCACCGCGCAGCGCCGAGAGTAGCATCTTGTCCCGCACCGGCCGGCCATTGACGTAGACATACTGGAACTGCGCATTGCCACGGCTATAGGCGGGAATGCCGGCAAAGCCGGTGAGCCTTGCGTTCTCGCGGCCGGCCTCGATCGGCAGGCTGTTTTCAGCGAAATCCTTGCCGACGACCGCCGAGATGCGCCCGATCGGCGTCGCGGGCTCGAATACCAGCTCGCTGCGGTCGCTGCCGGCCAGCGCGAAGCGCACGGCGGGGAAGGCGATGGCGATGCGCCGAATGACATCGGTGACCGCCGCAGCCTCGGCCCGCTCGCTCTTCAGGAACTTCAGCCGGGCCGGCACGGCATGGAAGAGGTCGCGCACCTCGACGACGGTCCCGCGCGACAGCGCCGCGGGCCGGGGGCCCTCGACCTTGCCGCCGTCCACCAAGATTTCATGTGCGCCCTCCGCGCCCTCCGCGCCCTCCGCGCCGTCGCGGCGCGAGCGCAGCGACAGCCGGGCCACCGAGCCGATCGAGGGCAGTGCTTCGCCGCGAAAGCCGAGCGTCTGGATGAGATGGAGATCGTCGACGAGCTTCGACGTGCAGTGGCGGCGGACCGCCAGCGGCAGTTCGCCGACGGGAATGCCGCAGCCGTCGTCGGTGATCCGCAGCAGGCCCTTGCCGCCGGCGGCGGTGACGATCCCGATCCGCGTGGCGCCGGCGTCGAGGGCGTTCTCGACCAGTTCCTTGACGACGCTCGCCGGCCGCTCGACCACCTCGCCG
Organism: Mesocryomonas fontinalis; assembly: GCF_055730125.2. NCBI lineage: Bacteria > Pseudomonadati > Pseudomonadota > Alphaproteobacteria > Hyphomicrobiales > Aurantimonadaceae > Mesocryomonas > Mesocryomonas fontinalis. The sequence goes on along the minus strand of NZ_JBUZWG020000007.1, from coordinate 102,964 downwards.
GCGGCGATCTGGTCGATGACGGTCTCGGAGAGCTGGCGGATCGGCATGAAGCGGGGCCCGTAAAACAGAGTCACCCGCCCGGAGCCCGGGCGGGTGACGACGTGATAGTCCTTCGGCCGGACCGGATCAAACCGGCGAGGTCAGGTAGGACTGTGCTGGCCGATCAGGCCGGCGCGCCCTTTTCCTCGAGCATGATGAAGACCGAGCGGCCCTTCACCACGATTTCCTCGGTGTGGTCGACCTTGCGCGGCTCCAGATCCGGCCAGTCGGACTGGATGTAGAGCTGGAAGTGTGAACCGGCGCGGGGCTCCGGCAGCCGCACGTTCGCATCGTCGTGGCTACCGTTGATGTAGATGACGGCGCGTTCGCTGTCGAACTCGTCGCCTTCTTCGCGCGGCGCGTAGACGCTCATGCCGAGGAAGCGGCGCGACCCGTCGTTCCACTCGTCCGGCGAGAGCTCGTTGCCGTCCTCGCGCAGCCACTGCACGTCCGGCATGTCGCCGCCGCGCACCGTGTCGCCCGTCAGGAACGCGTCGGCGTTGAGGGCCGGATGCGCCCGGCGGAGATGCGCGAGCTTGGCGGTGAAGTCCATCAGCAGTTCGTCGGCATGCTCCCAGTCGAGCCAGGTGATCTCGTTGTCCTGGGCATAGCCATTGTTGTTGCCGCCCTGGGTGCGGCCGAACTCGTCGCCGGCGACGATCATCGGGTTGCCGCGGGAGACCATCAGCGTTGCCAGCATGGCGCGGATGTCCTTGCCGCGCGCCTGGATGATGTCGGGATTGTCGGTCAGACCCTCGACGCCGTTGTTCCAGGAGTGGTTGGCATCGTGGCCGTCGCGGTTGTCCTCGCCGTTCGCCTCGTTGTGCTTTTCCTCGTACATCGCGATGTCGGCGAGGGTGAAGCCGTCATGCGCGGCAAGGAAATTGACGCCGACCGACGGCGTGCGGCCGTCATGGTTGTAGAGGTCGGCCGAGCCGGAGAGGCGGGTCGCCAACGCGCCAAGCATGCCGTCCTCGCCTTGCCAGAACTTGCGGATGTCGTCGCGGAACTTGTCCTGCCACTCGAACCAGGGCTTCGGGAAGTTGCCGACCTGATAGCCGCCGGGACCGACATCCCAAGGCTCGGCGACGTGGATGCGGTCCTTCAGGACCTCGTCCTCGGCGACCATCTTGAAGAACGGCGCGTCATGGCTGAATCCGTCCGGCAAGCGGCCGAGCACGGTGCCGAGATCGTAGCGGAAGCCGTCGATGCCGGTGGTCTGGACCCAGGTGCGGAGAACGTCGACGAACATCTTCGCCACCGGCGGCTTGTGCGTCGCGAACGTGTTGCCGGTACCGGTATCGTTGAGGTTGAACTCCGGCTGGCCTTCGGGATGACGGTAGTAGAGGAGGTTGTCGAGGCCGCGGTAGCAGATCGTCGGGCCGACCTCGGAGCCTTCGCCCGAATGGTTGAACACCACATCGAGCAGCACGCGGATGCCGCGCTCGTGCATTGCCTCGACCGCGCGGCGCACCTCGGCCAGACCGCCCGGCGACAGCCGCGGATCGGGCGCCATGTGGGTGATCGGGTTGTAGCCCCACGCATTGGTGAGGTTGTTCAGCATCAGGTGGCCTTCGTCGATCCAGGCGGCGAGCGGCATGAACTCGACGGTGTCGACGCCGATGCGCTCGAGATGGTCGAGGAAATGCGGCTCGGCGAGCGCTGCGACGGTGCCGCGCAGTTCGCTGGAAATGTCCGGATTGCGCTGCGAGAAGGCGCGCACCGACAGCTCATAGGTGAAGCCCGGCGCCTTGAACGGCAGCGGCGAGGCATCGCGCAGCGGATCGATGACGACGGCACGCGGAATGAAGGCGGCGCTATCGAGCTCACGCTCCGGCGGGGCGGTGAGCCCCGGCTGGTAGATGAACGGACGGTCGAGCTGGATCGCATAGGGATCGACCAGAAGCTTCGAGTAGTCGAACCGATGGCCTTCCTTCGGCGCGAAGGGGCCCCTGGCGCGCAAGCCATAGCGGGCGCCGACGGCTAGGCCCGGCACGAAGCCGTAGCGAAAGCCCTCGCCGTCGAGGCCTTCGAGGGTCAGCCTATCGGTTTCCTGCGTGCCGGCCTCGTCGAAGAGGCAGACCTCGATGGCGTCCGCGTTCTCGGAGTAGACGGCGAAGTGCACGCCGTCGGCGTCGATCGTGGCACCCAGCTCAGCCGGCTTGCCACGTTCGGTCGTGATGGTGTTCGACATGGAGGTCCCGCGAGAAGGAGAGAAGATCAGGTAATCACGTCAGGCGCTGTGCGCTTGGTACGTTTGGTGATCTCGCCGATAACATCAGCGGTCTCGATGAGTTCCCGCAGCACGGTTTGCGGTGCAGCATCGAGCTTGGACGGATCCGGCTGGTAGGCCTCGATATAGACCCGCAGCGTGGCGCCCTGGGTGCCGGTGCCCGACAGGCGGTAGACGATGCGCGCCCCGCCGGAGAACAGAATCCGCACGCCCTGGCCGGTGGAGATCGAACCGTCGATCGGATCCTTGTACGAGAAATCGTCGGCTTCCGAGACCACCAGCGTGCCGAAGCGCTGGCCGGACATCGAGGCCAGGCGGTCACGCAAGGAGCCCATCAGCCCGGCGGCGGCCTTGCTGTCGATCTCCTCGTAGTCGTGCCGCTGGTAGTAGGTGCGGCCGAACTCGCGCCAGTGGCTGGAGAGGATCTCGGCGACGCTCTCCTTGCGGACGGCGAGGATGTTCAGCCAGAGCAGCACGGCCCAGAGCCCGTCCTTCTCGCGCACGTGGTCGGAGCCGGTGCCGGCGCTCTCCTCGCCGCAGATCGTCACCTTGCCGGCGTCGAGGAGGTTGCCGAAGAACTTCCAGCCGGTCGGCGTCTCGTAGAGCGGCAGACCGCGCTTGGCGGCGACGCGGTCGGCGGCCTGGCTGGTCGGCATCGAGCGCGCGATGCCGGCGATGCCCCTGGCATAGCTCGGCGCCAGGTGCGCGTTGGCGGCGAGCACCGCGAGCGAATCCGAGGGCGTCACCACGACGCCGCGGCCGACGATCAGGTTGCGGTCGCCATCGCCGTCGGAGGCCGCGCCGAAGTCCGGACCGTCCGGCGCCATCAAGAGCTCGATCAGCTCGTGCGCGTGGACGGCGTTGGGATCGGGATGGCCACCGCCGAAATCCTCCAGCGGCACGCCGTTCATCACCGTGCCCGCGGGGGCACCGAGGAGGCCCTCGATGATCGCCTTGGCGTAGGGGCCGGTGACCGCATGCATGGCGTCGAACTTGATGCGGAAGCCGCCGGCGATCAGCGCGCGGATCGCGTCGAAGTCGAACAGCGTCTGCATCAGCTTGGCGTAGTCGGCGACGGGGTCGACCACCTCGACCACCATGTCCTCGATCGTTGTCTCGCCGAGGACGGAGAGGTCCGGGGAGGGCGCGTCGGAGATCTTGTACTCGGCGATTTCCTTCGAGCGCGTGAAGGTCGCCTCGGTGATCGCCTCGGGGGCCGGGCCGCCATTGGCGATGTTGTATTTGATGCCGAAGTCGCCGTTCGGGCCGCCGGGGTTGTGGCTGGCCGAGAGGATGATGCCGCCGGCGGCCTTGCGCTGGCGGATCATGTTGGAGGCGGCGGGCGTCGAGAGAATGCCGTCCTTGCCGACGACGACGCGGCCGAAGCCGTTGGCGGCGGCCATGCGGATCGCGGTCTGCACCACCTCGCGGTTAAAGAAGCGGCCGTCGCCGCCGATCACCAGCGTCGCGCCGGGCGCGCGCTCGGCGACGTCGAAGATCGACTGGATGAAGTTCTCGGCATAGTGCTTCTGCTGGAAATGCGGGACCTTCTTGCGCAGGCCCGAGGTGCCTGGCTTCTGGTCGTCGAAGGGCCGGGTGGCGATCGTCTCGATCATGGCGTCTGCTCTTTCGTCAGGGACCGGTAGAGTTCGGCGTAACGGGCGGCGCTGGCCGTCCAGCCGACATCGGTGGCCATGCCGCGCTTTTGCATGGCTTGCCAGAGGGGGGGATCGGCGTAAAGCCGGTTGGCCTTGTGCACCGCGTCGAGCAGCGCGTCGCGGTCGACGGGCGAGAAGATCAGCCCGGTGGCGACCGCCGCCGTCATCGCCGCGAAATTGCTGTCGATCACCGTGTCGGCAAGGCCGCCGACGCGGGCGACGATCGGGATGCAGCCATAGCGGAGCGCATAAAGCTGGGTCAGGCCGCAGGGCTCGAAGCGCGAGGGGATCAGCAACGCGTCGGCACCGGCCTGGACCTTGTGCGACAGCGTCTCGCTGTAGCCGATGCGCACGCCGATGCGACCGGGATTCCGGGCATGCGCCGCGTGGAAGGCGCCCTCGATCAACCGGTCGCCGGAACCGACGATCGCCAGCCGCGCGCCGCTGGCGACGATCTCGTCGCAAAGCGCCACGAGCACGTCCATGCCCTTCTGCCAGGTGAGGCGGCTGACCACGGCATAGATCGGGCCTGCCTCGTGCGCGAAGCCGAACTCGGTCTCCAGCGCGCGCTTGTTCTGGGCGCGGGCCTTTAGGGCGCGCAGGCTGTAGGTCTTGGCGATGCTGGCGTCGGTCGCGGGGTTCCAGGTGTCGGTATCGATGCCGTTGACGATGCCGATCAGCCGGTCGCCGCGCCCCCGCAGCAGGCCGTCGAGCCCCATGCCGCCCTCGGCCGTGAGGATCTCCTCGGCATAGGTCGGGCTGACCGTGGTGACGGCGTCGGCGGCATGCAGGCCGCCCTTCAGGAAGCCGACGCTGCCGTAGTATTCGACGCCCTCCAGCGACCAGGCGGACCCGGGCAAGCCGAGCCTGGGGAAGATCTCGAGCGGGTAGCTGCCCTGAAAAGCGAGGTTGTGAACGGTGACGACGGTCTTTGGCCGCCGCCGACCCCGGCCGAAAGCGAGATAGACCGGCGCCAGGGCCGCTTGCCAGTCGTGCGCATGCAGCAAGTCCGGCGCATAGCCGTCGATTGCCCCCTCGCCGACAAGGGCGCCCGCCTTGCCGAGCGCGGCAAAGCGCGCCCAGTTGTCGGCGTGCTCGTGCCCGTCATTGCCGATGTAGGGGCCGCCGGCGCGGTCGTAGAGATGCGGCGCGTCGAGGAGCAGGAGGTCCAGCCCCTCGGCCTTCGCCGCCAGGATCCGCGCCGACCCGCCGAACAGCTCGGGGATGACGAGAACGCTCTCCGCCGGCCCGACCGCCCGCATCACGTCGGGATAGGCCGGCATCAAGGTGCGAACCCCGATGCCGAGCGCGCCGAGCGCCAGCGGCAAGGCGCCGGCGACGTCGGCGAGCCCGCCCGTCTTGATGAAGGGGAAGACCTCCGAGGCGACGGAGAGGACGTTGAGGCTCATCGGTAGTTGAGCCGGTCGATCATCGATTTGGTGACGAGGCAGATGCCGTTCTCGGTGCGGCGGAAACGCTGGGCGTCGAGCTCGGGATCCTCGCCGATGACGAGGCCGTCCGGGATCGCGACGCCGCGGTCGATCACCGCCCTCGTGATGCGCGCGCTCCGGCCGATGGTCGCGTGCGGCAGCACGACGGCATGGTCGAGGCTCGAATAGGATCGCTGACGAACGCCGGTGAACAGCAGCGAGCGCATCAGCGAACCACCGGAGATGATGCAGTCGCCGGACACCAGCGAGGAGATCGCCTGGCCACGGCGGCCATCCTCGTCATGCACGAACTTCGCCGGCGGGGTGATCTCGGAATAGGTCCAGATCGGCCAGTTGCGGTCGTAGATGTCGAGCGGCGGGACGACGTCGGTGAGATCGATGTTGGCCTGCCAGTAGGCGTCGACCGTGCCGACATCGCGCCAGTAGGCGTCGTACTCGTTCTCCGAGCGCACCACCGAGCGGTTGAACGAATGCGCCTGCGCCGTGCCGTGCTTGACGATGTGCGGGATGATGTCCTTGCCGAAGTCGCGGCTCGACTTCGGGTCGGCCGCGTCGCGGCGCAACTGGTCCATCAGGAACTTGGTGTCGAAGACGTAGATGCCCATCGAGGCAAGCGCCGTGTCCGGCCGGCCGGGAATTGCCGGCGGATCGATCGGCTTCTCGACGAAGGCGGTGATGCGGCCGGTATCGTCGACGTGCATGACGCCGAAGCCGACCGCTTCCATGCGCGGGACTTCCAGGCAGCCGACGGTGACGTCGGCGCCGCTGTCGACATGCTGCTGCAGCATGATCTCGTAGTCCATCTTGTAGACGTGGTCGCCTGCCAGGATGACGATGTACTGCGGTGCGTAGTCCTCGATGATATCGATGTTCTGGTAAACGGCGTCTGCGGTGCCGGCATACCACTGGTCCTCCGACACGCGCTGGCTGGCCGGCAGCACGTCGAAGCTCTCGTTGCGCTCGGGCCGCAGGAAGTTCCAGCCGCGCTGCAGGTGGCGGATCAGGCTGTGTGCCTTGTACTGCGTGGCAACGCCAATACGCCGGATGCCGGAATTGATGGCGTTCGACAGCGCGAAGTCGATGATGCGGGTCTTGCCGCCGAAGTACACCGCGGGCTTGGCGCGGTTGTCGGTCATTTCCATCAGCCGGCTGCCGCGGCCACCAGCGAGGACATAGGCCATCGTGTCGCGTGAGATCGGCGCATGGCGCTTGCGGTCGGTCATCGTTCATCCTCCCAGTATGCCATCGGAGGTGCGCGGCCCTCCCAGGCCGCCGCCCTTCCGGAGCGCTTGTTGTCGTCGCGTCTGTTGTCTTTGTCCGCTTGCCGGTATGGCGGCGGACAGTCGCCAGAGATAGCGCCGTGCCGCCATGCTTCTACAAGCCAAGGGCGCGCCGCAAGGGGCTTTTTCCACTATTCCTGGTCTGGCTGAAGCCTTGCCACGCCGTGCGCCGGGGATGTCCGGGCGCCGCCGCACAACCCTGGCGCGCCGGCGGAAAACCTAGGCCGTCACAGGACGGTCTAGGTTGCACCAGTGCGGCGAGTTTACGAGCGCCGGGGCTCGGTGCCCGGTCCCGCATGCCAGATGTCCTTGGCGTATTCGCGGATCGAGCGGTCCGAGGAGAACCAGGACATGCGCGCGGTGTTGCGCACCGCCTTCTCGCCCCAGGAAGCGCCGTCCTGCCAGGTCGTGTCGAGCTGGCGCTGGGTGTTCCAGTAGGCCTCGAAGTCGGCGGCGATCATCCACCAGTCGTTGTTGTAGATGTTGGAGACGAGGCTGGCGTAGCTCTCCTGTCCTTCCGGCGAGAACACACCCTTGACGATCGATTCCATCGCCCCGCGCAGCAGCCGCGAGTTCTCGATGATCGAGCGGCCGCTGTGCGCCTCGCGCCGGCGCTGGGCCACCTCGGAGGCGGTGAGGCCGAAGATGAAGATGTTCTCCGCGCCGAGGTGCTCGAGCATTTCGACGTTGGCGCCGTCGAGCGTGCCGATGGTGAGGGCCCCGTTCAGCGCGAACTTCATGTTGCCGGTGCCGGACGCCTCGAGGCCGGCGGTCGAGATCTGCTCGGACAGGTCGGCCGCCGGCATGATGATCTCGGCAAGGCTGACGTTGTAGTTCGGAATGAACACGACCTTCAGGAGGTTCTGCACCGAAGGATCGGAGTTCACGACGCGGGCGACGTCGTTGATGAGGTGGATGATCTCCTTGGCCTGCGCGTAGCTCGGCGCCGCCTTGCCGGCGAACACCTTCACCCGCGGCTGCCAGTTCATCTCGGGATGCGAGCGGATCTGGTCGTACAGCGCAATCGCCTCGATGATGTTGAGGAACTGGCGCTTGTACTCGTGGATGCGCTTGACCTGGATGTCGAACATTGCCGTCGGGTCGACCGAGATCGCCAGCCGGTCCTCGATAACCTTGGCGAGCCGCTCCTTGTTCTGCCGCTTCACCGCCATGAAGCGCTCGCGGAAGCTGGAGTCGGTGGCGAGCTTGTCGAGATCGGCGATGCGGTCGATGTCGTCGAGGAAGGCCGGGCCGATCGCATCGGTGATGAGGTTGGTCAGGCCCGGATTGCACTGCATCAGCCAGCGGCGCGGGGTGACGCCGTTGGTCTTGTTCTGGATCCGCTGCGGGTAGAGCTCGTGCAGCGAATGGAACACGGTCTCCTTCATCAGCTCGGTGTGCAGCGCCGAGACGCCGTTGATCGTGTGCGAGCCGACGAAGGCGAGCTGGCCCATGCGCACGCGGCGCCCGTTGTTTTCGTCGATCAGCGACATGGCGGTGATCTTGCCGCCGTCGAAGCCGAGCTTGCCGGCCTCGCGGATCACCTGCGCGTTGATGGCGTAGATGATCTGCATCTGCCGCGGCAGCAGCCGCTCGAAGAGGTTGATCGGCCACGTCTCCAGCGCTTCCGGCAGCAGCGTGTGGTTGGTGTAGGAGAAGGTCTTCTGGGTGATGCTCCAGGCATCGTCCCAGGCGAAGCCGTGCACGTCGATCAACAACCGCATCAGCTCGGCGACCGAGACCGCCGGATGCGTGTCGTTCAGCTGGATCGCCACCTGCTCATGCAAGTTGGAGAGGTCCGGATTGGTCCGCAGGTGCTCGCGGATGATGTCCTGCAGCGAGGCGGAGGAGAAGAAGAACTCCTGCCGCAAACGCAGCTCCTGGCCGGCCTGGTGCGAGTCGGCGGGGTAGAGGACGCGGGTGATCGCCTCGGCCTTGTTGGCCTCGCGCAGCGCGCCGATGTGGTCGCCCGAGTTGAAAGCGTCGAGCAGGATCGGGTCGAGCGACTGCGCGCTCCACAGTCTGAGCGTGTTGACGTGCTCGCCGCGCCAGCCGACGATCGGCGTGTCGTAGGCCACCGCCAGCACGCGCTCGGCCGGGCGCCAGATCTGCCGCGGCGGCTTGCCGGGCTCGTCGATCGAGGAGACCTTGCCGCCGAAGCCGATCTCGTAGGAGCTCTCGCGGCGCTCGAATTCCCACGGATTGCCGTGCGCCAGCCAGTTCTCCGGCAGCTCGACCTGCTCGCCGTCGACGACTTCCTGGCGGAAGAAGCCGTGGACGTAGCGGATGCCGTAGCCGAAGGCGGGCACGCCGGTCGAGGCCATGGATTCCATGAAGCAAGCGGCGAGGCGGCCGAGGCCGCCATTGCCGAGCGCGGCGTCGGGCTCCAGTAGCTCGATCATGTCGAGGCTGACGTCGAAGCCGGCGAGGGCTTCGGTGACGGCCTCGGTGAGGCCGAGATTGCTGATCGCGTCGCGCAGCAGGCGCCCGATCAGGAACTCCATCGAGAGATAGCAGACGCGCTTCTCGCCGCTCTCGTAGATGTGCTGGCGCGACGCCAGCCAGTGGTCGATGATCCGGTCGCGCACGGCGAGCGTCGTCGCCTCCAGCCAGTCGTGGCGGCGGGCGGAGGCGGGATATTTGCCGATCGAATAGGTCAGCTTCTCCAGGATTTCGGAGGCAAGCGTATCCCGGTCGTTCAGCCGCGGCTCGGCCTTGGCGAGGACGGTCGGCGACTCTTCGGCCTGGATGGCGTCTGCCTTAGCTTCTTCAAGTGCGGAGCTCATGTCAGTTCCTCATGTCGCGGATGGCGGTGACGAGACCTCGGGTGGAGCCGTCGCGCCCGGAGGCGTCGGCGTCCCCGGTGACGACCGGCAGAAGGCCGGTGGCGAGCTCCTTGCCGAGCTCGACGCCCCACTGGTCGAAGGCATTGATGCCGAACAGCTGGGCCTCGACGAAGACCCGGTGCTCGTAGAGCGCGATGAGGCGCCCGAGCGTGAACGGATCAAGACGGGCGTGGAGGATGGTGATCGACGGGCGGTCGCCGGAGAACTCACGGTGCGGCGCGATGCGCTCGGCTTCCGCTGCGGGGGCGCCCTTGTCCAGCATCTGCTGGCGTGCCTCCTCGAGCGTCCGGCCGCGCATCAGCGCCTCGCTCTGCGCCAGGCAGTTGGCGAGGAGCAAGTCGTGGTGCTGCTTGAGGGCTGGCTCGTGGCTGTTGGCGGCGACGATGAACTCGGCCGGGATCGCCCCGGTGCCTTGGTGGATCAGCTGGTAGAAGGCGTGCTGGCCATTGGTGCCGGGCTCGCCCCAGACGAGCGGGCCGGTCACCGTCGGCGTGCGGCGGCCGTCGAGGCCGACATGCTTGCCGTTGGATTCCATGTCCAGCTGCTGGAGGTAGGCGGGAAAGCGCGCCAGCCGCTGGTCGTAGGGCAGGATCGCGCGCGCCGAGTAGTTCTGCGCGACCCGGTGCCACCAGCCGACGAGGCCGAGCAGCACCGGCAGGTTCTCCTCCAGCGGCGCGGTCTTGAAGTGGCGGTCGAGGCTGCGCGCGCCCTCGAGGAAACGGCGAAAGTTCTCCGGGCCAACGGCGAGCATGATCGGCAGGCCGATCGCCGACCAGAGCGAGTAGCGCCCGCCGACCCAGTCCCAGAAGCCGAACACCCGTGCCTCGTCGATGCCGAAGGCTGCGACCTTGTCGAGCGCGGTGGAGACGGCGCAGAAATGCGCGGAGACCGCATCTTCGCCCAGCGCCTTCGCCACGAAGGCGCGCGCGGTGGCGGCATTGGTCATGGTCTCGGTGGTGGTGAAGGTCTTCGACGCGACGATGAAGAGCGTCGTCGCGGGATCGAGCCCCTTCAGCGTATCGGCAATATGGGCGCCATCGACGTTCGAGACGAAATGCGCCCGCGGCCCGTCGTGGAAGGGGGAAAGCGCAAGCGTCGCCATCGCCGGCCCAAGGTCCGAACCGCCGATGCCGATGTTGACGACGTCGGTGAATGGCTTGCCGGTGGCGCCAAGGGTCGTGCCGGCGCGGATGCCGTCAGAAAAGCCCGTCATCGCCGCCAGCACCGCCTCGACGTCGGCCCCGACGGGCTCGCCGGCGGCGGCAAAGCCGTCCGACGGCTGACCGCGCAAGGCGACATGCAGGACCGAGCGCCCCTCCGTCGCGTTGATCTCAGCGCCGGCGAACATCGCGTCGCGCTTGGCCTCGAGCTCCATCTCGCGGGCGAAGGCGAAGAGCGCAGCGAGGTCGTCGGCACCAAGCGCGGTCTTCGAGACGTCGAGGAGCAGGTCGTCCAGCCGCGCCGACATCGCGTCGAAGCGCTGCGGATCGGCGGTGAAGCGGGCGGCAATGCCTTCGGATTTGGCGCGTTCGCCACGCTCGACGAGGGCCGTGATGGCCGGGCTGGGAGTGGCGGCGGTCTGTGCGTTCACGTCAACGTTCCATGGTCGGTTGCAGGTGGCGGTCTCGGTGCCGGATGCCGTCGCCGGCAGGATAGGGCCATACCGGGCAATGATCGAGGGGAGCGGCCATTATTTCCTGTCGCAGTGCAGCAAGAAGGTTTCGGCGCCTACCCCTCACAGGCACGTGACAGGTATTGATGGCGAGATCCGGAACGGCCGGCGACGGCGCCCATTCATTCACCATCACGCCCCACGGAAAGCGTTTTCCCCGAGTGCCTGTATCGGTTTCTACCGACGCGAAGCCGGGGCTTAGAGGAGAATGAAGATGAAGAAGTTCGTGATCGCCAGCGCCGTTGCCGCCATGATCCTGCCCTCCCTGGCATTCGCCCAGGAAGCCACGCCGGCGACGGGCATGCAGGGCATGTCGACGCCTGCCGCCAGCGACTACACCATCGAGATCAAGACCAATCTCGACGTCGCCACCGGGACCGACAACACCGATTCCAGCATGAACCGCAACACCGACCCCGCCGCCATCCAGCGGACGATCGACGCTAATCCGGGTCTAGCCGAAAAGCTGGCATCCGAGGGCGTGAAGATCGAGGACATCGGCAACCTGTCGGTGCAGCCGGGCGGCAAGGTCGTGGTCTACAAGTCCTGAGACGTCTGAACGGCCGGCACAACAGTACGGCCTGAGAGAAAAAAAGGCGTCCTTCGCAAGAGGGGCGCCTTTTTCGCGTCGATCGCCGGAGGTCGAGACGGCGCGTCAGTCGATGGTAACGGTCTTGACGTTGACGAACTCGTGGATGCCCTCGTGCGAAAGCTCGCGGCCATAGCCGGAGTTCTTGATGCCGCCGAAGGGGAGGCGCTGGTCGGAGGCGGTCATCCGGTTGATGTAGGTGCCGCCGGCCTCGAGTTCGCGGGCGAAGCGCTCCTGCTCGGCCGGCTCCTCTGTCCATGCCGAGCTCGACAGGCCGAAATCGCTGTCGTTGGCGAGCGCGATCGCCTCATTGATCGAGTTCACCTTGAAGAAGATCGCCACCGGTCCGAACAGTTCCTCGCGGTAGGCCGGGGCGTTCTCCGGCACGTCGGCGATGATCGAGGGCTGGTAGAAATAACCCGGACGGTCGACGGCGGCGCAGCCGGAGACGCGTCTGGCGCCCATCGACAGGCTCTTCTCCACCTGTCCGGCGATCTCGTCGCGGATTTTGGCGGTGGCGAGCGGCCCCATGTCCGTGCCGGCATCCATCGGGTCGCCCACCACCATGGCGTCGACCTTGGCGCGATAGCGTTCGAGATAGTCGTCGTAGACGTCGGCATGGACGATGAAGCGCTTGGCGGCGATGCAGCTCTGGCCGTTGTTCTGCATGCGGGCGCGCACGCCGACCTCGGTCGCCTTGGCAAGGTCTGCCGAGGGCATGACGATGAAGGGATCGGCGCCGCCGAGTTCGAGGACGGTCTTCTTCAGGTGCGCGCCGCACTGCGCGGCGACGGCCCGGCCGGCCGGCTCGCTGCCGGTCAGCGTCGCGGCCTTGATGCGGGGGTCGGTGACGATCGATTCGACCTTGGAGCCGGCGACCACCAGCGTCTGGAACACGCCGGCGGGCGCGCCGGCGTCGGTGAAGATCTTCTCGATCTCGAGCGCCGAGTGCGTGACGTTGGAGGCGTGCTTCAAGAGGCCGACATTGCCGGCCATGACCGCGGGCGCGGCAAAGCGGAAAACCTGCCAGAACGGAAAATTCCACGGCATGATGGCGAGCACCGGGCCGAGCGGGCGGTAGGCGACGAAGTTCTTGCCCGCCGGCCCCTCGCGCACGCTGTCGGCGAGGAAGCTGGGTGCGTTCTCGGCGTAGAAGCGGCAGCCGGCCGCGCATTTCTCGATCTCGGCCTTCGCCTCGGCAAGGCGCTTGCCCATCTCCGCGACGGCGATTTCAGCCAGACGGTCGCGGCGCTCGTCGAGGATGTCGGCGACCCGCAGGAGAAGAGTGGTGCGCTCGGCGAAGCGCGTCTGGCGCCAGTCGCGAAAGCCGTGCTCGGCTTTTACCAGCGCTGCCTCGATCTGCTCGGGCGTATGCTCGGCGTAGTCGGCGATCGTCTCGCCGGTGGCGGGGTTGATGCTGCGGGCCATGCTGACGCTTCCTTTCGGCGGTTTATGCCGAGAGGGCTATGTCGCCGGGACGGGGCGCGTCAAGCCGCCCCGTAACAGCATGGACGACGGCGCGCGTTGCTGATGCCGGGCGCGCCAGTTGTCCGCCGGGCGATCAGTACTCGTTCTCGTAGAACACGCCGACCTCGCCGCCACCGCTCGCCGAGACCGCGCCGCGGGCTTTCAGGCCCTTGCCGAGGTCGAGGTCGATCGACACCCGGCCGGTCGAGTCGACGCCGAGATAGGCATTGTCCGTCAGATACTTGCCGACGCCAACCGCGGTCTGTCCATCGGCATTGGTCTTGATGTCGAGATCGTCGACACCGAGCTGTGCGCGAAGGTTCTCCAGGAGCCCGTTCGAGCCGCCGACGCCCGCCAGCTGCGAGGCGGCCTCGGCTAGCTGGGCGATCTGCAGTGGCGACAGGTTGGCGGTGCCCTGGCCGAAGATCAGCCGCGCCAGCACCTCGTCCTGCGGCAGCGCCGGGGTCGAGGAGAAGTTGAAGGCCGGATCGTTGGCCGGACCGGTGACGGCGACGCTGACGGTGACGCCACCGCTGTCGGAAGTCGCGAGAAGATCGAGCGTCGGCAGGAGGTCGCCGGTGAAGGTCAGGCGGCCGCGTTGGAAATCCAGCCGGTTCGACAGGATGTTGAAGCGCCCGCGCTCCAGCTCGAAGCCGCCGGTGATGGTCGGGGCCGACGCCGAGCCGGCGATCCGCACCGAACCGCCGAGCTCGATGTCGAGGCCGCGGCCGCGCACGAAGACCCGGCTGGGAGCGCTGAACGTCACGTCGAGCAGCAGGCCCGCGCTGGAGGAGGCGCCGCTCGCCGCCTTCGGTTCGATCTTCTTGGCCTGTTCGAGCACTGAGCGGGGTGCGTTCTTGTGCTGCACCTGGATACGGGCGAGCGAACTCGGCAGGCGCTCGGGCACGAGGACGTCGATGCTCGTGGCATCGATCCGGCCGGCCAGCAGCGGACTTCCGGTGAGCGGCCCGGTGATCGTCAGATTGGCGCCGAGCCGGGCGGCGATCAGTTCGCCATCATTGTACCGGCCATTGGCCAGCTGGATGCGGATGTCGGCGGGAAAGCCGTTCGCCAGCCCGACCGTGCCACCTATCGTGATGGTGCCACCCGCCGCCAGCGAGGCCTGGAACGACCGGATGGTGGCCGTCTGCCCGCTGAGAACGATCGTCGCCGAGATCCCGTTGACGGCGACGTTGGCGCCGGTGTCGGTGAAGCTCGCCCCCGACGTCGAAATGGTGCCGTTGACGTCCGGTGCCGACGGCGTGCCGCGCACGGTGGCGTTCACCGCGACGGTCCCCTTCACCGAGCGGCCGCCCTCGGCAAGGATGGGGTTGGCGATGGCGAGCGGCACGGTGCCGTTCAGGGCCAGATCGAGCTGCGGCGTGCCGGCGAGATTGACCGAGCCGCTGGCCTGGAAGGCGAGGCCGCTGCCGGAAAGGCGGGCATCGAGCCCGAGCCGCTTGTCGGCGAACCGGCCGGTGGCGTTGATGTCGACCGGGCCCACGCCGGCATGGCGTGTCTGGGCGATGCTGAGGCCGCCGGCTCTGAGGTCATAGGTGACGTCCGGATTGGTGGCGGCGCCAGCGGCGCGGACGGTGCCGTTGATCGAGCCGGCCGGATCGATGCCGGGGGCTGCCGCTGCGGCGAGCGAGGCCGGCAGATCGTCGATGGCGACGGTAAGATCGAGGTTCTGGCCGGCCGTGCCGGTGACCGTCACCGTGCCGCCGCCGACGGTGATCCGCGCGGTCTCCAGCGCGACGCCGGCATTGCGGTAGGTACCACGCGCGATCGCATCGATCGCGGGCGCGCCGGCCTGCCGGGTCTGCGCGACGGAGACGTCGTTCGCGGCGATGTCGAAGCGCGCATCGGGGCTGGTCAGGGAACCGGTGGCAGTGGCGGTGCCAGACAGCGTCCCGCGGGCGCCGAGATCGGGGACGAAGCCGTTGGCAAGGCCGACCGGGAGCCGGTCGATCTTCAGGTCGACGTCGAGCTGCTGGCCGATGCTGCCGGTGGCCGACAGCGAGCCCTCGCCGATCCTGGCACGCGCCGTCTCCAGCGTCGCGGTGCCGGCGGCATAGCGGCCGGCGACGTCGAGGTCGATCGGCGCGACGCCGGAGGCCTTCACCTGCGCCGCGGTGATGCCAGCGCCGGTGATCTTGAACGTTGCGGCGGGATCGGCGAGCGAGCCGGTCGCCTTGGCGCTGCCCGAAAGCGTGCCGGCGGCCTTGAGGTCCGGAACAAAGCCGTTGACGAGGGCGACCGGCAGAGCGTCGAGCACGACGTCGAGGTCGAGCGCCTGCCCGATGGTTCCGCTGGCGACGAGCGAGGCCTTGCCGATGTCGGCGCGCGCCGTTCGGATCGTCGCGTCCCCGCCGGCATAGCTGCCGTCGACGTTCAGTTGGATCGGCTCGATCCCGGCGGCCTTCACCTGCGCGGCGGTGATGCCGGTGCCGGTGAGTTGGAAGCTGGCGTTCGGATCGCTGAGCGAGCCGGTCGCCCGGGCATTGCCGGAGAGGGTGCCTGTCGCGTCGAGATTGGGCACGAACCCATTGACGAGGCCGACCGGCAGCTTGTCGAGCGCGACGGTGAGGTCCAGGGCGTCGCCCACGGTGCCGCTGGCGTTGAGCGATCCGTCGCCGACGAGGACGCGGGCGGTCTCGATCGTCGCGGTACGCCCGGCGACGCGACCGGCGACGTCGAGGCTGAGCGGCGCGATGCCGGACGCGGCTATCTGCTCGGCGGTGATGCCGGTGCCCGTGAGGTTGAACGTCGCGTTGGGGTCCTGGAGCGTTCCCGTTGCAGTGGCGGTGCCGGAGATCGTGCCGGAGGCCTTCAGGCCGGGCACGAAGCCGTTGGCGAGGCCGACCGGGATGCGGTTGAGGACGACGTCGAGGTCGAGCGCCTGCCCGACGCTACCGGAAGCGGTCAGCGAGGCATCGCCGAGGTTGGCGACGGCGGTCTCGAGCGTCGCGGTGCCGTCGGCGAAGCTGCCGGCGAGCCGCAGCGTCATCGGCGGGACGCCGCCGGCCTTGACCTCGGCCGCGGTGATGCCGGTGCCGCTGATGTCGAACGTCGCCTGTGGTGCGGTGCGCGGGCCGGTCGCCGTGGCGGTGCCCGAAAGCGTGCCCGACGCCTTGAGGCCGGGCACGAAGCCGTTGACGAGGCCGACCGGCAACTCTGTCATGCGGACCTCGAGGTCGAGCGTGTCGCCGGCGGTGCCGGTGGCCTCCAGCGAGCCACTGCCGACCGTCGCGCGGGCGCGCTCCAGCGTCAGCAGGTTTCCGGCGAAGTTGCCGGCGACGTCGAGTTCGACCGGCGGCACGCCGCTGGCGGCGATCTCGGCGGCGGTGATGCCGGTGCCGGTGAGGGTGAAGCTTGCCGTCGGCGCCGCGACCGTGCCGCCGGCGCGGGCCGAGCCCGAGATCGTGCCGGAGGCGTTCAACCCGTCGACGAAGCCGTTGGCCAGCGCCACCGGGACATTGTCGAGCTCGGCATTCATCGCCAGTGCATCGCCGATGCGGCCGGAAGCGGTGATCGAGCCGTCGCCGAGATCGACGTTGGCGCTCTTGAGGTCGAGCGTACCCTTGGCGAACTGGCCTTCGGCCATCGCCGTCACCGGCTTGAGTTTTGCGGCGCGGGTCTGGCTGGTCTCGATGCCGGTCGCGGCGATCTCGAACTGGGCCTGCGGATCGCCCGACGTGCCGGAAACCGCCGCATTGCCGTTGATCGTGCCGGCGGCATCGAGGTTCGGAACGAAGGGGTTGGCGACGGCGGCTGGGACATTCGTCAGGTTGGCGGTCAGGTCGAGCGCGGCACCAGCCGTGCCCGAGATCGCGACCGAGCCGGCACCGACATTAAGGGTCAACGCGTCCAACTTGGTCGTGCCGTCGGCGATCCAGACGGTCGCACGCTTCGCCAGCGCGATCGCGGCATTCGGGATCTCTGCGGTGAGGCTGTCGAGCGCGACGATCGTCTCCGCAGCGGTGATCTGTGCCTGGCCGGACAGGGCGACCGGGATGCCGTTGGTGCGGGCTCGGGCGTCGATCTGGGTGTAGGCGCCGCGACGGGCGAGATCGATCGCCGCCGCCTCGACGGTCGCGCCACCGGCCACCAATTGCTCCGCGCGGATCGTGCCGGCGGGGAAGGGCGCGCCGAGATAATCCTCGACCGCAAGCTTCAGGCCGAGGCCGTTCAGCGTGTTGCCGGCAAAGGTCAGGCTCTTGGAGGCAAGGTCCATCGTCGCGACGGGAAACTCGCGCTCGTTGACCGACAGGGCGATCGTGCCGTTGAGGTCTCCCGACATGCTCTGCAGCGCCAGCGCCGCCAGCGGCCCGACATTGCCGAGCGCGACGTCGAGCTTGCCGACCGGGCCGGTCTTGCCGAGCAGGACTTGGCCGGTGATGTTGTTCGGACCCTGGCGGATCTCGAGCCCCGACAGGTCCAGCTCGCCGGAGGCAAGCGTCGTCAGTCGCGCATTGCCGGACAACGGCTCGCCGTCGAGTTCGCCGGAAAGCTTCAGCGTGCCGGACGGGGTGTCGGAGGTCACCTCGCCGCGCGCCTCGACCTTGAGGTTGGCGAGCTCGCGGCCGTTGACCTTCAGGCCTTGGCTGGTCAGCGAGATATCGACGTCGGGTTGGATCGTGGGACCGCGGGCGGTGAGCGCGAACTGCGCCTTGCCGGAGATCGCGGCGTTGTTCACCGCCTGCGCGTCGAACGTGCCGTTGATGTCGGCGGTGACCTGCCCGTTCGCCACCGCACCGCCGCCGGTGATCGAGAGACTGGTACCGTTCACCACCAGATTGTCGGCGGTGAAGGCGTCATCGGCGCTCCGGACCACGTGGCCGGCGACCGAAAGCCGGGTGCCGGCGAGCGGCACCAGCGGGGCGGACAGCGCCAGCGTGCTGAAGTCGCTGGAGAGCGAGATGTCGAAGGTCGAAAAATTATACGCCGCAGTGCCGGTGATCGCGGCATTGGCGACCTTGGTCGTGATCTTGCTCTGGCTGACGGACAGGCCATCGGGCGTCAACGCACCGAGCGCCGATATGCTGATCGGGCCCTTCAGGAAACGGTCGGCGACGCCGGCAGGCGCGGCCATCGAGCCAGCGGCAAGGTCGATCTGCAGCGGGCCTTCGAGACCCGAGAGGTTGAAGCCCTGGGCTTTCACCGAGGCGGAGAGGTCCTTCGCGACGTATTCGCCGAAGCCGGCGGTCGGCAGGCGCGCGGTGAGGTCGAGATTGGCGGCGACCAGCGCGCCGGCGAGCTTCGCCTTCAGCTCGGTAACGTCGAGGACCGTCTGGCTCGGTGCCGTGCCGAAGCGCAGCGGGATCGTGCCGCCGTCGCGCGCGGCGATGGCGACATCGAGCGCGGTCTGCGGCCCCGCCCGGTCGAGCGTGCCGGTTACGTTGGCGCGGATCTGGCCGGAGGCGAGCTGCGCCTGGTCGATGCCGATGACGCCGTCCGGCCGCAGCAGCAGCTGCACGTCGAGATCGGCGCCGCCGTCGACATAGGCGCGGTAGGCGTCGGGCACGAAGCGCTCGGCGGCGACGTTGAGCGTCGCGGTGACGCGGCGCCCTTCCGGCTGGTCGGCGACGCGGGCGGTGAGCATCGCAGCGGACTCGCCGCCGACGCTAAGCTGACCGTTGGCCATGAAGTCGGCAAGCGGGCCGCTGCCGTCGATCGTCAGCGCGACCGGCGGCGCGCCCGGCAGCTTCAGGAGCGTCGCGACCAGACCTCCGGCGGGCTCGCTGGCGTTGACCTTGACGGCCAGACGGTTGTCGGCCGGCGCGAAGACGACGTTCGCCGCGATCGTGCCGGGCTGGTCGAGCCGCTCGATGTCGATATTGGCCTCGACGTTGGTCGGGTCCTTCTCGAGCTTCAGGCGGGCATTGGCGGAGAGGCGTGCGCGGGTGCCGGCGATCGCCTCGCCGAGGATGATCTCCTGGATCGCGATCTTCTGGATGTCGGCGGTGATGTTCGGCAGGCCGGAGGACGGCGCGGCATTCGGATCGGCGGGGGCGCTTTCGGGCAGCCGCTCGAGCACGATCTGTCCGGCGGTCAGCGCCTCGACGTCGATGCGCGAGCGCACGACGGCGAGCGGCGACCAGTCCATCGCCAGATCCTTGGCGGTGAGGAACACGCCCTTGGGGTCGGAGACGGTGACGCTGTCGATGCGCAGGTTCCCGGTCAGCGCGCCGCTGAGGCCGGTGATCTCGACCTTCATCGTGTCGGTCGAGATGAGGTTCTGGATCTGGTTGGCGAGGAACTGCTGGGCCGATGCCGGGCGCACGCAAGCCTGCGCGACGAGGACGGCCAGCAGCGCGATGGCGCCCAGGCGGGCGAAGGCGGCGATACGGAAAATGGGAGGAAGCCTCATCGTCAAAACGCCTGTCCGATGCCGGCATAGATCTGGTAGCTGGCGTCGCGCGAACTCGGATCGAGCGGGAAGCCGACGTCGACCCGGATCGGTCCGAAGCCGGTGAGATAGCGGGCGCCGACGCCGACGCCGATCTTCATCTCGCCGAAGTCCGGCACGAGGTCGTTCGAGACCACGCCGGCATCGACGAAGGGGACCAGCTGGATCTTCTCGGTGATGCCGATGCGCACCTCGGCCGAAGCCTCGAACAGCGACAGGCCGCCGGTCGGCGTGTCGTTGAAGCTGTTGTCGCCGCCCGGCCGGTCGACGTCCGGGAAGAACGGGCCGATGGTCTGGAACTGGTAGCCGCGGACCGAACCGCCGCCGCCGGCATAGAAGCGGCGATCGTTCGGGATGTCCTGGAGGTCGGCGCCGAAGATCGTGCCATAGGCGACCCGGCCGGCGAGGACGAAGCGGTCGCTCTGCGTCAGCGAGAGATAGGTCGAGGCATCGGCGCGGGTCTTCACGAAGGCGGTGCCCTCGTTGATCTCGTAGGATGGCTCGGCCATCAGCTTGGCGAAGAAGCCCGAGGTCGGGTTCAGTTTGTCGTCGCGGCCGTCATAGGTGTAGGTGATCGGCAGCGAGGCGATGATGAAACTGGCATCGCCGAGATAATCGGTGATGTCCTCGTATTCGCCGCGGATCCGCGCCTCGATCGTCTGCGTCTTCGACAGCTTGTACTGGACCCCGGACGTCGCGGCGAAGGACTGGCGGTCATAGGCGAGCGGATGCTCCGTCACCGCCTCGACCGAGCCGATATAGACCGAATCCGGCCCGAGCACGCCGGGCTTCTTGAACACCGCCGCGAGCTTGTAGTCGAACTCGTCGGTCTGGCGGACGGTGTCGTCCAGCGCCGATGCGCCGATGCGCGATACCGCGGCGTCGATGCGCAGGCTTTCGGCCCGGCCGAACAGGTTGCGGTGGCCCCAGTAGCCGGAGACGCCGGCGCCCTCGGTGTTGGAGTAGGTCGCGCCGACGCCGTAATAGCGGAACTTGCGCTCGCCGACCTCGACCTGCACCGGCAGCGTGCCGTCCTCGGCCTGCCCGCGGCCTTCCTTGACGGTGACGCTGGAGAAGACGTCGAGCCCGAGCAGCCGGTCGCGCGCATCCGCCATGTCCTCGGGCGAGAAGATCTTCCCCTTCTCGATGCCGGTCATGTAGGCGATGAAGCCGGGGTCGACGTCCTTGTTGCCGTCGACGTAGAGGTCGCCGAAGGGCACCGGGGCGCCGGGCGAGATCGCCAGCCGGTAGTCGAGCTTGCCGGTCGCACTGTCGGCGACGACGTCGCGGTCGGTAACGGCGACGAAAGGCCGGCCCTCGTTGCGAAGTGCCTCCAGCACTTTGGCTTCCTGGGAGAGAATCCGGGTCGAAGCCGCCGAGGAGCCGCCGGCGAGGTCGAAGCTCGCGGGATCGATCGGCACGCCATTGGCGGTGATGTCGACCTTGCCGAGGGTGAACGCCTGGCCGGGATCGACCATGATGGCGACCGGCACGGGCCGCGAGGTATCGAACTCCGCGTCGGGCGCGAGGTCGTCGATGTTCTTGCCTTCGATCAAGACGGTGACGACGCCGTCATAGCGACCGTTCTCGTAGAGCGAGGCGACGAGGCGCTTGCGGTCGTTCTTGGCCTTGGCAAGGAGGCCGAGCGAGCCGGAGACCGGCTGGTCGACGTCGGCGACGAGAGTCGAAGCGGTATCGAGTTCGTCCTTCAGCCCGTCGACATCCGGCATCACGCCAAGCGTTACGGTATAGCGGATGGGATCGACGATCCCCTCGACGGCCTTGTCCTTCTTGCTCTCGAAGATCGTGATCCCGAAGATTTCCAGCGCCTGTGCGGGCGCTGCCGAAAACGGGACCGCCACGCCGGCACAGCCGAGCGCCAGGACCAGCGCCCGCGGTGCCCGACGGCCGGCAGCACAGAGCTTTCGCGAGGGAAAAGGCAGCTTCGGAAAGATCAAACGCACCTCGGACCTGTCACCGTCAACGCGCTTCGGGGAAGGCGACCGACGGAACCAGGCCGCGCCGATCCCCCGATGACGCCGGGTCTAACAAGCCGATAAAACATTAAATAACAACACATCTCGCTGGGGTGAGCCTGACCATCACGTGATCCCCGCCATTCTGCTGCCGGCTGTTGTGGGGCGGTCACAGCGATGGAGGGGAGAGGCGGCAGGCCGTTGCGCCCATTGCCTCCAACGCGAAAGCGCCCGGTTCGAGATCGAACCGGGCGCCCGTCGAAAGAAGGGTTTTTCAGCCCTCAGAGCTGGAGCTGATTAAAGCCGGCACTGGTGGGCACGGCCGTCATTACCGATGAAGGTGTTCAAGCGGGCGTCATAGGTGCGGTAGCGTGCCGCGCAGGCATCGACCCGGTTGTAGCCGCCGCGATAGACCGGCGCCGGGCGGTAGGCGCGGTTCACCGGGCCCTCGTTGACGATATAGCCACCCCGGCCGTAGTAGCCGTTGTCGTAGGCCCTCGGTGCAGCAAGCGCGCCGCCGATGAGAGCGCCAACACCAAGGCCAACTGCGCCTGCAGCCAGAGCGTCACCGTGCCCGCGGTGATGATAGCGGCGACCACCATCATAGCCGCGGTAGTAGCGGCGCCCGCCATCGTAGTAGCCGCGATGGCCGCCATCGTAATAGCCCCGGTGGTGGCGGTAGTAGCCGTCCGCCGATGCGGTGGTCGCCGTTGCAAGAGTGCCGGTCACCAGCATCGCGACCGTGCCGAGCGCTGCGAAGAAAGTCTTCATGGCTTGCCTCAAAATTGGGATGGCGGACAAAACCGCAATGAAAGCTAGATGGAGTTGAATGCGCGCGATGGCGCCAAGGTTCCGCCGAGACCTCAGGCGCCGCTCGTGCGACCGGCCTGAGCCTTAATCGCTATCGATCTCGCAAATGCGGGGCTCGCACGCAGAAGTCACTGGCACGAACGAAGCGGGAACGCTACATCCCTGCAATGGCCGCACCGACCCTCATGCAAAAACTCGCCATCCTCAGCGACGCCGCGAAATACGACGCGTCCTGCGCCTCGAGCGGCACCACCAAGCGTGACAGCGCCAAGTCCGGCGGCATCGGCTCGACCGAGGGGCACGGCATCTGCCACGCCTACGCTCCGGACGGCCGCTGCATCTCGTTGCTCAAGATCCTGATGACGAACTTCTGCGTCTATGACTGCATCTACTGCGTCAACCGCTCGTCCTCGAACGTCGCCCGCGCCCGCTTCAGCGTCGACGAGGTGGTGAAGCTGACGATGGAGTTCTACAAGCGCAACTACATCGAGGGCCTGTTCCTCTCCTCCGGTATCATCAAGAACTCCGACCACACGATGGAGCAGATGGTGGAGATCGCCCGCAAGCTGCGGATGGTCGAGAACTTCGCCGGCTACATCCACCTCAAGACCATTCCGGACGCCGCGCCGCATCTGATCGAGCAGGCCGGGCTGTTCGCCGACCGCCTGTCGATCAACATCGAGCTGCCGACCGATCTCTCGCTGTCGGCGCTGGCGCCGGAGAAGGACGCGCGCGACATCCGCCGCTCGATGGGGCACCTGCGCGCCAAGATCGAGGAGCACAAGGGCGAGAAGAAGGACCGGGCCAAGCCGAAGAAGTTCTCGCCTTCCGGCCAGTCGACGCAGATGATCATCGGCGCCGACGCCTCCGACGACAACGACGTCCTGTCGCGCTCGGAGAATCTCTACGGCTCCTACCAGCTGAAGCGCGTCTACTACTCCGCCTTCTCGCCGATCCCCGACGCCTCCAGCCGCCTGCCGCTGTCGCGCCCGCCGCTGGTGCGCGAGCACCGTCTCTACCAGGCCGACTGGCTGATGCGCTTCTACGGCTTCGGTCGCGACGAGATCGTGTCGGGCGGCGAGGGCGGCATGCTGGATCTCGCCATCGATCCGAAGCTCGCCTGGGCGCTGAAGCACCGCGCGCGCTTCCCCGTCGACGTCAACCGCGCCGACCGCGAGATGTTGCTGCGGGTGCCCGGCCTCGGGACCAAGGCGGTGGCGCGCATCCTGACGACCCGGCGGCATCGCACGCTGCGGCTCGACGACGTCGCCAAGCTCTGTCAGTCGATCACCAAGGCGCGGCCGTTCATCGAGGCGCTGGACTGGACGCCGGGCGGCCTCACCGACAGCGCCGGCTTGCGGGCGACCATGTCGCCGAAGCCGAAGGCGGAGCAGCTGTCGCTGTTCTGAACAAGTCGGCTTCGGCACGCGGCGGCTGGCCTTTCGCTCGCGCCCTTAGGTCCTGGCTCGCGGCAGCCTCCGCCCGTCGATGCAACCGCCGCCGCTCCCGGCGCTTGTCCGGAAAAGGAGGCTCTCATGTTTCATGCCCGGCTCGACCATCCCGCCGACTTCGACGGCTGGCGCACGGCGGCGCGGACCGCGGTAGAGCTCGGCATCGCGCCGGCCGAGATGAGCTTCACCGTCGGCGACGACGCGCCGGGCCTGTTCGCCGAACCACTTCCGCCGCGGCCGACAAGCGCCAAAGCGATCACCGTCTCGAAGGCGTTTCCCGACCTTGCGGGCAAGATCGTCTGCCACGCCGATCCCGCCCGCTTCGACCTCGCCTACCGCCTGCTCTGGCGGCTGCAGACGGAAAGGAAGCTCCTGGAGATCGCCTCGGACGCCGATGTGCTTGCGGCGACCGAGATGGAGAAGGCGGTCCGCCGCGACAGCCACAAGATGAAGGCCTTCGTGCGGTTTCGCGAGATCGAGGTGGGGTCCGACACCGCGGCGCCGACGAAGCACTACATCGCCTGGTTCGAGCCCTTCCACCACGTCGTCGAGCGCACCGCGCCGTTCTTCGCCCGGCGCTTTGCCGGCATGGTCTGGTCGATCCTGACGCCACTCCGCTCGGTGCACTGGGACGGCACGACGCTCGCCTTCGCCCCCGGCGCTTCCATCGCCGACCGCCCGGCGGACGACGACATGGAGGCGCTGTGGCTCACCTACTACGCCTCGATCTTCAACCCGGCGCGGCTGAAGGTGAAGGCGATGCAGTCGGAAATGCCGAAGAAATACTGGCACAACCTGCCCGAGGCCGTGCTGATCGAGCCGCTGATCCAGGGCGCCGATGCGGCTGCCCGCCGCATGCTGGAAACCGCGCCGACGCTGCCGAGTTTACGCCACGCAAAACAGGCGGAGCGTGACGAGATGGCCCGGCAGGAAACGGTAGTGCGGCGGCAAGGCAACCAGCCGCAGACGATCGATGTGGCGCGGGCCGAGGCCCAGCACTGCAAGGCCTGCCCGCTGTGGGAGCCGGCGACGCAGACGGTTTTCGGCAAGGGTCCGGACAATGCGCCGGTGATCTTCGTCGGCGAGCAGCCGGGCGATCAGGAGGATCTGGCGGGCGAACCCTTCATCGGCCCGGCAGGCAAGGTCTTCGACGCCGCCCTCGCCGAAGCCGGCATCGACCGCGGCCAGGCCTACGTCACCAATGCCGTGAAGCACTTCAAGTTCACCCCGCGCGGCAAGCGGCGGATCCACCAGAAGCCGAACATGGGCGAGGTCAAGGCCTGCCGCTTCTGGCTGGAGCTCGAGCGCGACCTGGTGCGGCCGAAACTGATCGTGGCGCTCGGCGCGACCGCCGCGGCCTCGGTGCTCGGCAAGACGGTGACCATCCGCGACACCCGCTCGCGGCTGATCGATCTCGACGAGAACACCAAGCTCCTCGTCACCGTCCACCCCGCCTACATCCTGCGGCTGCCCGACCCCGAGGCGCAGGCGCGGGAGACCGAGCTGTTCAACGCCGACATGGCGCGGGTGCGGGACTACGTCCCTGAAATCGCGCTCGCGGCATAGGGCATCCCCGGCGCGCGTCCTCGCACCGGGCACGGCGCCATCAGGCGATGCTCACCGCGCGCAGGGCGAAGACGAGGAAACCGATGAGCGCGATGGCGAGGCACACCATGCCGCCGATCAGCAGCACCTTGCGCTGCCAGGACGGCGGGGCAATCGGGGTCTCGTCGCGTATGGGAGGGCGGGGCAATCGGATCTCCTTCGGGGGATGGCTGCCTCTCATATAGGCCGGCACGATCAGCCGCACCCGGACAAACCGTCCCATCGCTACATCCCGCCGGAGAGTTAGGGGTCGCGCGCCGCCGGTGCTTTCAGTATGCCGGATGAGGGCAGGAACGGCGCTGGGTCTGCGGGTCACGGCAGAGAGCGGGGATAACGGGATGGACGGCATGGACGGCAAAGGCGGCGAGCGACGGGACCTGGAGGAGATTTTCGCGGCGGTGGTGGCGGCTGCCCATCCCGGCGCGGTCCTGGCGCGCCATCTGCCGGAGCCGCCCACCGGCCGCGTGATCGTGCTCGGCGCCGGCAAGGCCGGAGCCAGCATGGCCGCCGCCGCCGTCCGCTTCTACCAGGCCAAGGGCCTCGGCGATGACCGCGTCACCGGCATCGCGGTCGCGCGAGACGGCTATGGCTGCGATGCCGGGCCGGTCGACGTCGTCGAGGCCGGTCACCCCCTGCCGAACGCCGCCGGCCTTGCTGCGACGCGCCGAGTCCTCGATTTCGCGCGGGGCGCGGGGCCGGGCGACCTCGTGCTGGCGCTGATCTCCGGTGGCGGTTCGGCCAACTGGCTTCTGCCGCGCGGCGATATCACGCTCGCCGACAAGCAGGCGGTGACGAAGGCGCTGCTGCGCAGCGGCGCTGGCATCGGCGAGATCAACTGCGTGCGCAAGCACCTCTCCGAGATCAAGGGCGGGCGCCTTGCCGTCGCTTGCGGCGATGCCCGGCTGGTGACCCTCGCCATCTCCGACGTGCCCGGAGACGATCCGAGCGTCATTGCGTCCGGGCCGACCGTCCCGGACCCGACGACGCTGGCCGATGCGCGCGAGATCGTCCGCCGCCGGGGAATCACCTTGCCTGAAAGCTGCCGACGGGCGCTCGAGGATCCCGCCAGCGAGACGCCGAAGCCCGGCGATGCCGCTTTCGACGGCCGGCCCTACACGATCGTCGCCACTCCGGCCACGGCGCTTGCCGCGGGCGTGGCCGCCGCCGAGGCGCTCGGCTACCGCGCGGTCATGCTCGGCGCCGATCTGGAGGGCGAGGCGCGCGATGTCGCCCGGTCGCATGCCGCCTTGGCGCTCGCGGCAAAGCGGAATGGCGAGCGGCTGGCGATTCTCTCCGGCGGCGAGCTAACCGTGACGATCGCCGGCGAGGGACGCGGCGGCCCGAACCAGGAATACGCGCTGGCGCTGGCCCTGGCGCTCGGCGGCGCGCCGGGAATTCACGCGCTCAGCGCCGACACCGACGGCACCGACGGCGGGACCGGCCTCGCGACAGATCCCGCGGGGGCCTTCGTGGGACCGGAGACGCTGGAAGCGGCCCGCGCCGCCGGCATCGATCCGGCCGCAGCGCTCGCGGACAATGATTCCACCGGCTTCTTCGCGGCGATCGGCGGGCTGTTCGTGCCGGGACCGACGCTCACCAACGTCAATGACTGCCGCGTGATCCTCGTCGGCTGAGGCTTGGCGGCGGCGGGCGCCGAGGCTAACGTCCCGCCGCAAACGCCTGGGGAGAGACCGATGAAACGCAGCCGAGTGAACGCCATCCTGCAGGAAGGCGACGCCTTCATCCGCTCCTTCGGCTACGTCATGCCGCCCTTCGCCTATTTCAGCCCCGCCGAGATGCAGGCCCGCAGCGACCTCGCTCTGCTCAAGCAGCGCCAGATGGGCTGGGACGTCACCGACTTCGGCAGCGGCGACTTCGACCGGATCGGGCTGTTCCTCTTCACCGTGCGCAACGGCGACAACGCCGACCTCGCGGCCGGCCGCGGCATGCTCTACGCCGAGAAGATCATGATCTCGAAACAGGACCAGGTCACGCCGATGCACCGGCACGACCTGAAGGCCGAGGACATCATCAACCGCGGCGGCGGCACGCTGACGCTGGAGCTCTTCAGCCGCGCCCCCGATGGCGGGATCGACGAGACGGCCGATGTCGAGGTCTACTGCGACGGCATCGCCCGGCGCATGGCGGCCGGCGACAAGCTGCGGCTGACCCCCGGCGAGAGCGTCACCTTGCTGCCGCACCACTGGCATTCTTTCTGGGGCGAGGGCGCCGACGTGCTGGTCGCCGAGGTCTCGACGGTCAACGACGACCGGACCGACAACATCTTCCGCGAGCCGGTCGGGCGCTTCGCCGAGATCGAGGAGGACGAGGCGCCGATGCACCTCCTCGTCGCCGACTACGACGCCTGGCTGAAGGGCTGATGCCGCTCGCCTCCGCCGGGTTGCGGCCCGCGGCGCGGCGGTGGCGGCTCGGGCTCGTGGCCCTACTGTCCGGCATGGTCCTGACGGCGGTCGCCGCGTCCGCCGCTTTGGCGGGCGAGATCCGGGACTTCGCGTTCTTCTCGCCGGCGCTCGGCAAGGCGCAGTCGGCGCGCGTCTATGTGCCCGATGGTCCAGCGCCGCAGGGCGGCTGGCCGGTGCTCTATCTGCTGCACGGGCTCGGCGGCAACGCCCATGACTGGCAGCGGGCCGGCGGCATCGACGCGACGCTCGACCGGATGATCGCTGCCGGTGAGATCCGGCCGCTGCTGGTGGTGATGCCGGACGCCAATGACTCCTGGTACGTCGATTCCGCCGAGGTCGGCGGGCCCGGCAACTATGCCGCGCTGGTCTCGATCGATCTTCCGGCGGCGGTCGAGAAGGCCTTTCCGGTGGGCCGGGATCTCGCCCACCGCGCCATTGCCGGCCTGTCGATGGGCGGCGCCGGCGCGCTGCGGCTGGCGCTGACCTTGCCCGAGCGGTACGGCGCCGTGGCCGCGCTGTCGCCGGCGATCTGGCAGAACGTGCCGGCGGAGGATTTCGGCAGAAGCGCTGCCGAACTCGCGGTGATCCGCGACAGCCGCTATTTCCACCGGATCGATCCCGATACGATCGGCACCGGCATCGACATCCCGCCGGAAGGCCTGCACTTCGGCGGCGCCTTCGGCACGCCCTTCCAGCCGCAGCGGTTCAACGCCAGCAACGTCTTCACCTTGCTGTCGGAGGCGATCATGGCGAAGGCCGCGCTGCCGCCGATCTTCGTGACCGTTGGCGACGACGACAGCCATCTTCTGTGGCGCGGCGGCATCGCCTTCTTCGAGACCATGCGGGCCGACGATCGGCCGATGGAGTTCCGGATGACGGACGGCGACCATACCTGGGATCTCTGGCGGGTCTCGATCGTCGACGCGCTGCGCTTCATCGATGCTTCCATCGACCGGCCGGCCGTCGCCGGCCCAAGCGATCCGCCCCCGCTGGCGCCGGAATAGGGTCGCGCATCACGGCTTTCGCACAGAGGCCGGAGAATCTGCGCGAAGCTGTGGAGAAGACGGCTTTTCCTCCGACTCCTGACGGCCCCGCGGTGATAGGGAATGCCTCTGTCCCCCTCTCGCCCGAAGGAGCGCCATCGATGAAAGTCGCCGTCGACCTCGGCACCACCGCCACCGGCGATCCCGCCGAGATGGATCTCGAGGAACTGCTGTCGACGCGGCTTCTCGTGCAGGGCAATTCTGGCTCGGGCAAATCGCACCTCCTTCGCCGGCTGCTCGAGCAGAGCGCCGAATGGGTACAGCAGGCGATCATCGATCCCGAGGGCGACTTCGTCTCCTTCGCCGAGCGCTATGGCCACATCGTCGTCGACGCCAACCGGACGCCCGCCGAGCTGCAGCGCATCGCCGCGCGCATCCGCCAGCACCGCGCCTCGGTCGTCCTCAACCTCGAGGGCCTCGACGCCGAGGTGCAGATGCAGTGCGCCGCGGCCTTCTTGAATGGCCTCTTCGACGTCGACCATTCGCTCTGGTTCCCGATGCTGATCGCCGTCGACGAGGCGCAGCTTTTCGCCCCCGCGATCGCCGGCGATGTCTCGGACGACGCGCGCAAGGTGTCGCTCTCGGCGATGACGAACCTGATGTGCCGCGGGCGCAAGCGGGGCCTTGCCGGCATCGTCGCAACGCAGCGGCTGGCAAAGCTTGCCAAGAACGTCGCGGCCGAGGCCTCGAACTTCCTGATGGGCCGGACTTTCCTCGACATCGACATGGCGCGCGCCGCCGACCTCCTCGGCATGGACCGCCGCCAGGCCGAGCGGTTCCGCGACCTCGAGCCCGGGCATTTCGTCGCGCTGGGGCCGGCCTTGTCGCGCCGGCCGGTGCCGATCCGCATCGGCCCGGTCGAGACATCAGGCCGCACCGGGCGGCCGACGCTGATGGCGCGGCCGGAAATGGCGCCGGAGGACATGGCGGACCTCATCTTCAAGGGCGGCAACGACGCGCCGGCGCCGATGATGGCGCGCGCGCCGGCGCCGATCCGCGACGTGCTGGAGCGGGTTTCCCAGCCGAAGCCCGAGCCCGACGCCGATCCCCGCTCGGCCGAATCGCGCCAGGCGCTGGTCGAGGACATCTTCGCCGAAATGCTGGCCGACCCCGAGGCGGCCTTCCGCCCGGTGCCGATCCTCTACCAGGATTTCCTCGTCCACTGCCGGCTGAAGCGCCTCGGCGGTGCCGAGACCGGCATGCCGGCCTTCCGTCGCCGCCTCTCGCTCGCCCGCGCCGGGGTGTCGGAAGAGACCGAGGACGAGGACTGGCTCAGCGTCATCCAGCGCTCCGAGGCCCTGCCGGAGGAGATGCAGGGGGTCTATCTCATGCTGGCGCGGGCCGCCCGCGACGGCGAGGAATGCCCGTCGGACGAGGCGCTGGCGCGCGCCTATGGTAGCCGCTCGCCGTCGCGCGGCCGCTTCCTGCTCGGCTTCATGGCCGAGCGAGACTTCATCACTGCCGAGGCCGATTTTCGCGGCAACCGCGTCGTGACCATCACCGGCACGCCGTGGCGCGCCTCCCAGCGCGGCAATCTGCCACCCCCGCCAGCGGCGCCGACGCCGCTCGACGAGGCGAGGGCCCGGCGGGCCGCGCGGCTGTCGGGGCGGTAAGGACTACTGCAGCCGCAGATCCTCTGGCCAATCCTGCGCCGTGTGAACGACCGCCAGAACCTCGATCTGCTCGTGAACCCGGTAGACGACGATATAACTGGTGCGCGCTAGAACGAGCTCACGGGTTCGCTTGTCCCGCCCTTGCCGTCCGAGCAGTGGATTGATCGACAGGAGCCTTTGGGTTCGCTGGAAAATGTCCCGAACGACCCGGTGAGCCGTCCTTGGGCTGTCCTGCGCAATATACGCCTGTATCTGGTCAAGCTGGCGGAGCGCAAAACGCGTCCAGGCCACCCGCATCAGCGGGCGCGATGCCGGTTCAGCACCAGTTCGACCTCCTCTGGCGTCGCAAACTCTCCGGCGTCAGCTGCTGCAATGCCAGCCGCGACGGTGTCGAGAAACCGCTCCTGCCACTCCAGCGAACGGCCGTTCTCCAGCGCATCGGCGACCACTTCCGATGCCGTCAGACTGGATCGCGCGGCGATCGCTTCGATGCGGGCGCGCAAGTTCGGGGGAAGAGATAGGGTCGTGTCCATCATGCTATCTTGGATCCACGCGGCCGGCCTTGCAATCGCTGCGGACGTCAGATCACTGTCATGCCTTCCAATTCGCCGCGACTATGGATCGGCGCGGTAAGTTCTGGAAAACGATAGATCGAACGGGCAGCGGCGAATTGGCGCATCGCAGTGGCTGGATGGCGCCGGTTCTGCTCGGGAAGGCCGGGCTGCCGTTTTCCAGTCCGCTTTTGCCTTGGCCTGCTCTCTGCGTCCCGTCCTCCGCTTGAACTTTTTGTGCGGAACGGCGCCCTTGTAGGATAGGCTGTGGCGGCTAATTCGAGGCGGGTGAATGGCATCGCCGGGGAGACAGAGTGGTAAGGCAGGATCGGGACGGGGTCGACATCGTGTTCGTCGGTGGCGGGCTGGCGAACGGGCTGATCGCCTATCGCCTTGCGAAGCTTCGTCCGGACCTCAGGCTGTTGCTGCTGGAGGCGGGGGATCTGGTCGGGGGAAACCATACCTGGTCTCTCCACGATGGCGACCTGACAGCCGATCAGCAGGCGTGGCTCGAGCCCTTCATCGTCCACCGCTGGCCTGGCTACTCCGTCCGCTTTCCCGAACGCGCGCGTGATCTCGCCACCGGCTACCGAAGCGTCACATCTGAGCGCTTCGCCGAAATCCTGGCCGAGACGCTCGGGCCCGCCATCCGCTGCGGCGAGAAGGTCGCGGCCGTCAGCGCGAACGCCGTCACGCTGGCCAGCGGCGAGCGGATCGAGGCGGGCTGCATCGTCGACGGGCGGGGAACGGCGCCCAGCCGGCACCTGACGCTCGGCTTCCAGAAATTCCTCGGCCAGGAGATCGAGCTGACGGCGCCGCACGGGCTGCAGCGGCCGATCATCATGGATGCGACCGTTCCGCAGCAGGACGGCTACCGCTTCGTCTACACCTTGCCTTTCGGACCGAAGACGTTGCTGGTCGAGGACACCTACTACGCCGACGGCCCGGCACTGGAGCCCGAGCGGCTGCGGGCGGAAATTGCGAGCTATCTCGCCCGCCAGGGCTGGACGGCCAGGACGGTGCTGCGCGAAGAGGCGGGCGTCCTGCCGATCGCGCTCGGCGGTGACATCGATGCGTTCTGGGACGACAAAGCCGGGGTCGCCTCGACCGGTCTCGCCGCGGCGCTCTTCCACCCGACCACCGGCTATTCGCTGCCGGATGCCGTGCGCCTCGCCGACCGCATCGCGGCTCTCCAGGACTTCTCGGCCGAAGCGGTGTTTTCAGCGACGCGGGCGCATTCGCTGAAGGCCTGGAGGGCGCGCGGCTTCTTCCGCATGCTGAACCGCTTCCTGTTCCTCGCCGGCCTGCCGGGCGAGCGATACCGCATCCTGCAGCATTTCTACCGGCTGCCGACGCCCCTGGTGGCGCGCTTCTATGCCGGCAAGCTCAATCCGCTCGACTGGGCCCGCATCCTCACCGGCAAGCCGCCGGTGCCTTTCGGCAATGCCATGCGCGTGCTCGCGCAACCCTCCCATACGAAGAAGGCGCGCGCCTGATGCTGCAGAAACTCTCGCCCAGGACCGCCGTCGTCGTCGGCTCCGGCTTTGGCGGCCTTGCCCTCGCGATCCGGCTGCAGGCCGCCGGCATCTCCACCACGCTCGTCGAGAAGCGCGACAAGCCCGGCGGCCGAGCCTATGTCTACGAGGACCAAGGCTTCACCTTCGACGCCGGGCCGACGGTGATCACCGACCCCTCGGCGCTGGAGGAACTGTTCGAGGTCGCCGGCAAGCGGCTGTCGGACTACGTCGAGCTCTTGCCGGTCAGTCCGTTCTACCGGCTGTGCTGGGAAGACGGCTACGCCTTCGACTACGTCAACGACCAGGCCGAGCTGGACCGCCAGATCGCCGCGAAGAACCCGGCCGATCTCGAGGGCTACCGGAACTTCCTCGCCTATTCCAAGGCGGTGTTCGAGGAGGGATACCTGAAGCTCGGCACCGTGCCCTTCCTGAACTTCAAGGACATGATCAAGGCCGGACCGGCGCTCGCCAAGCTGCAGGCGTGGAAGAGCGTCTATGCGAAGGTCGCCGACTACATCAAGGACGAGCAGCTGCGGCAGGCGTTCTCCTTCCACTCGCTCCTCGTCGGCGGCAATCCGTTCGCGACATCCTCGATCTATGCGCTGATCCACGCGCTGGAGCGGCAGTGGGGCGTCTGGTTCCCGCGCGGCGGGACAGGGGCTCTGGTGCGGGGCATGGTGCAGCTGTTCGAAGACATCGGCGGGACGGTGCATCTTTCCGCGGAAGCCGAGCGCATAGAACTCGCCGATGGCCGCGCGACCGCCGTGGTGCTGAAGGACGGCCGGCGCTTTGCCGCCGATCTCGTCGCCTCCAATGCCGACGTCGTCCACACTTATGCGACGCTTCTTGCCGGCACCAAGCGCGGCGAGGCGGCAGCCAAGAGCCTGAAGCGCAAGAAGTTCTCGATGTCGCTCTTCGTCATCTACTTCGGACTGAAGAAGCACCGGCCGGACATCCAGCACCACACCGTCTGCTTCGGCGCACGCTACCGCGAGCTGATCGGCGAAATCTTCAACGGCGCCGAGCTGCCGGCGGATTTCTCGCTCTACCTCCACAACCCTTGCGCCACCGATCCGTCGCTGGCGCCGGAGGGGGCTGGCAGCTTCTACGTGCTGTCGCCGGTGCCGCATCTCGGCAATGCCGACATCGACTGGGAAGTCGAGGGGCCGCGCTACCGCGACCAGATCTTCGACTATCTCGAGAAGCACTACATGCCCGGCCTGAAAGAGGATCTCGTGACCTCCCGCATCTTTACGCCGCTCGACTTCCGCGACGAACTGAACGCGCATGTCGGCTCGGCCTTCTCGCTCGATCCGGTGCTGACGCAGAGCGCGTGGTTCCGGCCGCACAACCGCGATGATGCCATCCCTAACCTCTACATCGTCGGTGCGGGAACGCATCCCGGCGCTGGCGTGCCAGGCGTCGTCGGCTCCGCCAAGGCGACGGCGGGCCTGATGATCGCGGATGCCGAGCGTGCCTGAACGCGTCGCCGCAGCGGCGGACGAAAGGCTGGTGGGTACCCCCGGCACGGTGAACAGGGCGGGCGGCAAGGCAGAAGCGATACGCGGGCAGGTACGGGGCGGCAGCCCGGCGACAGGGCAGGCGGCTCTGGCGGCGGTGGACGAAGAGGCCATCGCAGAGATGGCGGCCGCGACCATCGCACGGGGATCGCAAAGCTTTGCCGCAGCGGCAAAACTGTTCGACCCGGTCACGCGGCAAGGTGCCATGCTGCTCTACGCCTGGTGCCGGCACTGCGACGACGTGGTGGATGATCAGGACCTCGGCTTCGCCCGCGAGATCGTTGCCGCGACGCCGTCCGCCCAGCGAGCGACTTCGCTCGCTAAACGGGCGACGTCGCCGGCGGAGCGGATCGCCGGCCTGGAAGCGACGACGCGCGCCGCCTTCGCCGACGAGCCGGTGTCCGACCCGGCGTTCCGCGCCTTGCAGCTGGTGGCGCGCCGGCATGGCCTGCCGCTCGGCCTTGCGCTCGATCATCTCGAAGGTTTCCGGATGGACGTCGACGAGCGGCAGTACCGGACGAGCGAAGACCTCCTCGACTACTGCCACCATGTGGCCGGGGTCGTCGGCGAGATGATGTCGATGGTGATGGGGGCGCGGGATGCGGGGACCGTCCAGCATGCTGCCGATCTTGGCCTGGCCTTCCAGCTCACCAACATCGCCCGCGACATCGTGCCCGATGCGCGCGTCGGCCGCGTCTATCTGCCGGCGACATGGCTGGCGGAGGTCGGGCTCGATGCGGCCGGCATCACCCGGCCCGAGCGACGCGGGGATGTCGCGGTCCTCGCGGCGCGGCTGGTAGCGATGGCCGAGCCTTATTACGCCTCGGCTCGGATCGGCGTCGATGCCTTGCCGCGCAGGTCGGCCTGGGCCGTGGCGACGGCGCTCGGGGTGTACCGCGAGATCGGGCTGCGGGTGGTGGCGCTCGGGCCGCGCGCCTGGGATGCGCGGGTATCGACATCCAAAGCCGACAAGCTCGGCCATGTCTTCAAGGCCGCAGCGGTGGCGTTTGGCCCGCGCAGGGCAGGTTCGTCTGCACGGCCCGACGGTCTCTGGCGTCACGCCGACTGAGGCGGGGGACCAGGCGACCAGTGGACGACACTCTCGTTCGTCCGGATCCATGCGTCCATGCCGAAGACGGCCGCAAGGGTAGGGACGATCGGGAAAGGCCTCTCTTGAACCCTCAGCGGGCGCCGATTTCCTGGCCCAGTCCGCCCGGCATGTCGTCATTGCTGAAGGCGGCGGCAAGCGGGGCAGGCAAGGCCTGTTCAACGATCGCCGACACCAGCCCGTGCAGCCGGCTGCCCGTGCCGAAGATCTCGTCCAGCGCCTGCTGCGCCTTTTCGATGTGCCGGTCGATGCGGCGGCGGGCGGAGTCGCGTCCGACGATCGAGAGGATCGTCGATTTGCCCTCGTCCTTGCCAATGTCCTTGCCGGTAAGGCCTGGGTTCGCCGCAAGGTCGAGAAAGTCGTCGAGCAGCTGGAAGGCGTGGCCAAGCTCTTCGGCGAAGCTGCGCAACTTGGAGCGGGTCGCCGCATCGGCTCCGGCTATAACGCCGCCGATCTCGACGGCGGCCGAAAACAGCGCGCCGGTCTTCAGCCCGTTGGCGGCCTGGATCTCTGCCACCGCGCGCCGCGTCTTGCCGCGGCGAAGATCGTCGAACTGACCGCCGACGAGGCCGGCGACGCCCACCGCCTTCGCCAGGATCGAGATGGCGTCGAGCCTCACGGCGGCCGGGATCTCGGAGATTTCCGAGATCAGCTGGTAGGCGAGGCTCACTGCCGAGATCGAGACGAGAACGGCGATGTCCTCGCCATGGCCGACATGAACGGTCGGCAGGCCGCGCCGGAGCTTGGCGTTGTCCATGCAAGGCAGGTCATCGAGCACCAGCGACGCCGCGTGCACCAGTTCGACGGCGCAGCCGGCGTCGATCGCGGAGAGGGCGTTGCCGCCGAGATCTTCGGCCGTCAGCACCGTCATCAGCGGCCGCAGCCGTTTCCCGGGCGCCAGCACGCCGTCGCGCATCGCCGCGTCGAGGGCTGAATGGCCGGGCAGCACGGGCGGCAGCAGGGCGGCAAGGCGCAGGTCGATCTGACGGCGATAGAGCGTCAGGCCCGTCGTCGCATCCACGTTCATTGCCGACTTCTCGCTTCGCTCTGTCTCATCTGAGCCTTTTTACCAGTTGGCCCCTATACTTGACCCTTGCAGCCGCGGTGCCAAGTGCCGAAGCTGTGGGGCAGATGGGTTTTACCACGCCGTGCGAGCGGGCAAGGCGCCGCGAGCGCCGGCTGTACGCCCCGAGAGATGAAGGATTGCAGGGCGTTGACCAGCCAGAGCGAGACCGGCAGGGCGGACGATATCGGCGCCCGCAAGAGTGACCATCTCGATATCGTGTTGTCGCCCCGGCTTGCTGCGCGGCACGCCGATGCCGGGTTCGACGCCATCCGATTCGAGCACTGTGCCTTGCCGGAGCTCGATCTCGGTGCGATCGATCTCTCCTCACGCTTCCTCGGCAAGCCGCTCGCGGCGCCGCTCCTGATCTCGTCGATGACCGGCGGGCCCGCGCGGGCCGCACGGATCAACGCGCATCTGGCGGAAGCGGCGCAGGCGCTCGGCATCGCTCTTGGCGTCGGCTCCCAGCGCATCGCCCTCGAGGGCGCCGCTTCTGGGGGCCTCGACCGGTCACTCCGCGCGCTGGCGCCGGACGTCGTCCTGCTCGCCAATATCGGCGCCGCGCAGCTGCTTGAGGGCGGGCTCGACGTGGCGCGGCGGGCGGTGGCGATGATCGAGGCGGATGCGCTGATCGTCCATCTCAATCCGCTGCAGGAGGCTGTGCAGGCCGGCGGCGACCGCGACTGGCGCGGCGTCCTCGTCGCGATCGGTGATCTCGTCCGCAGCCTCGGCGTGCCGGTGGTGGTCAAGGAGGTCGGCGCCGGCCTGTCCGCCTCGGTCGCGCGGCGGCTGGTCGAGGTCGGCGTCGCGGTCATCGACGTCGCCGGCGCCGGCGGCACCAGCTGGGCGGCGGTGGAGGCGGAACGGGCGGCGAGCCTTGCGGAGCGCCGCACGGCGCTGATGTTCGCCGACTGGGGCATCCCGACAGCCGAGGCGATCGCCGCGGTGCGCGCCGCCTGCCCGGATGTCGTGCTGGTCGGCTCCGGCGGGGTCCGCTCCGGGCTCGATGCCGCCAAGGCGATCCGGCTCGGCGCCGACGTCGCCGGACAGGCGGCGGCAAGC
Organism: Mesocryomonas fontinalis; assembly: GCF_055730125.2. Classification (NCBI taxonomy): domain Bacteria; kingdom Pseudomonadati; phylum Pseudomonadota; class Alphaproteobacteria; order Hyphomicrobiales; family Aurantimonadaceae; genus Mesocryomonas; species Mesocryomonas fontinalis. The sequence goes on along the minus strand of NZ_JBUZWG020000007.1, from coordinate 65,575 downwards.
CTTGCCAGTGCCGATGTCTCGACGGATGCGGTGGTGGCGCATTTCTCCGAGGTCATCGATCAGCTGCGGATCGCCTGCTTCTGCACCGGCTCGGCGGATCTCGCAGCCCTGCGGCGGGCCCCGCTTCTCTAGAGCATCCTGCGATAGACTATTCTCGCTCCATTCTTTCGGATGGATAAGCGCCGGCCGCGCGCATCAATCGATCGCCGGGCCGTCCGGATAGAGCCGTGCCAGCAGCGGCAGGAACTGGGCGCCGCGCTGGGCGAGGAAATCGGTGAAGGCGCGCTCGGCCGGAGCGGAGGCGTGGTCGCTGCGCGATACCGCGAACCATTGCCGCCGGATCGGCATGTCGGCGACGTCGAGCACCGCCAGCCGGTGCATCTCGACCTCGAACTCGATGGTGTGGGCGGAAATGAAGGCGATGCCGAGCCCGGCCATCACCGCCTGCTTGATCGTCTCGTTGGAGCCCATCTCCACGACCTTGTTCTCGAGCGCGTCGGGAATGCCGGCGAAGAAGCGCTCGAGCGAGGAGCGGGTGCCCGAGCCCGGCTCGCGGATGATGATCGTCTCCTCGAGCAGCCGCGGCTTGTCGATGGAACGCGCCGTCACCAGCGGATGGTCGGGCGCCGAGATCATCACCAGCGGGTGATCGCCAAAGGCGCTCGCGGACACCTGGAACTCACGCGGCGGGCGGCCCATCAGGGCGATGTCGAGCTGATAGTTCCGCAGCTTTTCGACGATCTCCTCGCGGTTGCCGACGAGCAGCTTGATCTCGATCGCCGGAAAGTCCCGGGCAAAGCCCGCGATCATCCGGGGCGCAAAATACTTCGCCGTCGAGACGACGCCGAGCCGGATCGAGCCGTGTCGCAGGCCCTTGATCGCGTCGATGTCGTCCTGCAGCGTCTGCAGCACGGTCTCGATCGCGTTGGCCGCGCGCAGGGCCGCCCGTCCGGCCTCGCGCAGCTGCATGCCGTCGCTGGTCCGGTCGAAGAGGGCGACGCCGAGATCCTCCTCGACCTGCTTGATCTGCAACGTGATGGCGGGCGCCGTGAGGCCGAGCTTGCGGGCGGCGGCGGCGATCGTGCCATGCTGGTAGATGGCCTGGACCGAGCGAAGCTGGCGAAGGGTGAGGGTGCGCATTCCCCATCCATAATAAAACTGACTGCGCATGTAAATAGAATAAATTTTACTAACGGCATCGCGCCGGCCATAGTCTGAGGGTAATCGGTGAACGGGGACGAAGAGCCCCGAACCGACAGGGAGAAATGCATGGCATCGTCGTTAGACGCGCATCTCGGCTCATATGCCGGGACCGATCCGCTTCGGCTGAAAGTCGCCGAAACCCTCCGTCATCTCGCCGGGGCCGCCATCAAGGTCCGCAACACCATCATCGCCGGTGGCAGCGGCGACCATTTCGGCCAGTCCCGCGACGTCGCCAATGCAGGCGGCGACATCCAGAAGGAACTCGACGTCGTCGCCGACAAGGTGTTCCTCGAGGCCGCCACCGCATCGGGCATCGCCTTCTACGGTTCGGAAGAGCAGGAGGAGCCGGTTCGGCTTGCAGAGGGCGGCGCGCTGGCGCTGGCGATCGATCCGCTGGACGGCTCGTCCAACATCGAAACCAATGTCTCGATCGGCACGATCTTCTCGATCCTTCCGGCCGAGGGAATGGATGCCGCCAGCGTCTTCTGCCAGCCGGGCTCGAAGCAGCTGGGCGCCGGCTTCTTCATCTACGGGCCGCAGCTGCTGCTCGTCGTCAGCGTCGGCAACGGCACGCACATCTTCACCTTCTCGCCGTCGTTCGGCGGCTTCGTCGAGCTGAAGGCCTCGGTCTCCATTGCCGACCGGGCGCATGAATTCGCCATCAACGCCTCCAACTACCGCCATTGGGACGAGGCGATGCGGCTCTACATCGACGATTGCCTGGCCGGCGCCGAGGGACCGCGCGAGCGCGACTTCAATATGCGCTGGATCGCCTCGATGGTCGCCGACTGCTACCGCATCCTGATCCGCGGCGGCATCTTCCTCTACCCCGGCGACGGGCGAAAGGGCTACGCCAAGGGCCGCCTGCGGCTCTGCTACGAGGCCAACCCGATCGCCTTCTGCATGGAGAATGCCGGCGGCAGCGCGACCGACGGCGTCACCCGCATCCTCGACATCGTGCCGGAGAGCCTGCACGTGCGCACGCCGCTGGTCTGCGGGTCGAAGCGCGAGGTCACCCGCGTCACCCGCTACCTGACAGACCCCTCGGGCATTGGCGAGCGATCGCCGCTGTTCGGCAAGCGAAGCCTTTTCAGGGCCTAACATTCGACGTCGACGGCTTCTGGGAGGAACCGAGCATGTCCGCAAAGCATCCGATCATCGCGATCACCGGCTCGTCCGGCGCGGGCACGACATCGGTCAAGAACACCTTCGACCAGATCTTTCGGCGCGAGATCGTCAACGCCGTCTACATCGAGGGCGACGCCTTCCACCGCTACGACCGCCAGGCGATGAAGGACAAGATTGCCGAGGAGGACGCCAAGGAGAACCGGCACTTCTCGCATTTCGGCCCCGAGGCCAACATCCTGGAAAAGCTCCAGGAGGTGTTCGAGGAATACGGACGCAAGGGCCGGGGCGAGACGCGCCGCTACATCCACGACGATGCGGAGGCCAAGGTCTACGGCTGCGCGCCAGGGACGTTCACCGACTGGTCGGCATTCTCCGACGAGAGCGACCTCTTGTTCTACGAGGGCCTGCACGGCTGCGTGCGGACCGGCACGGTGGACCTTGCCGCCCATGTCGACCTGAAGATCGGCGTCGTGCCGGTCATCAACCTCGAATGGATCCAGAAGATTCACCGGGATAAGGCGTCGCGCGGCTACTCCACCGAAGCGGTCATGGACGTGATCCTGCGCCGCATGCCGGACTACATCAAATACATCTGTCCGCAGTTCGCGCTGACGGACATCAACTTCCAACGCGTGCCGATCGTCGATACATCGGATCCGTTCATCGCCCGGTGGATCCCCACCGCCGACGAATCAATGATCGTGATCCGGTTTGCCCGTCCGCGGGGTATCGACTTTCCGTATCTGCTCTCGATGATTCCGAACTCGTTCATGTCGAGAGCGAACTCCATCGTGGCCCCGGGCAACAAGCTCGACCTCGCCATGCAACTGATCCTGACGCCGCTCATCCTGCAGCTCATCGAGCGCAAGCGCCGCGCGGCCTGAGACCCGAAAGAGACAGATGTCCACCACCTCAGCCAAGCCTGATCCGAAGACCGTCGACCAGGACGCCCGCGACATGGCGAACGCCATCCGCGCCCTGACGATGGACGCCGTCCAGAAGGCCAATTCCGGCCATCCCGGCATGCCGATGGGCATGGCCGACGTCGCCTCGGTGCTGTTCCGCGACTTCGTCAAGGTCGATCCCTCGAACCCGACCTGGCCCGACCGCGACCGCTTCATCCTGTCGGCCGGCCACGGCTCGATGCTCCTCTATGCCGTCCATCACCTGCTCGGCTATTCCGACATGGACATCGACCAGCTGAAGAGTTTCCGCCAGATCGGCTCGCGCACCGCGGGCCATCCGGAATACGGCCATGCGCTGGGCATCGAGACCACCACCGGCCCGCTCGGCCAGGGACTTGCCACCGGCGTCGGCATGGCGCTGGCCGAACGGCTCGCCAATGCCCGCTTCGGCGACGCGATGGTCGACCACCACACCTATGTCATCTGCGGCGACGGCTGCCTGCAGGAGGGCATCAGCCACGAGGCGATCGATCTTGCCGGGCACCTGAAGCTGAACAAGCTGATCGTGCTCTGGGACGACAACAACATCTCGATCGACGGCCGCACCTCGCTGTCGACCTCGATGGACCAGATCAAGCGCTTCGAGGCGGCCGGCTGGACGGCGGTGTCGATCGACGGCCTCGACGACGACGCCATCCGCGACGCCATCGCCACCGCGCGCAACTCCGACAAGCCGGCGCTGATCGCCTGCCGCACCATCATCGGCTATGGCGCGCCGAAGCTGCAGGGCACCGAGAAGACGCATGGCGCGCCGCTCGGCGCCGAGGAGATCGCCGGGGCCCGCAAGGCGCTGATCTGGGAGTCCGAGCCGTTCGTCCTGCCGGAGGCCGTGGTCAAGGGCTGGCGCAAGGTCGGCGAAAAGGGTGCCGAGGCCCGCGCCGAATGGGAGAACCGCGTCGACGGCTCGAACCGGGCCGAGGAGTTCCGCCGCCACGCCGCGACGACGTTGCCGCACGATTTTGCCGAGACCATGCAGGCTTTCCGCGAGAAGCTCTCGACCGAGCAGCCGAAGATCGCGACCCGCAAGTCCTCCGAGGCGACGCTGCAGGTCATCAACGACGCCACCGACATCACCATCGGCGGCTCGGCCGACCTGACGCACTCGGTGTTCACCCTCACCAAGAGCATGACCTCGGTCACTCCCGGCGACTATTCCGGCCGCTACATCCACTACGGCATCCGCGAGCACGGCATGGCCGCGGCGATGAACGGTCTCGCGCTGCACGGCGGCTTCATCCCGTATGGCGGCACGTTCCTCGTCTTCTCCGACTATGCCCGCGGCGCGATCCGGCTCTCGGCGCTCATGGGGCTGCGCGTCATCTACGTCCTGACGCATGACTCCATCGGCCTTGGCGAAGACGGCCCGACGCATCAGCCGATCGAGCACCTCGCGATGCTCCGGGCGACGCCGAACCTCCTCGTCTTCCGCCCGGCGGATGCGATCGAGACGGCGGAAGCCTGGGAGATCGCGGTCACCGAGACCAAGCGCCCGTCGGTGCTCTCGCTGTCGCGCCAGAACCTGCCGACGCTGCGCGGCGGCGACGTTGCCGAGAACCGCACCGCCAAGGGCGCCTATGTCCTGCGCGAAGCGGAGGGCGGCGAGCGCCAGCTGACGATCCTTGCCACCGGTTCGGAGGTCGAACTCGCCATCGCCGGCGCCGAGAAGCTGAAGGCCGAGGGCATCCGCGTCGCCGTCGTCTCCATGCCGTCCTGGGAACTCTTCCTCGAGCAGGACGACGCCTACCGCGCCTCGGTCCTCGGCACCGCGCCGCGCATGGGCGTCGAGGCGGCCGCCCGCTTCGGCTGGGACCGCTGGATCGGCGATAACGGCCGCTTCATCGGCATGAACTCCTTCGGTGCCTCGGGTCCGGCACCGCTGCTCTACGAGCACTTCGGCATCACCGCCGAGGCAATCCTTGCCGCCGGCAAGGAGCTGGTGGCTTGAGCGGCGGCCAGCTCCGCCCGATCGACGGCGTCGACGTCGCCGGCAAGACCGTGCTGATCCGCGCCGACGTGAACGTGCCGATGAAGGACGGCGTCATCACCGATGCGACGCGCCTCGAGCGCTTCGCCCCGACGGTCACGGCACTCACCGAGCGCGGCGCGAAAGTCGTCGTGCTCAGCCATCTCGGCCGGCCGAAAGGCGAGGTGAACCCGCACTTCTCGCTGCGGCCGGTCGCCGAAAAGCTCGGCGAGATCCTTGGGCGGCCGGTGCAGTTCGCGGCGGACTGCGTCGGCATCGAGGCCGAGAAGGTCGCGGGCGTGCTGAAGGATGGAGAGGTCGCCGTCCTCGAGAACCTGCGCTTCCACGCGGAAGAGGAAGCCAACGACAAGACCTTCGCGCTGAGGCTCTCGGCGCTCGGCGATCTCTACGTCAACGACGCCTTCTCCTGCGCCCACCGGGCGCATGCCTCGACCTACCAGCTGGCGACGATCCTGCCGGCCTATGCCGGTCCGTCGCTGATGGCCGAGGTGAAGGCGCTGGAAGCCGCGCTCGATACGCCGAAGCGGCCGGTGGCCGCGCTCGTCGGCGGGGCGAAGGTGTCGTCGAAGATCGGCGTCCTGGAGTTCCTGGTGCCGAAGATGGACCACCTCGTCATCGGCGGCGGCATGGCGAACACCTTCCTCGCGGCGCAGGGCCACGATGTCGGCAAGTCGCTGTACGAGCCGGACGCCATGGAGACGGCGAAGAAGGTGATGGCGATGGCGGAAGGCGCGGGGTGCACGCTGCACTTGCCTGTCGACGTCGTCGTCGCCCGCGAGTTCAAGGCGAATGCCGCGAACGAGACGGTCGCCATCGACTCTATCCCTTCGGACGCCATGGCGCTCGACGTCGGGCCGAAGACCGTTGCCGCGATCAACGCGGCGCTCGAGACCTGCGCCACGCTTCTGTGGAACGGACCGCTCGGCGCCTTCGAGATCGAGCCGTTCAACGCCGCCACCAATTCGGTGGCGCAGGCCGCAGCGGCCCTCACCAAGGCCGGCCGGCTGATCACGGTCGCCGGCGGCGGCGACACGGTGGCGGCGCTGAACGCTGCCGGCGTCGCCGACGACTTCACCTACCTGTCCACGGCGGGCGGGGCCTTCCTCGAATGGCTCGAGGGGCGCGACCTGCCGGGGATCGAAATCCTGAAGACCCAGTCAACATGACATAGGAGTACCCCGCGATGGCCAAGATCACACTTCGCCAGCTTCTCGACCATGCCGCCGACTACGACTACGGCGTTCCTGCCTTCAACATCAACAACATGGAGCAGGGCCTCGCCATTATGAAGGCGGCGGCGAAGTGTGATGCCCCGGTCATCCTCCAGGTGTCCCGGGGCGCCAGGGCCTATGCCAACGACATCATGCTGTCCAAGATGATGGACGCACTGGTGGAGATGTACCCGACCATTCCGGTCTGCATCCACCAGGACCACGGCAATGACGAGGCGACCTGCCTCACCGCGATCCGGCACGGCTTCACCTCGGTGATGATGGACGGGTCGCTCGAGGCCGACATGAAGACGCCGGCCTCCTACGACTACAATATCGCGATCACCGAGCGGGTGACGCGGATGGCGCACTGGGTCGGCGCCTCGGTCGAGGGCGAGCTCGGCGTGCTCGGCTCGCTGGAGAGCGGGACCGGCGAGGCCGAGGACGGCCACGGCGCGGAAGGCGTGCTCAGCCACGACCAGATGCTGACCGATCCCGACCAGGCGGTCGACTTCGTCCGCCGCACCGGTGTCGACGCCCTCGCCATCGCCATGGGCACCTCGCACGGCGCCTACAAGTTCTCCCGGCAACCGGATGGCGACATCCTGGCGATGGGGATCATCGAGGAGATCCACCGCAAGCTGCCGAACACCCATCTCGTCATGCACGGCTCCTCCTCGGTGCCGCAGGCGCTGCAGGACGTCATCAACCGCTATGGCGGCGAGATGCCCCAGACCTGGGGCGTGCCGGTCGAGGAGATCGTGCGCGGTATCCGCCACGGCGTGCGCAAGGTGAACATCGACACCGACTGCCGCATGGCGATGGCCGGGCAGTTCCGGAAGATCGCGATGGAACGGCCGCAGGAGTTCGACCCGCGCAAGTTCCTGCAGCCGGCGATGGATGCGCTCGAGGCGCTCTGCGTCGACCGCAACGAGCAGTTCGGCACCGCCGGCAAGGCGTCGATGATCCGCTGCATCGGCCTCGACGCGATGGCGAAACGCTATCAGCGCGGCGAACTGGATCCGCAGACAGGGCTGCAGCAAGCGGCCGCCTGAGAGCATCTGCGGCCCGCCGCAGCCGACACAACCGAAACCTACCTGCGGCATGCCGCAGCTTCACCGTCGAGCCCGACCGCGGCCCCGCCGCGGAACGACCCGTCACGTCTATGCACTGGGCATTTGGAGGAAACGACCATGCAAGAGAAGTCACAGACCGTTACCGGCAAGGACCGCTACAAGTCTGGCGTCATGGAATACAAGAAGATGGGCTACTGGGAGCCAGACTACGTCCCGAAGGAGACGGACGTCATCTGCTGCTTCCGGATCACGCCGCAGGATGGCGTCGACCCGATCGAGGCCGCGGCGGCCGTCGCCGGTGAATCCTCGACCGCGACCTGGACGGTGGTCTGGACCGACCGCCTCACCGCCGCCGAGAAGTACCGGGCGAAGGCCTATCAGGTCGATGCGGTGCCGAACGCCGAAGGCAGCTACTTCGCCTACATCGCCTACGACATCGACCTCTTCGAGAACGGCTCGATCTCCAACCTCACCGCGTCGGTGATCGGCAACGTCTTCGGCTTCAAGCCGCTGAAGGCCCTGCGGCTGGAGGACATGCGGCTGCCGACGGCCTACGTGAAGACCTATCCTGGCCCGCCGACCGGCATCGTCGTCGAGCGCGAACGCCTCGACAAGTTCGGCCGGCCGCTGCTTGGCGCCACCGTCAAGCCGAAGCTTGGCCTCTCCGGCCGCAATTACGGCCGCGTCGTCTACGAGGCGCTGAAGGGTGGGCTCGACTTCACCAAGGACGACGAGAACATCAACAGCCAGGCCTTCATGGATTGGCGCGAGCGGTTCCTCTACTGCATGGAGGCGGTCAACAAGGCGCAGGCCGCCACCGGCGAGATCAAGGGCAGCTACCTCAACGTCACCGCGGCGACGATGGAGGACATGTACGAGCGCGCCGAATTCGCCAAGGAACTCGGCTCGACCATCATCATGATCGATCTCGTCATCGGCTGGACGGCGATGCAGTCCATGTCGAAGTGGGCGCGGCGCAACAACATGATCCTGCATCTCCACCGCGCCGGACACTCGACCTACACGCGGCAGAAGAACCATGGCGTCTCCTTCCGCTGCATCGCCAAGTGGTCGCGGCTGGCGGGCGTCGACCACATCCATGCCGGCACCGTGGTCGGCAAGCTGGAGGGTGATCCGGCGACGACGAAGGGCTATTACGACATCTGCCGCGACGAGTTCACGCCGAAGAACCTTGGCAATGGCATCTTCTTCGACCAGCCCTGGGCCTCGCTCAACAAGGTCATGCCGGTCGCCTCGGGCGGCATCCATTGCGGCCAGATGCACCAGCTCCTCGACCTCCTCGGCGAGGACACCGTGCTGCAGTTCGGCGGCGGCACGATCGGCCATCCGATGGGCATCGGCGCCGGCGCCACGGCCAACCGCGTCGCGCTGGAATGCATGGTCCTCGCCCGCAACGAGGGTCGCGACATCGTCAACGAAGGGCCGGAGATTCTGGCGACTGCCGCCAAGACCTGTACGCCGCTGCGTCAGGCGCTGGATACCTGGAAGGACGTCACCTTCAACTACGCCTCGACCGACTCGCCGGACTACCAGGTCTCCGCGACGGCCGCCGCCTGATCTCTGCCGGGCGGTCCTGCCGCCCGGCACCGACGGCCCACCGCAACCTGTTTTCCGTGCCACGACCGCTCGCGCCGCGACGGCCGACAGCCAAATCCTTCGAGAGGAACGACGCCATGCGTATCACCCAGGGAGCCTTCTCCTTCCTGCCCGACCTCACCGACACCCAGATCTCCGCGCAGATCCAGTACTGCATCGACAATGGCTGGGCGGTGAACATCGAGTTCACCGACGACCCGCACCCGCGCAACACGTATTGGGACATGTGGGGCCACCCGATGTTTGACGTGCCGGATGCGGCCGGCGTGATGATGGAGCTGGCCGAATGCCGCAAGGTCTACGGCGGCCGCTACATTCGCGTCTCCGCCTTCGACTCGACGCATGGCTGGGAGTCGGTGAAGCTGTCCTTCATCGTCAACCGCCCCGCGGTCGAGCCCGGCTTCCGCCTTCGCCGCCAGGAAGGCGACGGCCGCACCATCCGCTATTCGACGGAGGGGTATTCCGTCGACCTGCCGGAGAGCGAGCGCTACCCGGCTTGAGGCTTTGGGGCGGCGCTCTACGGCGCCCCCCTCTGCCTGCCGGCATCTCCCCCTCGGGTGGGGAGATCGGCTCGTCGCCGGCCGCAACTGCCGATCTCCCTCATTAAGGGGGAGATGTCCGGCAGGACAGAGGGGGGCGAGCTGCCGCCCCCTTCGAACGATATCCCAAGGAGCGAGTCATGAGCACGACCACCGCTGATCCGACCACCGCCGAACCCGCGTCCCCGCCCCAGACCGTCGACCTCCGCCGCGAATACGAGGAGGCCGGCGTCGGCGAGGTGCTGGAAGAGCTCGACCAGTCGCTGGTCGGCCTGAAGCCGGTGAAGCAGCGGATCAAGGAGACGGCGGCGCTGCTGCTGGTCGAGCGCGCACGCAAGGCGATGGGCCTCGCGCACGACACGCCGACGCTGCACATGAGCTTCACCGGCAATCCCGGCACCGGCAAGACCACGGTGGCGATGAAGATGGCGAACCTCCTCCACCGTCTCGGCTACATCCGGAAGGGCCATCTCGTCTCGGTCACCCGCGACGATCTGGTCGGCCAGTACATCGGCCACACCGCGCCGAAGACCAAGGAGATCCTGAAGAAGGCGATGGGCGGCGTGCTGTTCATCGACGAGGCCTACTATCTCTACCGGCCGGACAACGAGCGCGACTACGGCCAGGAGGCGATCGAGATCCTCTTGCAGGTGATGGAGAACCAGCGCGACGATCTGGTGGTGATCCTCGCCGGCTATGCCGACCGGATGGACAAGTTCTTCGAGAGCAATCCCGGCTTCCGCTCGCGTGTCGCCCACCACATCGACTTCCCAGACTACTCCGACGGCGAGTTGCTGACCATCTCGGAGGGCATGCTGTCGCGCCAGAACTACACGCTGAGCCCGGAGGCGAAGGCGGTGCTCGAGCGCTATATCGGCGAGCGGCGGCAGCAGCCTCACTTCGCCAATGCCCGCTCGATCCGCAACGCCCTGGACCGGGCGCGGCTGCGCCAGGCGAACCGGCTGTTCGAAAGCGCGACCGGCCCCCTTAACGCGGCGCAATTGTCGTGTATCGAAGCGGTGGACATCTCGGTGAGCCGGGTCTTCGACGCCTCGCGCCGGCAGGCCCCTGCCGAAGCGGAATAGCCGAAGCAGACGAGCCGAAGAAGCATCAGGGAAGGGAACACCATGGACCTCATCATCGCCCCGTCGATCCTTTCGGCGGATTTCGCCCGCCTTGGGCCCGAGGTGACGGATGTCGACAAGGCCGGCGCCGACTGGATCCACCTCGACGTCATGGACGGCCATTTCGTGCCGAACATCACTTTCGGCCCCGGCATCGTGAAGGCGATCCGCCCGGCCTCGGCGAAGCTGTTCGACTGCCATCTGATGATCGAGCCGACGGACCTCTATCTCGAGGCGTTCGCCGAGGCCGGGGCAGACCTCATCACCGTGCATGCCGAGGCGACGCGGCATCTCGACCGCTCGCTGCAGGCGATCCGCGGGCTCGGCAAGAAGGCCGGCGTTGCGTTGAACCCGTCGACGCCGGAGAGCGTCATCGCCTACGTGCTTGACCGCGTCGACCTCGTGCTCCTGATGACCGTCAATCCCGGTTTCGGCGGCCAGGCCTTCATCCCTGCGGTCGTCGACAAGGTCCGGCGGGTCAAGGCGATGATCGGCGACCGGCCGATCCACATCGAGATCGATGGCGGCGTGACGCCCGAGACGGCGCCGCTGGTGGTGGAAGCGGGCGCCAACGTCCTGGTCGCGGGATCTGCAGTCTTCCGCGGCGGCACGCCGGCGCATTACGGGGCCAACATGAAGGCGATCCGCGACAGCATCGCCGGGGTTCCCCGCCAAGCGGCCTGACGTCCTCCCCGTTGGGCCGCTCTTGCCGCGCCGTCCGAGAATGGGCCGCGCGGCTTTTTTCTGGTGGCGGAGGATGACGGGAGGGCAGCGGTGTTCCCATGCGGAATCACCGATCGAAGAACCATCGTCCTTGGGGGGGCGGCGAGAGCGTAAAACCGTACCTCTCGTCATCCTCGCGCGCAGCGCGGGGATCCATGCCAAGCCGTCGAACAAGTGCGGGCTGGAGAAACATTCCCTCCACCCTGAAGCGGACCGACGCGTCACTGGGGTGGCATGGGTCCCCGCCCTGCGGCCGAGGATGGCGACCGCAAGCGGGGGAGACGTTCTTGAAAGTCCCGATGACCATTCAAGACGTTGGGCTGCGGTGCACCAACACCCCTTGACCTTCCCGTGGCTGGAAGCCCCATCTCTTGAGTTAGAGCTTGGGAGCCGTACATGAACGCCCACCATCATCCCCATGCCACCGATGCCGGTGTCACCCGCGATCCCGTCTGCGGCATGCTGGTCGATCCCGCAGCGGGCAAGCCCACAATCGAGCGGGAAGGGCGGGTCTTCCACTTCTGCTGTGCCGGCTGCCGCACGAAATTCGAGGCCGATCCGCAGGCCTATCTCTCGGCCGTCGACCCGGTCTGCGGCATGACGGTCGACCGGGCGACGGCGGCGCACATGGCCAAGCACGAGGGCCAGCGGTTCTACTTCTGCTCCACGGGCTGCCGGCAGAAGTTCGAGGCCGAACCGTTGGCCTATCTTGGCGACCGCCCGGCGCCGGCACCGGTGCCAAAAGGCGCGCTCTACACCTGCCCGATGCACCCCGAGGTGATCAGCGACCATTTTGCCGATTGTCCGAAATGCGGCATGGCGCTGGAGCCGATGGGCGTGCCGGCCGCCGATGCCGGGCCGAACCCGGAACTTGTCGACTTCACCCGCCGTCTCTGGGTCAGCGTCGCCTGCGCCGTGCCGCTGCTGGTCGTGTCGATGGGGCCGGTGCTGGGCTTGCCGGTGCGCGGCTGGATCGGCGAGCGCGCCGCCCTCCTCGCCGAATTCGCACTGGCGACGCCGGTGGTGCTGTGGGCCGCTATCCCCTTCTTCCGCCGCGGCTGGCAATCGCTGCTCAACCGCTCGCCCAACATGTGGACGTTGATCGCGCTCGGCGTCGGGGCGGCCTATATCACCTCGGTCGTCGCGACCTTCCTGCCCGGCCTGTTCCCAGCCTCGTTCCGGCAGGGCATGGCGATGGGGGAGGGCGGCGAGATGGGCGGCACGGTGCCGGTCTACTTCGAGGCGGCGGCGGTGATCGTCGCGCTCGTCTTCGTCGGTCAGATCCTCGAGCTGAAAGCGCGCGAGCGCACGGGATCGGCGATCCGGGCACTGCTCGACCTCGCGCCGAAGACGGCGCGGCGGCTGTCGGCAGACGGCAGCGAGGCGGACGTCGCGCTGGAGACGGTGGTGACGGGCGACCGGCTGCGGGTGCGGCCGGGCGAGAGCGTTCCGGTCGACGGTATGCTGGTAGAAGGCCGCTCGTCGGTCGACGAGAGCATGCTGACCGGCGAGCCGCTGCCGGTCGAGAAGGCCGTTGGCGACAAGGTTTCCGGCGGCACGCTAAACCGGACGGGCGGCTTCGTCATGGCCGCCGAAGCGGTCGGTTCGGACACCGTGCTGCAGCGGATCGTCGCGATGGTCGCGACCGCCCAGCGCTCGCGGGCGCCGATCCAGGGCCTTGCCGACCGAGTGGCCGGGGCTTTCGTGCCGGCCGTGGTGGCGGTGGCGGTGCTCGCCTTTGCCGCCTGGGCGCTGCTCGGCCCGGCACCGGCGCTCGCCCATGCCGTGGTCGCCGCCGTGTCGGTGCTGATCATCGCCTGCCCCTGCGCGCTGGGGCTGGCGACGCCGATGTCGATCATGACCGCCACCGGCCGGGGCGCGCAGGCCGGCGTCCTGGTGAAAAGCGCCGAGGCGCTGGAGCGCTTTGCCGGCGTCGACACGCTGATCATCGACAAGACGGGCACGCTGACCGCGGGGCGCCCGGCGCTGACCGACGTCGTCGCGCTCGACGGCAAGAGCGATGCACTGCTGCGGCTGGCCGCCAGCCTCGAGCGCGGCTCGGAGCATCCGCTGGCCGAGGCGATCCTCGCCGGTGCCGCCGAAAAGGGGCTGACGCTGGCCGAGACGGCGGACTTCGAGGCCGTGACGGGCCAGGGCGTTCGCGGCCGGATCGACGGCAAGGCGGTGTGCCTCGGCAACCGCACGCTGATGGAGGATTGCGCGGGGCCAGGTTTTGCCACGCTGAACGAGAAGGCCAAAGCGCTGGAAGGTCTCGGCCGAACCGCGGTGTTCGTTGCGGTCGATCGCGCCGTCATCGGCCTTGTTGCGGTCGCCGATCCCATCAAGCCGGGCGCGGCCGAAGCCGTCCGGGCGCTGCAGGCGGAAGGTCTGCAACTGGTCATGGCGACCGGCGACGCCGAGGGCCCCGCCCGGCATGTCGCCCGGCAACTCGGCATCGGCGACGTGCATGCCGCCCTGCGGCCCGAGGACAAGCAGGCATTGGTGGCCCGTCTGCAGGCCGCTGGGCGCCGGGTGGCGGTGGCCGGCGACGGCGTCAACGACGCGCCGGCGCTGGCGGCGGCCGAGGTCGGCATTGCCATGGGCACCGGCGCCGACGTTGCCATCGAAAGCGCCGGGATCACGCTGGTGAAGGGCAATCTCGACGGCCTGCTGCGTGCCCGCCGGCTGTCCGAGGCGACGATCGCCAACATCCGGCAGAACCTGTTCTTCGCCTTTGCCTACAACCTCGTCGGCGTGCCCGTGGCGGCCGGCGTCCTCTATCCCCTCTTCGGCTGGCTGCTGTCGCCGATGCTGGCGGCGGCGGCGATGAGCCTGTCCTCCGTGTCGGTCATCGCCAACGCCCTGCGGCTGCGGACGGTGAAGCTGTAGCGGCGCAAACGGCGGACGCCGCAAACGCCGATGCGGGGCTTCGGCATCCGGTGACCCATCCCGTCTGGCGTCGACGCTTCCCGTGTCTGGCGCCGCCGAAAATCGGGCGTAGGCCGTGTCCGCGCCGGGGCCGTTCTGAGGCGACGATAGAACCCGATGCGGCCTACAGCAGCATGGCGTAGCGCAGGCCGTCGTAGATCGCGGCGTGGATGTTGCGCGACTCCACCGCATCGCCGATCCGTACGAGGTGGAAGCTGCCGGCCGGGTTGCGGTCCGGCAGCGGCCAGCGGCCGGCGATCAGCGCGTCGTAATCGACGGCGCCGAGGTTGCGGGAGGCGGGCTTCAGCTCGAAGTACAGCTCCTCCATCGCCGAGGTGCCGTGCTCGACGACGACCTGCGCCACCTCGCGCTCCTCGGGATGCCCCGGTGCCCAGTCGCTGTCGAGCACGGCGACGAGACCGTTGCCGCGCCGCTTCACCGATTTGAGGCGCTTGGCGATGGTGATGCGCGTTCCCGTCTCCGCGAAAGCCTTCGCGAAGGGCACGTGGTTCATGCCGCCGACGTCGGGCGCGAAGTTGCGCTCGGGGGTGACGAATTCGAGGGCGACGCCCGCGCGTACGATCATCTCGGCGGCGCTGAGGCCTTGGTGGGCACCGTTGTCGTCGTAGAACAGCACTGGGCCGTCCGGCTTCACGGTGCCGGCGAGGATGTCCCAGCTGGAGACGACGAGGTCGGCGCCTTCTTCGAGCGGCGGGTTCTGCGGCAGGCCGCCGGTGGCGACGAACACCATGTCGGGGTTCTCGGCCGTGACGTCGGCGCCTTCGGCATAGACGTTGTAGCGGATTTCGACGCCGAGCCGCTCCAGCTCGGCAAGCCGCCAGTCGATGATCCCCGCCATCTCGCGCCGGCGCGGCACGCGGGCGGCAAGGCTGACCTGTCCGCCGGCCTGGCCGCTCGCCTCCAGCACGACGACGCTGTGGCCGCGCTCGGCGGCGACGCGCGCGGCTTCGAGGCCCGCAGGTCCCGCGCCGATCACCACGACGCGCTTGCCGGGCGTATCGGAGCGCTTCAACAGCTGCGGCATGAACTCTTCGCGGCCGGTCGCGGCATTGTGGATGCACAGCGCCCCGCCGCCCTCGTAGATCCGGTCGAGGCAGTAGGTCGCGCCGACGCAAGGGCGGATCTCGTGCTCCCGGCCGGACATGATCTTGCGCACGATGTGCGGGTCGGCGATGTGGGCGCGGGTCATGCCGACCATGTCGAGCTTGCCCTCGGCGATGGCGTGCCGCGCGGTGGCGACGTCGGCGATCCGGGCGGCGTGGAACACCGGATACTTCGTCGCCGCGCGCACCTCACCGGCGAAATCCAGATGTGGCGAGGCCGGCATGCCCTGGATCGGGATGACGTCGGTCAGGTCCTTGTCGTGGTCGAGATGGCCGCGGATGACGTTGATGAAGTCGATCTTGCCCGACGCCACCAGCCGCCGGGCGATCTCGACGCCCTCGCGCTTCGACAGGCCGATGTCCCAGGCCTCGTCGGCGACCATGCGGGTACCGACGATGAAGTCCGGCCCGACGGCGGCGCGCACGGCGTCGACGATCATCCAGGTGAAGCGCAGCCGGTTGTCGAGCGAGCCGCCGTGCTCGTCGTCGCGCTGGTTGGTGGCGGGCGACCAGAAGCTGTCGAGGAGGTGGCCATAGGCCTCGATCTCGACACCGTCGAGCCCGGCCTCCTTCATCCGGGCGGCGGCATCGCCGTAGTTCTTGGCGATGCGCTCGAGGTCCCAGTCCTCGGCAGCCTTCGGAAAGGCCCGGTGGGCCGCCTCGCGCACCGGCGAGGCGGAGACGACGGGCAGCCAGTCGGCCTTGTTCCACGAGGTTCGGCGGCCGAGATGGGTGATCTGGATCATCACCGCGGTGCCATGCTCGTGACACTCGTCGGTAAGCCGCTTCATGTGCGGCACGATCTCGTCCTTGTAGGCGTGAAGGTTGCCGAAGGAGGCGGGCGAATCCGGCGAGACGATCGCCGAGCCGGCGGTCATCGTCATGGCGATGCCGCCCCTGGCCTTCTCCACGTGGTAGAGCCGGTAGCGGTCCTTCGGCATGCCGTCTTCGGAATAGGCCGGCTCGTGCGCCGTCGACATGATGCGGTTGCGAAGGGTCAGGTGCCTGAGCTGGTAAGGCTGCAGGAGGGGATCGTTCGACGCTGACGCTGACATGGCCCACCGCTTGATTGGAATGCCGCCATCATGCGCTTCGCCGCGACGGCCGTCGATCCGCCTGAGACGGAAGCTGGCCTGATCGCGACGTCGAGGCTAGCGGGCCGACAGATGCTCCAGCATGGCGGAGAAGTCGCGGCCCCGGCCGCCCTCGGCATCGAACGCGACATAGAGCGCGCGGGCATGCTCGCCGAGCGCGGTATGGGCTCCGGTCGCTTGCGCCGCCTCTGCCGCCAGCGTCAGGTCCTTCAGCATCAGCTCGGTCGAGAAGCCCGGCTGGTAGCCGTTGTCGGCCGGGGTCTTCGGGCCGACGCCGGGGGCGGGGCAATAGGTGTTGAGCGACCAGCAGGCGCCCGACGAGGTGGAGGCGACGTCGAACAGCGCCTGACGGGAAAGGCCGAGCTGGTCGGCGAGGTGGAAGCTTTCGCAGACCGCGATCATCGAGATGCCGAGGATCATGTTGTTGCAGATCTTCGCCGCCTGTCCGGCGCCGGCCGAGCCGCAATGCACCGCCTTCGACCCCATGATCTCGAACAGCGGCCGCGCCAGCTCGAAGGCTCCCTCTGCGCCGCCGACCATGAAGGTCAGCGTGCCCGCCGCCGCGCCGCCGGTGCCGCCGGAGACCGGGGCGTCGAGAGCGATGAGGTCAGCCTCCATCGCGGCATCGTTGACGGCGCGGGCGCTCTCGACGTCGATGGTCGAGCAGTCGATGAGGAGGGCCATCGGCCGGGCCGCCTCGATGATCTCGGCATGCACCGCGCGCACGATCGCGCCGTTCGGCAGCATGGTGACGATCGCCTCGGCCTCGCGCACGGCGTCGGCGAGCGAACCGGCCGGCGCGACGCCTTCCACGGTGACGCCCGCCGCGTCGTAGCCGGTGACGGCATGGCCGGCCTTTGCAAGGTTCGCCGCCATCGGCGCGCCCATGTTGCCGAGGCCGATAAAGCCGATCTTCATGTCCGTTCCTTTCGAGAGATGGTGTCGTACGACGCGCTCGGGCCCGACCCTAAGCGGTTTGGGCTCGCTGTCATCCCTCGCCGAGCAGCGCCCGCGCGGTGATCAGCCGCATGATCTCGTTCGAGCCTTCGAGGATCTGGTGGACGCGGAGGTCCCGCACGATCTTCTCGATGCCGAAGTCGGTGAGGTAGCCGTAGCCGCCATGCAGCTGCAGCGCCTGGTTGGCGACCTCGAAGGCGGCATCGGTGACGAAGCGTTTGGCCATGGCGCAGAAGGTGGTGGCGTCGGCCGCCGAGGTGTCGAGCTTCCAGGCCGCCTGCCGCAGGAAGACGCGCGACGCCTGCAGCGCCGTCTCCATGTCGGCGAGGCGGAAGCGCAGCGCCTGCAGATCGGACAGCGGGCCGCCGAAGGCCTGGCGCTCCCGGAGGTAGCGCACCGACTTGTCGAGCGTCGCCTGGGCCGCGCCGAGCGCGCAGGCGGCAATGTTCAGGCGGCCGCCGTCAAGACCCTGCATGGCGTAGACGAAGCCTTGTCCTTGCGTGCCGAGGAGGTTCTCCGCCGGCACCCGGCAGCCGTCGAAGCGCACTTCGGCCGTCGGCTGGGCGATCCAGCCCATCTTGCGCTCCTGAGCGCCGAAGGAGAGGCCGGGCGCGTCCTTCTCGACGAGGACGGCCGAAATGCCTTTCGGCCCCGGCCCGCCGGTGCGGCACATCACGACATAGACGTCCGCGGTGCCGGCGCCGGAGATAAAGGCCTTGCTGCCGTCGAGGACGAGGTCGTCGCCGTCGCGCCGAGCCGTGGTGCGCAAGGCCGCCGCGTCCGAGCCCGAGCCCGGCTCGGTCAGGCAGTAGCTGCCGATCTGGCGCATCGCGGCGAGCCCCGGCAGGAACCGCGCGCGCTGCGCGGCGCTGCCGTGGCGGTCGATCATCCCGGCGACGAGGTTGTGGATCGAGAGGAAAGCAGAGACCGAGGGGTCGCCATAGCCGAGCGCCTCGAAGACGAGCACGCAATCCTGCCGGCCGAGGCCCGAGCCATAGTCGTCGCCGACGCAGATCGCCGCCATGCCGAGCCCCGCGAGTTCGGAGAGGACGTCGCGCGGCAGCGCCTTGGCGTCCTCCCAGTCCTGCGCGAAGGGCGCCATCTTCGTCATAGCGAAGCCGCGCGCCATGTCGAACATGGCGGCCTGTTCGGCACTCAAGGCGAAATCCACCGGCCTTCCTCCCGTCGCCCTGACGGCGATCTCTCCGACAGGGGTAGCCGAGGCCGCGGTCGGCGTCGATTGGCCAGAGGTCGCAGCCGGACTGCAGAGACCGCATTGCTTTCAAATTGACCAGCCGAAACGAATGGCGTCTGATACGGCAGGTGTCGACGATGACGGCCTTCTGCCTTCCCGGCCGATACGGGATGGCGGGAGGATTTCTATGCAACGACCGACCGGCAGAACCCTGACGGTTCTTGCGGGCCGGTCTGCGCCGGAAGCGAAAGGAGCTCCATGTCCCCCGAGACCTTGCGAACGCTGATGGCGTATGCCACGCCGCCGCGCTCCGGCGATTTTCTGGCCGGCCTTGCCTGCGAAAGCCAGGAGGCGCGCGTCAAGGCGCAGCGCCGGCTCGCCGATACCGGCCTTGCCGAGTTCCTCGAAACGCCGCTGGTCGACCCCGAGACCGACGAGGTGTCGCGGCTGATCCTCGACCGGCACGATGCCGCAGCCTTCGCCCCGGTCGCTGGCCTCTCGGTCGGCGGGTTCCGCGACTGGCTGCTGTCGGAGGCGGCGACGCCCGAGACGCTGTCGGCGCTGAAATGGGGGCTGACGCCGGAAATGGTCGCCGCGGTCTCGAAGATCATGCGCAACCAGGACCTCATCGCCGTCGCCCGCAAGCGCCCCGTGGTCACCGCCTTCCGGACTACAGTCGGCCTTCCCGGCCACCTTTCGGTGCGCATCCAGCCGAACCATCCGACCGACGACCCGAAAGGCGTCGCCGCCTCGATCGTCGACGGGCTGCAGTTCGGTTGCGGCGACGCGACGATCGGCATCAACCCGGCGACCGACAGCCCCGATGCGATGATCCGCCTGCTCGACCTCATCGAGGAACTGCGCCTGCGCCTCGGCTGCCCGGTGCAGAGCTGCATCCTCGCGCATGTCACGACGGCGATCGCGGTGATGGAGCGCGGCGCACCCGTCGACCTCGTCTTCCAGTCGGTGGCGGGGTCCGAGGCGGCCAACGCCTCCTTCGGCATCGACCTTGCGGTGCTCCGGGAGGCGCATGCGGCGGCGCAGGAACTCGGCCGCGGCACGGTCGGCCAGAACGCGATGTATTTCGAGACCGGCCAGGGATCGGCGCTCTCGGCCAACGCCCATCACGGCCTCGACCAGCAGACCATGGAGACGCGGGCCTATGCGGTCGCGCGCGAGTTCGACCCGCTGCTGGTCAACACCGTCGTCGGATTCATCGGGCCGGAATATCTCTACGACGGCAAGGAGATCATCCGCGCCGGGCTGGAGGACCACTTCTGCGGCAAGCTGCTCGGCCTGCCGATGGGGGTGGACGTCTGCTACACCAACCACGCCGAGGCCGACCAGGACGACATGGACACCCTGCTGACGCTGCTGGGCGTCGCCGGCGTCAACTTCGTGATGGGCGTGCCGGGCTCGGACGACATCATGCTGAACTACCAGTCGACCTCGTTCCACGACGCCGCCTATATCCGCGGCGCGCTGGGCCTGCGCGCCGCGCCGGAGTTCGAGCGCTGGGCACAGGATTTCGGCATCTTCGACGCCAAGGGTCAGCTCGCGACGGGGGCGGTCGACCGCTCGGCAGCGCTCCTCGAGCGCTCGCGCCTGCTGGAGGCCTCATGACCGACAAGCCCGTCCCGCTGCACCCTATCGCCGCGCTCCGCCGGCACACCGAGGCCCGCATCGGCCTCGGGCGCTTCGGCGCTGGCCTGCCGACATCGGCGCATCTCGATTTCGCCGAGGCGCATGCCAAGGCCCGCGACGCCGTGCATGCCGGCTTCGAAGCCGATGCGATCGCCGCCGCTCTTGCCGAGGGCGGTGTTGCCGCCGTGCAGGTGGCGAGCGAGGCCGGGGACCGCGCGACCTATCTCCGCCGACCCGACCTCGGCCGCCGCCTCAGCGATGCGTCCCGCGACGCGCTGACGGCCCTCGACGGGGAGGGCGCTCCGGACCTCTGCCTGATCATCGGCGACGGGCTATCGGCGCATGCGGTCAACACCTATGCCGCCGAGACCGCGCTCGGCGTCCTGAAGCTCCTGCCGGGCGAATGGCGCGTTGCCCCCGTGGTGCTGGCGACGGGCGCGCGCGTCGCCTTGTCGGACCCCATCGGCGTCGCGCTCGGGGCGCAACTGGTGCTGATGCTGATCGGCGAGCGGCCGGGGCTGTCGGCCGCCGACAGCCTCGGCGCCTACCTGACTTTCGGCCCCCGCATCGGCAAGACCGATGCCGACCGCAATTGCGTCTCCAACATCCGTGCCGGCGGTCTTCCGCCGCCGCTCGCCGCCGCCAAGCTTGCCGGCTTTCTGACGCGGGCGCGGGCGCTCGGCTTCAGCGGTGTCAAGCTGAAGGACGACGAAGGACTGATCGAGGCCGAAGTCCGCCCGTCCGCGCTGCCGCCGGCCGAGACGCGCCGCTGACGAAACGGCGTTGCCACTGCCGATCGGGCTTTCCAAACCCCGGCGATCCTGCGATGCCTTGGTTTACCCAGCGGAACCCCTGACCAGCAGCGGCCCCCCGGGCACTTCCTGCTGACAGAAGGACCGCCTCGAGGCGGTGGGGCCATGAAGCGACAGGCAGGTTGGGCCGAGCGGCTCCGGTATGAATTCGACAAGTCGATGGCCGCCGGGCCGATCGCCCTCATCGGCTGGCTGTCGGTCGCCTCGCTCATCATCATCCTTGCAGCCGGGCTCTTCCTCGCGGTCACCGAGGTCGCGCCGGAAGGGGCGGGTCCGCTCGGCTTCGTCGAGGCATCCTGGGAGACCTTGATGCGGACGATGGACGCCGGCACCATGGGCGGCGACACCGGCTGGCCGTTCCGCCTGGTGATGCTGGTGGTGACGCTGGCCGGCATCTTCATCTTCTCGGCGCTGATCGGCATCCTGTCGACCGGCATGGACGCCAAGCTCGGCGAGCTGCGCAAGGGCCGCAGCAACATCCTCGAGACCGGCCACACCATCATCTTCAACTGGTCGCCCTCGATCTTCGACATTCTTTCCGAACTCGCCATCGCCAATGCCAACCAGAAGCGGCCGCGCATCGTCATCATGGCGGCGCGCGACAAGGTCGAGATGGAGGACGAGATCGCCGCCAAGGTCGGCAAGCTCGGCCGAACCAAGGTGATCTGCCGCAGCGGCGACCCGACCGACCTCTACGACCTCGCCATCGTCAACCCGCAGGGCTCGAAATCGGTGATCGTGCTGTCGCCGGCCACCGACGATCCCGATTCCGACGTCATCAAGACCATCCTCGCGCTGGTCAACGATCCGCAGCGGCGGCCGGCGCCCTATCAGATCGCCGCCGAGATCCGCCTTGCCCGCAATGCCGACATCGCCCGCGCGGTGGGCGGCAGCGAGCTGCAGATGGTGCTCGCCGACGACCTGATCTCCAAGATCGTCGTCCAGTCGAGCCGACAGTCCGGCCTGTCCGCTGTCTATTCCGAGCTGCTCGATTTCGACGGCTGCGAGATCTATGCGCTCGCCCAACCGCTGCTGTCGGGAATGCGCTTCGGCGATGCCATGCTGTCCTACGAGACGTCGACGCTGATCGGCCTCTGCGACCCGTCCGGCCGCGTCCGCCTGAACCCGCCGATGGACACGCCGATCACCGCCGACATGCGGGCCATCGTGATCGCCGAGGACGACGACACCATCAAGGTGACGAAACCGAACCCGGCGCATTTCAGGCTGTCGAGCATTCGGGCCCCGCAGCCGGCTTCGGCGGGGCCCGAGCAGACGCTGCTGCTCGGCTGGAACCGCCGCGGGCCGATGATCGCGCGCGAGCTGGCGCAATATGTCCAGCCGGGCTCGCTGCTGACGGTCGCCGCCGATACGCCGGGGCTCGAGGCCGAGCTGCGCGCGCTGCAGATCGACGGCGACCGGCTGCATGTCGAGCTGTGCAGCATCGACACCGCCCACCGTCCCGCGTTGGAATCGCTGGAGATCCCGGGTTATGACCGCGTCATCGTGCTCGGCTATTCCGACCACATGGCCGCCCAGTCCGCCGATACCCGCACGCTGGTGACGCTGCTCCATCTGCGGCGCATCGCCGAGGCCGCGGGCCGGCACATCGGCGTCGTCAGCGAGATGACCGACGTGCGCAACCGCGCGCTCGCCGAGGTCACCCGCGCCGACGATTTCGTGGTCAGCAACAAGCTGGTGTCGCTGATGCTGGCCCAGGCGTCGGAGAACCAGCATCTTGCCGCGATCTTCGACGAACTGCTCGACGAGCACGGCGCCGAAATCTACATGCGCCCGGTCGAGGACTATGTCGCCATCGACGCACCGGTGACGTTCTACACCATCGCCGAATCGGCACGGCTGCGCGGCGAGGTCGCCTTCGGCTACAGCCGGCCGCGCGAGGGCGCTGCCGATCCGCGCAGCATGGGCGGCGTGGTGCTCAACCCGCCGAAATCCGAAAGGCTGGCCTATGTCGGCGGCGACAAGGTGATCGTCCTCGCGCACGGGTGATGCCGGCCGGTACGGCGGCGACGGCAAACGCCATGATCGGGGCCATGCCTGTTTCGCACCCGCCGGCTAGGACATCAGCGCCAAGCGGAGGCGTCTGCGTTGCCGCCGCTGTGCTGGCTCGCTCAGTCGGTTCGCAGGCTCGGCGGCATGCCGGAACGGACGATGCGGATCGACTGGTTCCAGAGGTCCAAGAACAGCCGCCGCTTCTCCTTGTCGAGCCCGACCAGCAGCACCGGCGAGAAGGTGATCGGTCGAAGGTTCGGCATGCCGTCGAGCGAGGGGCCGATGCCGCCGCCCTCCTCGGTGAAGGAGACCATCAGCGACGCCGTGGCGAGGATCCGCTTGCCTTCCTCCGACAGCGTGAAGTCCAGCAAGGCGCCTGCCATGGCCGGGTTTGCCGCGGCTTTCGGGATGAAGGCGGCGCGCGAAAGGACCAGCGTGTAGTCGCTGGGCGCGACGATGCCGATGCGCTTGTCCGCGGCTGCGCGCGCCAGCGCGTAGGAGGAGAACATGTTGTAGGCGAGGAGGTATTTGCCGGCGGCCACGCCGTCGACGATCTCCTTGAAGCAGCAGGTCGCCACCACGTCGTTGCGGCCGAAAGCCTCGATCAGCCGGCCGAAAGTCGTCGCCTGCTGCGAATCGGCGAAGGCGAGGAGATAGCCGACGCCGGAGGCCTCGATGTCGTAGGTGGCGATGCGGCCGGTGAAGATGTTGTGGTCCGGCCGCAGGAAGTCGATGAGGTCGAAGCGGGACGTCGGCACCTTGTCCGGCGGCACGAGGTCTCGGTTGTAGACCATGACGATCGGCTCGAAGGTCAGCCCGAACAGCTCCTCGCGCCAGCTCGCCCAATCCGGCATGGTCGCGGTGGCGCTCGACGCATAGGGCTGCGCGCAGCCGTCGTTGACGAGCTTCACCTGCTGGTCGACCGAGGAACTGACGACGAGGTCCGCCGAGGGGATCGTCCCCGCGCAGGCCGAAGCGGCGAGGCCGTTCAGGGCGTTGGTGGTGATGTCCTCGTAGACGATATGCAGCCCCGGATTGAGCTCGGCGAAGCGCCCGAGCAGCGCTGCGAAGAACTCAGGGTCGGTGGCGCCCTGAACGCGCAGCGTTTCCGTCGCCTCCGCGGCCGGGGTGCCGTATTGCGACACGCTGTCCGGCTCGACGGCGGCGGACGGCGCGGCAAGGGCGAGGACGACGGCAAGGGCGAGCGCCAGAGACTTCATGCCGGCGGCCTGACCAAGGGGAGCCGGAGTGCGGCGCGAAAGCCGCCCCCGGCGGGCTGCGACAGCGCCAGGCTGCCTTGATGGCTCGCCGCTACCGCATCGACGATCGCAAGGCCGATGCCGGCGCCGCCCGCAGGATTGGCCCGGGCGAAGCGCCGGCCGGCAGCGCCGGGGTCGGGGATGCCGGCGCCGCGGTCGAGCACGGCGATCTCGGCCGCTCCATCGGTGCGCTCGACCACCAGCGACACCGGCTCCACCCCGTAGGCAAAGGCGTTGTTGACGAGGTTCTTGACCGCTTCGGCGAGGCTGAAGGCATCGCCGGCGATCCAGACCGGCTCCTCCGCCAGCACCAGCCGCAGCGCGCTGGCGGGCATGAGATCGTCGATCTCGTCGGCGACCCCCATCGCGACTTCCCTGAGGTCCAGCGTCTCGGCCGCCTGTGCGTCGCCGCGGTGGACGACCAGCGCCTGGTTCAGCAACTGGTCGGCGAGCCGCCCGAGCCCGATGGCGCGGCGGTGGATCTTCTCGGCGATGGCCTTCAGCGCGCCCGGATCGGTCTCCTCGCCGGCAAGCTGCGCCTGCGCGCGCAGAGCGGCGATCGGCGTGCGCAGCTGGTGCGCGGTATCGGCGATCAGCGTCTGCATGCCGGTCACGCGGCGCTGCAGCCGGTCCATGAAACGGTTGATCGCCGCCACCAGCGCCTCCACCTCGCGCGGCGTCGAGACGGCGAGCGGCGACAGGTCCTTCGGATCACGTGCCGCCAGCGCCTGCTCGATGCGGGCAAGGGGCGCCAGCGAGGAGCGGACCGCAAACAGCGTCAGCGCGGCGATGACGAGGCCGGCGGCGAGCACCAGCAGCATCGCCTTGGTGGCGATGTCGCGCGCCAGGGCGTCTCGGGCGCGGGTGGTGTGGCCGACCAGCACCTCGACGTCACCGCTATAGGCCTGCTCGGCGAAGCGCCGGCGGGTGGCGGCGAGCCGCACCGTCTCGTCGCCGAAGGTCGAGGTATAGAAGCTGAGGTCGCCTTGCGTATCGGTCGGCGGGCGGACGCTGTCATAGCCGGTGACGGTCGCGCCGTTGCGGTCGATCACCCGGTAGACGACGCGGTCGCCGGTGGCGAGCGCCAGGAGCTCGAAAGCCGAGACCGGTAGGTCGACGGTCAGCCGGTCGGCCGAGACCGAGATCGACTGGGCGATCTGGAAGGCGGCGCCGGCGAGCAGCCGGTCGTAGGCGGCCTCTGCCGCCTCGCGGCCGTAGGCGTAGGCGGCGAGCGTCACCACCACGCCGCTGGCCGAGAGAATGAGCGCGATGGTGACCGCGAGGCGGCCGGCAAGCGAGTTAGTCATCGACGGCGATCTGGTAGCCGATGCCCCGCAGCGTGACGATCTGCACGCGCGAGCCCTCGATCTTCTTCCGCAGCCGCGCGACGTAGAGCTCGATGGCGTTCATACCGACATCCTCGTCGGCAAAGCCGAACAGCTTCTCGAACAGCCGCGCCTTCGGCATCACCCGGCCGCGGTTGACGAGGAGGATCTCCAGGAGGCTGAACTCGCGCCGGGCGAGCGTCACCGGCTGGCCGCCGATGCTGAGCGCCCGGCCGGCCGGGTCGAGCACGAGGTCGCCCACCTCGATCGTACCGGCGCGCTCCTCGCTCCCCCGCCGGATCAAGGCGCGCGCCCGGGCCTCGAGCTCGCGGAGGTCGAAGGGCTTGGTCAGATAGTCGTCGGCGCCGAGGTCGAGCGCCTCGATGCGGTCCTCGACGTCGATCCGCGCCGTCAGCATCAGCACCGGCGTCGCCCGCCGTTCGCGGCGGAGATCCCTCAGGATGTCTATGCCCGAGCCGTCCGGCAGGTTGATGTCGAGGATGACGAGGTCGTAGGCCTGCACCGACAGGAAGTCGCCGGCGGCGGCGGCGGTCGCGGCATGGTCCAGCGCATGGCCGCGCTTGGCGAAGCTCGCGACGATTGCCGAGGCGACGTCGAGTGTATCCTCCACCAGCAGAACCCGCATTGACCCATCGCCTCCTTGGCGCACCTCGTCGAAAAACGCCGGAGAAGGCAAGCGCCGAGCGGCTGATACCGCTTTTCAGCATTAAGGTTTTGGTAACGATCTGCGCCAGGGGCTGGTCACTGTTGCCAGCTATTCACTGGTTGCATGCCTGCGCTGCGAAGTCCGCACTTCATATTGCGGCGCAACATCCGCATATTAAGGTCAACAACAACCCAGGAGACTTCAATGACCCGCGCTGCTGCCGCCCCGACCCGCCGCTCGATCCGCTCGACCCTCGCGTCGATCGCCGACATCATCGGCGGCGCCGGCGCCTGCGCAGCTGCTGCCGAGAGCGGTCATCGCCCGAACAGCCGCGCGCTGAACGCCGTCGGTATCTCGGGCGCCTCCTGGGACGCCATCGGCAGGATCTGATCTGCCGCGGCTGGCCGTAACAGGCTAGTCCAAATAATGCCAAAAGGCCCGTGACGCTGAGCGTCGCGGGCCTTTTGCTTGTCGGGGATTGTTCTCATCAAAAACCGCAGGGATCCCCTGACGGGAGATCCCTGCGGTAACGGTTCAGCCGTGGAACGGCAGCCAGGCGAAGGTGCCGGGCCAGACCGCTTCGGAGCCGTCGACCAGCATCTTCAGCGCGACGTAGAGGATGATGACGAGGCCGACATAGGCGATCCAGCGGTGCTTCTGCAGCAGCGCGGCGATGTAGTTGGCGGCAAGGCCCATCAGGCCGATCGACAGGACGAGGCCGACGATCAGCACCCAGGTGTGCTCGCCCGCCGCGCCCGCGACGGCCAGCACGTTGTCGAGTGACATAGAGACGTCGGCGATGACGATCTGCCAGGCGGCCTGCGCGAAGGTCTTGCGCGGCGCGCCGCTGACGGCGTCGCCATGCAGCGCGGCATCGGCATTCTCGAGGTCGTGCTGCGAGGTCCGCAGCTCGTGCCACATCTTCCAGCAGACGTAGAGCAGCAGCAGGCCGCCGCCGATCAGCAGGCCGCCGCCGAGCGTCAGCAGGAACTGCGTGCCGGCGGCGAAGATGATGCGCAGCACGGTCGCGGCGATGATGCCGACGAGAATCGCCTTGGTCCGAAGATCCTTCGGCAGGCCGGCGGCGGCGAGGCCGATGACAATGGCATTGTCGCCGGCGAGCACCAGGTCGATCATGATGATCTGGGCGAGCGCGGTCAGCGACTCGCTGGTGATGAAATCCATACGTCAGTCCTCAGGCATGCCGGGTGGTGCGGCGGATCAGGCGGCGGCACGCCGCATCGGTACGGGTTGCCCCTATGGGGGACCGGCCGGCGGCAGGGGAAACCTGCCGCCGGCCGGTCAGTCTTCGTTGGCGGCGAGCTGCGAGAGCACCTTGCCGCGGCCGCGGGCCCGGAGGATCAGCGGCACGACCAGCGCTGCGAGCGCCAGCAGCAGCAGGATGATCGCCAGCGGCGAGTGCACGAGCACCGTCACGTCGCCCTGGCTGATCGCCAGCGCGTTGCGCAGCTGCTTTTCCGCCATCGGCCCGAGGATCAGGCCGACCACCACGGGGGCGATGGGGTAGCCGAAACGCCGGAGCCCATAGCCCATCAGGCCGAACAGCAGGAGCATGCCGAGCTCCACCGCCGAGGGGTTGGCACCGATCGTGCCGAGCGTCGCGAACACCAGGATGCCGGCGTAGAGCCACGGCCGCGGAATGGTCAGCAAGCGGACCCACAGGCCGATCAGCGGCAGGTTGAGCACCACCAGCATCAGGTTGGCGATGAGCAGCGAGGCGATGAGGCCCCAGACGAGGTCCGGCGAGTTGACGAAGAGCAGCGGGCCCGGCTGCAGGCCGAACTGCTGGAAGCCGGCCAGCATGATGGCCGCGGTCGCCGTGGTCGGCAGGCCGAGCGTCAGGAGCGGCACCAGCGTGCCGGCGGCGGACGCGTTGTTCGCGGCCTCCGGTCCGGCCACGCCCTCGATCGCGCCATGGCCGAATTCCTCCGGCTTCTTGGCGAATTGCTTTTCCGTCGCATACGACAGGAAGGTGCCGATCTCGGCGCCGCCCGCCGGCATGGCGCCGATCGGGAAGCCGATCGCGGTGCCACGCAGCCAGGGCTTCCACGACCGCTTCCAGTCCTCCTTGCTCATCCAGAGCGAGCCCTTGATCGCCTCAACCTTGTCCGGCGTGCGGTGGCCGGCGGCGGCAACCGACAGCGTCTCGCCGATGGCGAAGAGCGCGACGGCCAGCGTGGTGACCTCGATTCCGTCGAGGAGGGCCGCCGAGATGTCGCCGAAGAAGCCGGCGAGCCAGAGGTAGATGCCGGTGAAGGCGCTGGGCTCGGCGGCAAGGTTGGTGAAGAACGGACCGACATTGCTGAAGGTCAGGCGCGCCTGGCCGGTCTGCAGGTCGATGCCGATCAGGCCGAGGGTCAGGCCGACGGCGAGCGCCGACAGTCCGCGCAGCGTCGAATCGCCGAAGGCCGCCGATACGGTGACGAAGGCGAGCACCATCAGCGCGAAATACTCGGCCGGGCCGAACGACAGCGCGAAGCTGACCACCCAGGGTGCGAGGAAGGCGAGCGCCAGCGTGGCGATCAGGCCGGCGACGAACGAGCCGATCGCCGCGGTGGCCAGCGCCGGTCCGCCGCGTCCGGCACGCGCCATCTTGTTGCCCTCGAGCGCGGTGACGATCGAGGCGCTTTCACCCGGCGTGTTGAGGAGGATCGAGGTGGTCGAGCCGCCATACATGCCGCCGTAGTAGATGCCGGCGAACATGATCAGCGAGCCGGCGGCGTCGAGCTGGTAGGTGACGGGCAGCAGCAGTGCGACGGTCAGCGCCGGGCCGATGCCCGGGAGCACGCCGACCGCGGTTCCCAGCGTCACGCCGATCAGCGCGTAGAACAGGTTCATCGGCTCCATGGCGGTCAACAGACCGTTGCCGAGCAGAGCGAAGGTATCCATCGGTTTCCCCGTTCAGCGGAACAGCTGTTCGAGCGGACCGGCCGGCAGCGACAGCTTGAGGAGAAGGGTGAAGATCAGCCAGATCACCAGGCTGACGACGATGCCGATCGGCACGGTCATCCACAGCGGCCCGCGGCCGAAGCCCTTGGCGGTCGCGGCGAACAGCAAGCCGGTGGCGATCGAGAAGCCGACGGTCTCCAGCAGCATCAGCTGGGCAACCAGTCCGCCGACGATCCAGAGGATCGGTGCCGGTTCGTCGTGCTCGCGCTCCGGAAACTGGCCGCGCAGGCCGGCGACGATCGTCCAGACCGAGAGCACCGCCAGGGCGGCGGCGATCGCATAGGGAAAGGCTGCCGGGCCGATACGGGAGTAGCCGCCGCCGACGAGGCTCGAGGTGTTCCAGGCGATGACCGCGGCGATCACGCCGAGGCCGACGCCGATGCCCACCGCCGCCTGATCCGGGCGGCGGTGGGTCATTTCAGCGGGTGTTTCCGTCATTTCTGGACGAGACCGATGTCCTGGAGAATCGCCTTGGTCGCCGTGATGTTGGAGGCGAGCTCGGTCTTGAACGCGTCGCCGGCGAGGAAGGTGTTCTCCCAGCCATTGCGCTCCAGCACGGCCTTCCACTCGGCGCTCTCGACCATCTTGGTGATGTCGGCGGTAATCGTGGCCTTCTCTTCGTCGGTGATGCCCGGCGCGGCAGCGACCATGCGCCAGTTCTGGATCACGACGTCGAGGCCGGATTCCTTCAGCGTCGGCGCGTCGACACCGTCGATGCGGGCGTCGCTGGTGACGGCGAGCAGGCGCAGCGTTCCTGCGGCCACCTGGCTCTCGAACTCGCCATAGCCGGAAATGCCGGCGGCGACCTGGTTGCCGAGGAGGGCGGCGAGGGCTTCGCCGCCACCGGAGAAGGCGATGTAGTTGATCGTCTTCGGGTCGAGGCCGGCCGCCTTGGCGACAAGGCCTGCGGTGATGTGGTCGGTGCCGCCAGCCGAGCCGCCGGCGATCGAGACGGCGCCCGGATTGGCCTTCATCGCGGCGGTGAAGTCGGCAAGGGTCTTGAACGGCGAGGCCGCCGGCACGACGATTGCCTCGTATTCGCCGGTGAGGCGGGCGATGGGCGTGACCTGGTCGAGCGTGACCGGGGAGTTGTTGGTAAGGATCGCGCCGACCATGACGTAGCCGCCGACCATCAGCTTCTCGGCATTGCCCTTGTCGCGCGAAACGAACTGAGCGAGGCCGATCGTGCCGCCGGCGCCGGTGACGTTGACAACCTGGACGTCGCTGGCGACCTTCGCCGCGGTCATCGTCGCCTGCATGGCGCGGGCGGTCTGATCCCAGCCGCCGCCGGGCGATGCAGGGGCCATGATTTCGTAGGAAGCGGTCTGGGCCATGGCTGAGCCGGACAGAAGGCCGAACATCAGGGCGGCCGCGAGCAGTCTCTTCATAAAATGATCCCTCCCGATCATACCGGCCGCGGTTCCCTGCCGGACGTCGCGTCCAGCCCTCTGCGGCCGTGTTCAATTGTTCCAAGACGGCGGCATCCAGCTCCCGGGATGCGGCCACACAGTCCGGCGGTTCCGTGAGATCCGGCCGCCTGCTTCTTGTTGCCGGACACACCCGGTCCGGCACAGCCTAGGCCGGCTTTCCTGTCGCAATCCTGTCAGCCTGGCCCGACGCCTCCTCCGGGGCATCGACTCGGCCCTCGTCTTGCCGCAAGCCAGAGCGCGCGACAAGCGCGGCGCCCGGCCGAAGTCGCAGCCGACGGCTTTACCAGTCGCGTGCGGCTCGGGACGCCCCCTGTCGGCCTATCGCTTCAGCGTGAAGGCCTGTGTGCAGGCATAGGTGATCTTCACACGCGGCGTGCCTGTCCGGCTTTCGTTGATCGTCTCGGTCATCTCCTTGCCGGAGGTCGTCACCGTGATGATGGCGGTGCCGGATCGGCGTTCGCACATCACG
This sequence comes from Mesocryomonas fontinalis, assembly GCF_055730125.2. Lineage (NCBI taxonomy): Bacteria > Pseudomonadati > Pseudomonadota > Alphaproteobacteria > Hyphomicrobiales > Aurantimonadaceae > Mesocryomonas > Mesocryomonas fontinalis. The sequence continues at coordinate 34,118 of NZ_JBUZWG020000007.1, read as the reverse complement.
CCGCCGGCAAAGGGAAGGCACGGCAAGGTCTGATGCGGCATTTTCGTGCCGTCGATGGTGCCGCCGAGCTGCATGGCATTTCCCTGCAGGACCACCGTCCGTTCGGCGGTGACGGTGCCGCCGTCGATCTTGCCGTCGACCGACGTGCAGTCGGCGGCAAGCGCCGTTACCGGGCAGAGGAGGAGGGTGAACAGGATGAGCTGGCGCATGCCGGCGAGGATAGCGCTGGAACGGGGGCGCCAGCAACCGGCCGCGGCACCGCTCGAAAAGCCGAGAGTGGCTCGCCATCGAGACCCGCTGGCGCGGAAAAAAGGCGGGGCCGGCCGGGCGGGAGGCGACAGGATGGGCGGCTAGCGGATCAAGGCGCCATAGTGCCGGACGACTTCGCCGGCCAGCCGGTGCCCGCGGTGCATGGCGTCGGCGGGGCTGGCGCCGGAAAGCCGGGCTGCGACGTAAGCGGCGCCAAAACTGTCGCCGGCGCCCGTGGTGTCCACGGCATCGCCGACCTCCGGCGCGGGAATGACCTCCGAATGTCCGGGGATCGCGATGATGGCGGGATCTCCGCCGTTCTTGACGACGACCTCGTTCGCACCGAGCTCCAGATAACGTGCGGCGCTTGCCGCGGGGGTCGCGTCGCCGAAGGCCTCGCGTTCGTCGGGATAGCTCGGCAGGCAGATGCTGGCGGCAGCGGCTCCGGCCTCGATGGCGCGCCGCATCTCCGAGGCGTCCGGCCAGAGCCGCGGCCGGATGTTGGGGTCGAAGGCGACCGGCTTGCCGGCGGCCTTGGCGGCGGCGAGGTGCCGCAGCAGCCGTTCGCGCGCCGCAGGCGGCAGGATGGCAAGGGTGATGCCGGAGAAGTAGAAGGCGTCGCCCTCGGCGAAGGCCTGTTCCAGATGGGCGTCGTCGTCGGCCAGGGATTTGGCTGCCGAGGTGTCGCGCCAGTAGGAGAAGCGCCGCTCGGCGCCGTCGAGATGGATGAGGTAGAGCCCGGGCATCCGCCCCGACAACTGTCGCACGAGGTGGGTGTCGATGCCGCCTTCCTGCATGAAGCCGAGCATGGCTGACGAGGTCTCGTCCGTGCCGACCGCCGAGAGATAGGCGATCTGCCAGTCCGGCCCGAGCTCGCGCCGCAGGTACCAGGCGGTGTTGAAGGTGTCGCCGGCAAAGCCCATGCGCAGCAAGCCGCCGGAGGCGCCCGAGAGTTCCACCATGCACTCGCCGATCGAGATCAGGCGTTTGGGTCTGTCGGCCGTCTGGTCAGTCATGGATGTCCTCGGCCGCCGGCAGAGCGGGGCTCTCGTCCTGGAAATAGGGGGCGAACTCGCGGCGCAGACGGGCGAGGATGGCGGTGATGCAGCCGAGATGCCGGTGCATCGCCGCTTCCGCCGCCACCGGGTCGCGCGCCTCGATGGCGGCGAAGATGCGGCCGTGATCCTCCAGCGCCGCCGGCTGGCCGAAGGCCAGCGACAGGAAGCGGACGCGGTCCATCTGCGCCTTCTGCTCGTCGATCAGCGGCCAGGCGAAGCGGCAGTCCGCCGCCTCCGCCACCGCAAAATGAAAGGCATCGTCGTGCTGCTGGAAGGCGTTGCGGTCGTCGCGCTGCTGGGCCGCCGCCTGCAGCGCCATCAGGGCGCTGAGGCGCTCGAGTGCGGCGTCGTCGCGGCGCTCGGCCGCCTTGCGCACGACGGCGATCTCCAGCGCCTCGCGCAGGAACAGCGCGTTCATCACCTCCTGTGGCGAGATCTTCACCACCTCGGTCGCCTTTTGCGGCTGGATCCGCAGGTAGCCGGCGCGGGCGAGCCGCGAAAACGCCTCGCGCACCGGCTGGCGGGAGACGCCGAGCTGCTTGGCGACTTCCGCCTCGGAGGTCCGTGTGCCCGGCGGCAGGCGCACTTCCAGGATGGCACGGCGCAGCTCGTCGAACACCGCGTCGGCGATGGTGCTCCGGGGCGCGGCATCCTGCAAAGCGAGATCGAGCGGCATGGCGAACCCTTGTTGTCAGTCTCGGCATACTAGCATACCACCGGCTTGCAAAGCGCGGTTCGTCCGCACCTACAAGCTTTCCCGCCCTCCCTCAACCGGTGAGCCGCATGACCGCCAGACTGTCCCTCGCTACGCTCGACCAGCTTCCCGCCGACGTCGGCCGCCCCGCCTACGACGTTGCCGCCACGACGGTCGGCATCGTCCACCTCGGCATCGGCGCCTTCCACCGCGCGCATCAGGCGGTCTGCCTCGACGACATCCTCGCCACCGACCCACAATGGGCGGTCGCGGGAGCCTCGCTCCGCCGCGCCGACATGCGCGATGCGCTGGCGCCGCAGGACAATCTCTACACCCTGGCGATCCGCTCGGGCGAGGGCACGCGGCTGCGGGTCATCGGCGCCATCCGCTCGATCGACGTCGCACCGGAAGATCCCGCGGCACTGCTGGAGCGCATGGCCGATCCGGCCGTCCGCATCGTCTCGCTGACCGTCACCGAGAAGGGCTATTGCCACGATCCCGCCACCGGCGATCTCGACGTCAACCATCCCGACGTGAAAGCCGACCTCGCCGATCCCCGCCGCCCGGTCTCGGCGCCCGGCCTCATCGCCGAGGCGCTGCGCCTTCGCCGCGACCGCGGCATCGTGCCATTCACCGTAATGCCCTGCGACAACCTGCCGTCGAACGGCCCGACCGTCCACCGCATCGTCGCGCAATATGCCGGCCTCATCGATCCCGAATTCGGCCGCTTCGTCGAGAACGACGTCGCCTTCGCCGGCACCATGGTCGACCGGATCGTGCCGGCGACATCGGACGAGGACATCGCGACCATCGACGCGGCGCTCGGCCTGCACGACGCCTGGCCGGTGGTCGGCGAGCCCTTCCTGCAATGGGTGATCGAGGATCGCTTCCCGACCGGTCGACCGGATTTCGCCAGCGTCGGCGCGCAGATGGTGGCCGACGTCGAGCCCTTCGAGCGCATGAAGCTGCGCATGCTGAACGGCTCGCACTCGACGCTCGCCTATCTCGGCTACCTCGCCGGCCACGAGACCGTCTCCGCCGCGATGGCCGACGCGCCTTTCGCCCGTCTCGTGCACGGGCTGATGACCGAGGAGGTGATGCCGACGCTGGAAATCCCGGTGGCCGAGCTGTCGGCCTATCGCGACGCGCTGATCGAGCGGTTCCGCAATCCGGCCCTGAAGCACCGCACCTGGCAGATCGCCATGGACGGCTCGCAGAAGCTGCCGCAGCGCCTGCTCGGCACCATTCGGGATCGCCTGGCGGCGGGGGCGCCGGTCGACAGGCTTGCCCTCGGCGTCGCCGCCTGGATGCGCTACGTCGGCGGTACCGACGAGACGGGCGCCGCGATCGACGTGCGCGATCCGCTGGCGGAAAGGCTCCGGCGTCTCGGTACGGAGGCCGGCTCGGATCCCGCGACGCTCGCCGCCGTCTATCTCGGCGTCACCGCGGTGTTCGGCACGGACCTTGCCGGCAGTGCGGTGTTCGTCGCCGCGGTAGAGAAGGCGCTGGCCTCACTGATGGACAAGGGTGCCGCCGCCACCGTCGCGGACTACGCCGGCAACCCTGCCTAGTCTCGTGGCCATCGGCTTGGGCATGGCTTGCCTTTGCCGGCCTCCTGTCCGAGGTATCGCCCACATTCCATCCGGAGGCAGGCCGTGCAGAAGACCGTCGAGATCATCAAGGGCGATACGCCGGGCACCGAATGGCGCTTCAGCGTGCTGCGCTTTGCCGGCAGCGATGCGGCGGCGCCGACCGCATACCTGCAGGCGGCGCTGCACGGCAACGAGCTGCCGGGCGTCGTCGCCTTGCATTACCTCGTGCCGATGCTGGAGCGGGCGGAAGCCGAGGGGCGGCTGCGCGGCAGCATCACCGTCCTGCCGCACGCCAATCCGATCGGCGCCGGCCAGCACTTCTTCCAGCAGCACATGGGGCGGTTCTCCTTCGCCACCCGCGCCAATTTCAACCGCGACTTTCCCTTGCTCGATACCGAGGACACGTCCGGACTGCCGGATGACGACGCGCCGATCGCTGCCGAGAAGCGGCTGAAGGCGAAGCTGACCAGGCTGGCCATCGGACACGACATCGTCCTCGACCTCCACTGCGACGACGAGGGGCCGTCCTATCTCTACATCGCGCGGGCCTACTGGCCGCACATGCAAGATCTCGCCGCGAGCCTCGGCTCTGCGGCGGTTCTGCTCTGGGACGAGACCTCGGACGGCGCCTTCGAGGAGGCCGCGTGGGCGCCCTACCGGCATCTGCCGGACGCCGATCCGAGCTGGCAGCGGCGGGCGGTGACGACGGTGGAGTTTCGCGGCGAGGCCGACGTCACGCCGGAATTTGCCGAGAGCGATGCGGCCGGCCTCTACCGTTTCCTCGTCGCGCGCGGCGTCATTGCCGACGAGACGCTGGCGCCGCTGCCGGAATGGCAGGGAATGGTCACACCGCTCGAGCAGGTCGAGATGGTGCGGGCGCCGGTCGGCGGTGCCGTGCTCTACCACGTGGTGCCGGGCGACCGGGTCGAGGCCGGCGACCGGCTGGTCAGCATCCTGACCGCGCCTGGCGAAGCCGGCGGCGAGACCTTGGTGCTGGCGCCGCAGGCCGGGCTGATTCTCACCCGCAAGTCGAACCGCCTGGCGCGGACCGGCGACGACCTTTTGAAGCTGCTGGGCAGCGCCCGCTCGGCGACGGCGAAGGCCGGAACGCTGGAATCCTGAGACGGATTGCCGCCTCCCGTCCTTGCTGTTCGGTGGGTGGGGCAAGGCATAAAGGGCCGCGCCTTCCGCACCGCCAAGGCCCGCCAACTTTTGAAAACCTGCGGCGGTTCGGCTATGACGGCGGCATGACCTGGTCCGTTGCCGCCCTCTACCGTTTCGTCGCGCTTGCCGACCTACCCGCTTTGCAGGCCGCGGCGCGCTCAGCCTGCGATGCCGCGGACGCCTGCGGAACCCTTCTGGTCGCGCCGGAGGGCGTCAACGGCACGCTGGCGGCACCCGAGGCCGCCATGCCGGCGCTGGTCGAGGCGCTCGACGCGCTGTTCGGCGTTCGGCAGGGCGAGCTGAAATTCTCTTCCGCCAGCAAGAAGCCCTTCGTCCGCCTGAAGGTGCGGCTGAAGCGCGAGATCATCACGATGCGCGCGCCGGAGGCCGACCCGACCCGGCGCGCCGGCACCTATGTCGCGCCGACCGACTGGAATGCCGTGATCGCCGATCCGGATGTCGTCGTCGTCGACACCCGCAACCGCTACGAGACGCTTGTCGGCAGCTTCGAGGGCGCGATCGATCCGGGTATCGACACCTTCACCGAGTTCAAGGATTTCGTTGCGGCAAAGCTCGATCCCGCAAGGGACAAGAAGATCGCGATGTTCTGCACCGGCGGCATCCGCTGCGAGAAGGCGTCGTCCTATCTCCTGGCGCACGGTTTCGAGGATGTCGTCCATCTGAAGGGCGGCATCCTGCAGTATCTGGAAGACGTGCCGGCGGCCGAAAGCCTGTGGCAAGGCGACTGCTACGTGTTCGACAGCCGCGTCGCGGTCGGGCAAGGGCTGTCCGAGACGGACTGGGACCGCTGCTTCGGCTGCGGTGCTCCGCTGGCGCCGGAAGACCTTCTCGAGCCGCATTACGAAAAAGGCGTCTCCTGCCGCCATTGCGCCGATGCGCTGACGCCCGAGCGCGCGAGCGCTTTTCGCACCCGCCAGGCACAGATCGCCGCGAGCGGGCGCGCGACCAAGGCCGACCCTCTGCCATAGCGGCGCCGACGTTCCCTTGCGGGTCCCGTCGCGATAGGATCGGGCAGGGTGGGCGGTGCCTTTTCGGTAGCCTCGTCCGCAGATTTCAACGCACAGCCCGGCAGGACAGTCGCATGCGCCAGATCCTCGTCCTCAATGGACCCAATCTCAACCTCCTCGGCGTTCGCGAGCCCGGCATCTACGGGTCGCAATCGCTCGCCAGCATCGAGGCCGACCTCCGCGTTCATGTCGCAGGCCGCGCGGAGCTCGAGTTCCGCCAGTCGAACCATGAGGGTGATCTCGTCACCTGGATCCAGGAGGCAGGGCTTGCCGGCACCGGTGTCGCGCTGAATGCCGGCGCCTACACCCATACATCGCTGGCCATCCGTGACGCGATTTCCGGGGCCAAGGCCGTGGTGGTGGAACTGCACCTGTCCAACGTGCATGCCCGCGAGGCGATCCGCCATCACTCGATGCTGGCGCCGGTCTGCAAGGGGATTATCGCCGGCTTCGGCCCGCTGTCCTATCAACTGGCCGTCGACGCGTTGATCGCGCTCTGATCGTTTTTGCATCGCTTCGCGAAGCCAGTCCGGCAACGGGACGCCGGGACGGAGCCTCGTCCCTGTTTTTCCAGCAAAGCGAGGCTTGAAGCGCCGTGCGTCCGGCAGGACGCACAGAGGACGCTCTATCTCATTCTATACAAAGCATCTTTCTCTGACTGGCTGCGGCTGCCCAATGGCCGGAGGCTCTGGAGGTCGGGAAAATACAGCGTAAGCCTTGGTAATTTGGATCGACGCTGTTATGCCGGTCTTTAGAATACCAGGAGCAATTCTGAATATCTCTTTTCAGACGAATTGATTTCCCTATGAAATCTGATGGCTACGGATGTTTATTCGTAAATAGACAGCAGCCGGCAACGGAAAAAATGTCCGAAATCGTACAGTGGCGCGCGACTCGTGTGCAGGCTCTGATTTATCGGGCATAGGCCTGTCGTCGCTTGATCAAGTCTAGGTCACATGCGACGAAAAGTTCTCTCTTCCCTACAAAGGGATACATATGTCGTCGCCAGTTCAGGCCAGCGTTCGTAACCAACTGCTGCAAGCAATGCACCCGGAAGATTTCGAGGTGATTCGGCCTCATCTCGCCTTCGTCGACCTTCGGCTGCACGATGTCATGGTGCAGTCGGGGTCGCGGATCGAGCATGTTCATTTCATCGAGAGCGGCATCGCGTCCATCGTTGCCAACGGCGCGGAAGGCAAGCAGATCGAACTGGGGCAGGTCGGCCGCGAGGGGATGGCCGGGCGTTCGATCCTGCTCGGCGTCGACATCACGGCGGACATGATCTTCGTCCAGGTGCCGGGCTCTGCCTATCGCATGCCGGCGGCACGGCTTGCCGAGGCAATCGACGGCAACAGCCGGCTTCGGTCGTTCCTGCTGCGCTATGTCCATGTCAACGAGGTGCAGATTGCCGGGACCGCGCTGGCCAATTCGCTCTACACCATTCACGAGCGGCTCGCCCGCTGGCTGCTGATGTACCACGACCGGCTGGACGGCGACGATCTGGCGATCACGCACGAATTCCTGTCGCTGATGCTGGGCGTGCGGCGCGCCGGGATCACCAGCGAGCTGCATGTGATCGAGGGTCTTCACATCATCCGGGCGACGCGCGGCAATATTCGCGTGCTCGACCGCAAGAAGCTCGTCGAAATCGCCGGCGAGAGCTACGGACTTGCCGAGCGGGAATACGAGCGGCTGCTGAAGTTCGAACGCGTCTGATCTGGGCTCGCTGGGCTGTGGAAGAAGGTCTTCCGGCTCGGGGCTCCAGGCTCTAGGCTCGGGACTCTGGGTGGTGCGTGCGCGCAAGTTACCGAAGGCGGGCCATCCGCGATGCCAGGAGGCCATCGACCCTTTCAAGCTCCTTGCGCAGCGATTCGATGTCGCGCGAATGCAGCGCCTTGGTCAGGTCCAGTTCGAGGGCATGCCAGATGCTGGCCACCAGCCGCTGCTGGTGGTAGCCGAGCGGCGTCAGTTCGACGAGGGTCGTGCGGGCGTCGTTCGGGTCCCGCAGCCGCTGCATGAGGCCCTTTTCGATCAGCCGGTCGACCATTTTCGAGACGGTGGACGGCCGCACCGAAACCGCATTGGCCAAGGTCGAAATGCTGGCGCGGCTGGTATCGTTGAAGACAGCCAGCAACTGGTCCTGTCCGGCACACAGGTCGATCTCGGCGAGCTTCAGTCCGAGCATGGCGCGCGTAAGCTTGGAGATCGACAGAAGCCGGCTGACGATCGGAACCGGGTCGCTCGACGGCATCGCCGAGTGCAGAGCGGCGCCAGTATCCCTCTGCGCTTCCATGGCGTGAAGTGGCATGTCCCGATCCCCCTGTTTGCAACACTAGGTCGTGCCCGTTCGATGGGTGCGACCAATAGCTGGCAAAACCTTATCCACCGGTACAGCAAGATTTACTAAATTAGAATAGGCTGTACGAAATCGTACATCTTCCAAACTGATTTCAGTATAGCAATTTACAAAATACTACCGAATGATCTGTTTATGAAAGTAATAATCCTCTAGCTTGGTAAGCATTGACTTCGTAGTTCGCGTTGGCGAAATATACAAAAAATTTTGGATCGACCAATATTTTTATATTTTCAGATTGCCTTAAAGCGGCGGATCTATTTTTGGTGATGTAAATGTGGTGCGGTGTTTGCGAATATCTTCAGTGCAGGCCAATGCAGTGATATCGTAGATCTACAGAAAGGTTTGGCATACTCTGAAATATCTGTGGAGCGGATGCAATTATCCTGACCCGTTGTCTCAATATTACGGATGCGCATATCGATGCCGGCTTTGGCTCAGCTTACTTTGACGTGAGCCTCAGCCCTCGGCCTAGCGTCTACCTTTGCCATCCGGTCATCCACGCAGGTCTGGCGGCAGAGGAATCCCCGGTCCGTTTGCGCTGTCGTAACGGTCCGAGGCTGGTCGTCGTTCAGCCCGCCATCTTTTTCAGGATGGCCTGCGTCAGGGATTGCTTCACCGCGCTGTATCCGGCCCAAGGGTCCGGGTCCGCCAAGCGTTTCAGCACGTCGGCGGGGTGGAAGAGGTTCGCCGCGCCGAGGCCCTGCAGTTCGTCCCAGCTGACGGGCACCGCGACCGGGGCATTTTCGCGGGAGCGGGTGGAGTAGGGGGCGACCGCAGTGGAGCCCCGCTCGTTTCGCAGCCAGTCGACGAAAATCCGTCCCTTGCGCTTGGCCTTCGACATGGTGGCGACGAAGCGTGCCGGCTCCTCCCGCTCGAGAAGATGGGCCATGTCGCGGGCAAATCCCTTGACCACCGGCCAGGCCTGCCTCCGAGACAGCGGCACCACGACATGCACGCCCTTGCCGCCGGTCACGAGGGCAAAGCTCTCCAGCCCCATCTCCTGCAAGCGGTCGCGCATGTCGAAAGCGGCAGCCTTTACATCCGCGAAGGCCAGGCTTTCGTCTGGATCGAAGTCGAAGACGACCCGGTCCGGCTTCTCGACGTCGCGGATGTCGGCGCCCCAGATGTGGAACTCGAGCGTGTTCATCTGGACGGCGGCGACCAGTCCCGCGGCGTCCGCCACGTAGAGGTAATCCGCCGTCCCGCCGTCCTTCTCCTCGATCGCGATCTTCCGGATCACGTCGGGAAAGCCGCCGGAATCATGCTTCTGGAAAAAGCAGGCCTTCTGACGCCCGCCGGGACAGCGCACCAGCGACAGCGGCCGGCCGCCGGCATAGGCCAGCATGCGGTCTGCGACGGCCGCGTAGTATTCCGCGAGATCGAGCTTGGTCACCGCCTGGCTGGCGAAGACCACCCGCTCGGGATGCGACAGCGTGATGCCCGCGACCTTCGTCAACACCGCCTTCGCGCCGCGGGAGGCTACCTTGGGCGGCGTCGCCGGAGGCGGTGTAGCGTCGGACGGCGGAGGCACGGATGACTCGGCGTCGATTTTGTTTGCCGGTTTAGCTGCCTCGTCGGTGACATCGCCTGCCGGCTTGTCTTCCCGCAATCCCTTGAAGACCCCGTGCCGAACCTGTCCGTCTGCGGTGATCTCGGCGAAGTCGATTTCCGCGACCAGCTGCGGCGCGACGTATTTCGACGTCCGCGCAATCGGTCGTGGAAGATCGGCGAAGGGCGAGGTGTCGCGCCCCAGCGTTTTGAAGCGGTTCGCCAGATCGGTCAGCGTCGCGTCGTCGAACCCGGAGCCGACGCGTCCGCGGTAGCGAAACTTTCCGTCCTCATTCACCCCGATGAGGATGGAGGAGAAGGCCCGTCCCTTCTTGTCCGACGGTGAGAAGCCGCCGATGACGAATTCCTGCCGCCGGGTGCATTTCGCTTTCACCCAGCCCGTGCTGCGGCCGGCGCGGTAGGGGGCGTCGGCGCGTTTGGCGATGAGGCCCTCATGCCCCGCCGCGCAGATCTGTTTCAGCATGGCCGGGCCGCTTCCTCGGATGTGCTCGCTGTAGAGCAGAACCGGTTGTTCGTGGCCCTTCAGGAGCTGCTCCAGCGCTGCCTTGCGTGCGGTCAGCGGCTCGTCCTCCAGGTCGACCCCATCGAGCATCAGGAGATCGAAGCAGAAGCAGGCGAGGTCGCCCCCGTCCTTCAAATGCCGCTGCAGCGTCGAGAAATCGGTCTTGCCGTCGCTGTCGAAGGCGACAAGCTCGCCGTCGATCAGGGCGCTGTCACAAGGCAGTCCGGCGATCGCCGGCAGAAGGAACGCAAAACGGTCTGTCCAGTCGAGCGCATTGCGGGTGTAGATCTTGGTCTTGCTGCCGCCGATGGCGATAAGAATGCGGTAGCCATCGTATTTCATCTCGTTCAGCCACTCGCTGCCGGACGGCGCGGCATCGACGAGGGTCGCGAGCTGCAGCGGCCTGAACTCCGGCACCTTCTTGCTGCGGCCGGCTTTGGCAGGCTTGGCCGCCTGGTTGCTGGGGGCCTTCGCGGCGGCCGGATCTTCCGCCTTCTCGGCTTTCGCCTTGTCAGCTGCCTTGGAGGCGACCTTCGCCTTCGGCGCGGCCGCCTTTGCCTTGACGGGGGAAGCCGTCGGCCGGGTCCACTCCTCGTCGCCATCGGCGATCTCCGCCAGGGACCGGCCGGTCTTGACGCTGCGGTCCTCGGTGAGCACGTCGTGGCCCGCGTCGGCGAGCTCGTCCTTCTCCTTGATCAGCAGCCAATTTTCGCGCTTCTCGCCGGGCCGCGGCTTCATGCGGATCAGCGCCCACTTCCCCTTCAGCTTCTCGCCGTGGAGGATCATCTTGAGGTTGCCGGCCTCGAGCTCGGCTGCGGCATTGCCTTGCGGCTCCCAGGTGCCGCGGTCCCAGAGCATGACCGTCCCGCCGCCATAGGCGCCTTTCGGGATCGTGCCTTCGAAGTCGCCATAGTCCATCGGATGGTCTTCGGTGCGCACCGCCAGCCGCTTGTCGGAGGTGTCGTAGCTCGGACCGCGCGTCACCGCCCAGCTTTTCAGGACGCCCTCGAACTCGACGCGAAAGTCGTAGTGCAGCCGCGTCGCGTCATGCTTCTGGACGACGAAGGCGAGACCCTCCCCCTTGGCTGCCGATGCCTCTCCCGAAGGCTCCCGCGTTCGCGCGAAATCACGCTTTTGCCGATAGGTCTTCAGCAGCGCGTCGACTGCCATGTCAGGCGGCCGTCTTGCGCTTGCGCGCCGGCGCCTTCGCAGCAGAAGCCTTGGCAGCAGGGGCCTTGGCCGCCGGCGTCTTGGCCGCCGGCGTCTTGGCGGCTGACGTCTTGGCGGCGGGTTTCGGCTTCTCGTCGGCGACCGCCTTGCCCTTTGCCTTGTCGTCGACCGGCCCCCCGCCTTCGAGGCTCTTCTTCAGGCTCGCCATCAGGTCGATGACATTGCTCTTGGTCTTCGGCGCCGCCGTGTCGTCGTCCTCGATCACCAGGCTGCCTTCGCCGCCTTGCTGGCGCTTCTCGGCAATCAGTCGCTTCAGCGCCTCGGTATAGTGGTTCTTGAAATTCTCGGCCTTGAACGGCGAGGTCTTGCGCTTGATCAACTCGCTCGCCACCGCCAGGAGGTCCTCCTCGGCGGTCTCATCGGAAATGTCCTCGAAGATCGTGTCGGCCTTCTGGATCTCGTCGGCATAGTGCAGCGTCTCGAGGAGAAGGCCGGAGCCGCAGGGCCGGAGCGCGACAAGATACTCCTTTCCGCGCATGGCAAGCTGGCCGAGCCCGGTCTTCTTGGCGCCGCGCAACGCATCGCGCACGACGCGAAAGGCATCCTCGGCCAGATCGTCCTGGGGCACGACGTAGTACGGCTTGTCGTAATAGAGCGGCGGGATATCATTGCTGTCGACGAACTGGACCAGCTCCAGCGTCTTCTTGGTCTCGAGCTTGACGCCCTCGATTTCCTCGTCCGTCAGGAGGACGTATTCGTCCTTGGCGAACTCATAGCCTTTGATGATCTCGTCGGCATCGACGGGGCCGATCCCCTCCGCCACCTTGTCGTAATGGATGCGCTTGCCGCTCTTGCGGTGGATCTGGCGAAACGAGATCTGCGCTCCCGATTTGGTGGCGGCGTAAATCTCCACCGGTATCGACACCAGCGACAGGCGGATCTGGCCTTTCCAGACGGGACGGGATGCCATCTCAACAATACTCCGGACGAGAGGAATTGCCGACTCAACGCCGCTTTGTCCTGCCCGTTCCGGATCTCCGGAGCGGGTTGTTTGGCTGTCGCACGGCTTGCCGCTGCCGGACTTTGTGCACATCGATCCCGCAGGCCGGCAACGCCATCACGCGGTCCTGATCTTCCGGCCCCGTTAAATCTGAAGGATGCCTTTGAAGTCTGCCTTCATACCCTTTATATCAGGCGCATGACAGCCGAGAAGAACCAGCCGGAAGCAACGCTCGCCCTTGCCGCAGAGCTGCGCGCGGTCACTGCACGGCTGCGGCGACGGCTGCGCGAGCAGGCGCATCTGGGCGAGATCACGGGGACCCAGATGGCCGTGCTCGGTCGTCTCGAGCGGGAGGGGCCCGCGACCGTCACCGTGCTCGCCAAGGCCGAGGCGATGCGGCCGCAGTCGATGGGGGCCAACATGGCGGCGCTGGAGGCGGCTGGCCTTGCGGTCGGCGCACCCGACCCGGACGACGGACGCCAGACGCTGTGGTCGGTCACCCCCGCCTTTCTCGCCCGCATCAAGGCCAACCGGGCGGCGCGCGAGGACTGGCTCTGCCACGCGCTCGAGAAAGCCCTGTCGCCGCCGGAACAGGCCGAACTGGCGCGTGCGATCCGTCTCCTCGATCGCCTGGTCGACACCTAGAGGCGCCCACCTGCATCCGGATACGCCAGCCCTGGCCGAAGGGCCTTCTCCCTTTTCATCCCCGCTTGCCTCGCACGAGACGAAAACGCCCCGCGCCGAGACCTCTCGGAGTTTCGCATGACCGACCGCTTCGTCTCGACAGACCCCGTTCCGCCGGATCCCGTTTCATCCGCCATCCTGCAGCAGCAGGCGACGGCACCGGAGGGCGGTGCCGGCTTGCCGCTTCATGCCTCCGGCCTGGATGAACCCGCGGAACCAGCGCGCGCCGACGCCAGCGGGCGCGGCCGTTTCCGGTCGCTGCGCAACCACAACTACCGCATCTGGGCCGGCGGGGCGCTGGTCTCCAATGTCGGCACGTGGATGCAGCGGGTCGCGCAGGACTGGCTGGTGCTGAGCCAGTTGACCGACCACAGCGCCACGGCCGTCGGCCTCGTGATGGCGCTGCAATACGGCCCGCATCTGCTGCTCCTGCCGTTCACCGGCTTTGCCGCCGACCATTTCGACCGCCGCCGCATGCTGATGGCGACGCAGGCCGGTCTCGGCGCGCTGGCGCTCGGCCTCGGGCTTCTCACCGTCAGCGGGCTCGTGCAGCTCTGGCACGTCTATATCTTCGCCTTCCTGCTCGGCTGCGTCGCCGCCTTCGACGCCCCGGCGCGGCACACTTTCGTCTCGGAACTCGTCGGCGAGAGGGACCTCTCCAACGCCGTCGCACTCAACTCGATGTCGTTCAACGTCGCGCGGATTATCGGCCCGGCGGTGGCCGGGGTGACCATCGCCGCCGTCGGCTCCGGCTGGTCCTTCGTGCTGAACGGCGCCTCGTTCTTCGCCGTTCTCGTCTCGCTGTCGCTGCTGCGGATCGGCGAGCTGCACCGAAGCGCCCGCGCCGTGCGAACGCGCGGCAGTCTCGTCGAGGGTTTCCGCTATGTCTGGAAGCGTCCGGATCTCCGGGCGGTGTTCCTGATGCTTTTCCTGATCTCGACCTTCGGGCTGAACTTCCCGATCTTCATCTCCACCATGTCGGTCGCCGTCTTCCATGGCGATGCCAGCGGCTACGGGCTCCTCACCTCGACCATGGCGATCGGCACCGTGCTCGGTGCGCTGTTGGCGGCCGGGCGCGAGAAGCCGGGCCTCGCGCCGCTGTTCACCGGTGCCGCGGTGTTCGGCGTCGGCTGCGCGCTGGCCGCGGTGATGCCGAACGCCGTCCTGTTCGGCCTGGCGCTGATCGTCGTCGGCGTCTCCGCACTGACCTTCACCAACACCACCAACAGCCTCGTCCAGCTCTCGACGGAGCCGAGCATGCGCGGCCGGGTGATGGCGATTCGCCTTGCCATCGCCCTCGGCTGCACGCCGATCGGTGCGCCCATCATCGGCTTTGTCGCCGATGCCTTCGGCCCGCGCTGGGCGATCGGCGTCGGGGCGGCCTCCGGTTTCGGCGCCGCCCTCGTCGCCCTCGTCTATCTCGTCCGGCACCGCCATCTGCGCCTGTTCATGGAGGCGGGGCGGCCCCGCTACCGTCTCGACCCCGCCACCTCCTGATCCGTTGCGGCCGTGGACCGCGCTACCGCCCGCCGGCCATCGCCACGGCGTCGAGCACGCCGCTCAGCGTGATCTGCGTGCCGACGCAGAGCAGCAGGAAGGCGGCGAGGCGGGAGACGATCTGGACGCGGGTCTCGCCGAGCAGTGCGGTGATGCGGTCGGCCCAGCGATAGGCGAGCCAGATGATCACCGCGATCACCGCCGCGGCAGCCGAGGTGCCGAGGAAGAAGGCGAGGAAAGCCGTGCCGCCCTCGGGCCGGCTGGAACCGAGGGCGATGGCGACGGAGATCGTGCCGGGGCCGGTGGTCAGCGGCATGGTCAGCGGGAAGAAGGCGACGTCGGCCTCGCCGACCGCCTCGTCCGCCTGGCGCTGCTTGCGCTCTTCCCGCCTTTCCGGCGCCGAGAGCAACTGCCAGGCGAAGGCCCCGACTACCAGCCCGCCGGCGATCCGCAGCGCGGCAAGGCTGACCCCGAAGAAGCTCATGACATAGGTGCCGCCCCATATCGCGCCGAGCATGACCAGGAGGGAGTACAGCCCGATCCGCCCCGCCAGCGCGGCGCGTTCGCCATGCGAGCGCTCTGCGGTGACCTGGCTGAAGATGAACGCGGTGCCGATCGGGTTGACGATCGAAAACAGCGCGGAGAAGGCGAGCAGAAAGCTCTGTACCCATGGCACTCCGTCCTGCATGGCATCGCCCCTTCCATTTTTCGCGCCCACCGGCGTCAGGTTTATCACGGCCTTCCGGCAAGCCTGTGCAGCATGTCCGAGGGAGGAACTTTACCTCATCATGACCCGATGCGCCTGAACGTGGAGATGAAGCATCCTCCGGGCATCCGGTTCAACGCTCGGCTTTCCAGCGATATCGCCCTTGGACGGCACGGCCACCGCTCCAACGATAGAAGCGAGGTGCCGTCGCCGGCGCGTCTTGGGGGAAGGGTGCTTCGAGGATCCGCGGTCGCCTGCCGAGCACAGCGTCCTCAGGCCTCGGGCTTTGCCGCCTTACGCCGGAGATCGCCCTTGCAGCGCTCCGAACAGGTCTTCACCGCATCCCAGTCGCGGGCCCATTTCTTGCGCCAGGCAAACGGCCTGCCGCAGGCCTGGCAGATCTTCTGCGGGAGATGCGTCTTGGTCGGGCGGTTCGCCATGTCTCGTCCGGAGCTTCGTTATCTTATCGGCCGCTCTGATAATCAGGCTCGATTGATCCCGGCTTGTTCGCGGATCTTCGCCAGTACCTCGGCGTGCAGCGCGGGTGTCGAGCAGGCGAGGACATCGCCGGCCGAGCCGATCGACAACTCGCCGCCCGCCCAGTCGGTGATGACGCCGCCGGCGGCTTCGATCACCGGCACCAGCGCCATGAAGTCGTACGGCTGCAGCCCCGTCTCCATCACGAGGTCGCAATGCCCCGACGCCAGCAGCCCATAAGAGTAGCAGTCGCCGCCATAGCGGCGCATCAGCGCCTTCTGGGCCACGTGCTGGAAGGTGCCGAGCGCCTTGCCATCGAAAAGTTCCGGCGAGGTCGCGTAGAGGCGGGCATCCGACAGCTGCGTACGCGGGCTGGTCGCGGCCGGCTTGCCCGCAAAATCGGCGCCGAGCGGCGAGCCGGTCCAGCGTTCGCCGGTGGCAGGAATGTCGATCAGGCCGACGAAGGGCCTGTCGTCGGACGCGAGGGCGATCAGGGTGCCGAACAGCGGCAGGCCGGTGATGAAGCTGCGGGTGCCATCGATCGGGTCGAGCACCCAGGTTAGGCCATTGCCCGCGCGAACCCCGAATTCCTCGCCGTAGATCCCGTGCTCGGGATAGCGTGCCTCGATCATCCGGCGCATCTCCGCCTCGATCGTCCGATCGGCGATCGTTACCGGGCTCTCGTCCGCCTTGCTGTCGACGTCCAGCGGCGTGCGGAAGTAGCGCAAGGCGATCGGCCGCGCTGCATCGGCAAGCTCGGCGGCAAAGGCCAGCGCCTCGGCGGGATCGAAGGGAAAAGCGGGCATGGCCGGCGGTCCTCTCATGGGGATCTGTCGGCCGTCTTATAGGCGTTTCGCGGCAAGGGGGAAGCCGGCGGTTTTCATCCCGGGCAACAGCCCTAGTTCGATCTCCAGCATAAGGAGACGACAAATGGCGGTAGACTTCAGCGAAGACGGACGGCAGGCGATCTCGGAGATCGCTTCGCGACATGGTTTCGGCGTCGAGGCGGCGGAAGCGATGGCCGAGGCGCTGCTGGCCGGCAATGGCCGCATGGCGCAGTTCAGCCACCCCGAACTCGGCGGCATGGGACAGTGGTCGCAGGGCGGCATGCTGATGATCGGCGACATGTTCAACAGCGACCTCAAGGCGCGCGTCGGCCGCCTTGCCGACGATCTTGCAGCGGCCATGGCGGACGGAAGCTTGGCGAGGAAGACGGGCGCTGGAAGCGGAAACGGCACGGATACCCCGGACCATCATCCCGACGATCAGAACCAGGATGCGGCGGCCGGCGCTGCCCCGGTGCAATCCGACAGCAGCGCTGCATGGCCGGCTCACCTTGGGACACCGAGTGCCACCGGCTCGCAGAACGGCCGACGCTACGCAATCTTTGCGGCGACCCATCGCCTCGCTGTCGAGGAAGACGGGAAGGTCAGGCTCTACGATACGGGCGAGCATGAGATTTCCGGCGTTTCTCAATCACAGAGCTCGGTAAACACGCTGCGTCTCAGCGCGCGAACTGGCAATGTTGACCTTTCCGAACTGGAAGAAATGAAATGCTGATCGCTCGTTAAATGAAACCATTCGATTAAGCGCAGCAAACTCGGGAAGATCCCGGCTATTTGTTTGTTCAGTCCCAGCATTAGTTGGGTTGTACTGACAATACAAGTTGAGCCAGCTCTGAAGGCAAATTCTCAGTTGTTCTCTAGATAGCAATTCACAAAGAGTAGGGCGGTTTCAATATGTTGTGTTTCTGTCATGCTGAGAGACAAGATGGAGCGCGACAATGCGCTGGACAGAGACCTTATGGTGCAATTATACGCGCCTAGGGGAACCGATCTTCGAGTGATCTCACCGATCGGGAATAGGCGCTGACCTTACCGTTCCTGCACAAGCCGCCGCCGATAAAGTGTCCGCGGACGACGGACCTTTGCGAAGTCGTCAATACCGTCCTCTATCTCACCTAAAGCGTCTTTGCTTTGTCGCTTATGGCCCAAGAGTTTCTGCCTTTCGCGACGGTCCAACGCCTTTTATGACTGGTGGGACCTTGGCTTGCTGTGTAGGATCAGGGGCGTCTCACCATGGCGGCGCAAGAACTAGAGGGCCGTGAGGCGAGCCCGAGCGCCGGGGTCATCGACAGCCGGATCGCCAAGACCGCCGAAAGCGGCGGCATCCGGGGCTTTGATGCCGGCAAGAGGATCAAGGGCCGCAAGTCCTAAACGATGGCTCTTAACTTCGGCTGAGATCGGAAATATCCCAATCATCCCTGTTCCTACGACTTCGTCGAGGATCGCACGCACAACGGACTGAAGTTCCGAATGCCTGCCGCCAAACGCTCTGCGTTTGGGCCGATGTCAACGACGAGTGCAGCAGGGAATGCCTTGCTATCCGGATCGACCAGAAGCTGAAGTTCAAGGATGTCATCGACGTCCAGTCCAATCTCTTCATCCTGCGGGGTGTGCCTGGGTATGTTCGGTCGGACAATGGTCCGGAGTTCGTCTTGAAGCGGTGCAGGAGTGGATGACAGCGGGTCGGAGCCAAGAACGCCACCTTATCGGGGAAAGCCACCGCAACCGCATCCCGTTGCTGGTGGACGCGGACGCAGGAACTTTCGATCATTAAGATGTCGCCGTCATAAGCCTTTGATACGCTTTCCACCAGACAGTCTCAGACACCGGCGGCCCGCCACCGGCTCAAGCGGTTGTAGGGTGTCGCGGCCCGTACCGCTCGGGAACATCCCGCGAGGACGATCCGGTCCGGAACCGCCAGAGGATCCCGTAGAGCAGCCGACGATCGTTGACGCGGGCGACCTCGCGGCTGTTGTTCGGCAGAAGCGGTGCAATGATTGACCAGTCCTCATCGCTCAGTTCATGACGGCGCATCGCAACCTCCCTCACGAGAGATTGAATCAGCCAAAGATTCTGGAGGGAAGCCGATTATGGAGACGCTCCCTAGCGCCGGCTGCTCTTGGTCAATCCGCCATCTGCTTCTGGCAGGCCTACTATCGGGCCTTGAGGTCGGCCTGCCGGCGATTATCTGGCCGATGTCGTGCGTGGGCGGAGCGGACTGGCACCTGAAGCTTTACCTTGTACTTATCGACCTACCCTGGGTGCCGCGACAGATGGACCATAAAAATTTAAGGAGTTGCTCGCCTCGTATCCGACTGATTGATTAAAACTCGACGGAAGTTAAACTTCCGCACCAGGGAGGAACTGCTATGCGCACACCATTCCCAGCCGACCGACGTCTTCAAGTCGCCGCTCATCCGCTTCAAACTGCTGAAGGACTAATGCTTGGATGTAGCCTTGCAGCATTGTTTTGGTCCAGCCTCTGCCTTTTCGTCGGGTAGCGAAGCGCACTAAAGCCAGCTGGCTATCGTCCCGCTGATAAACTCAAAGCACCAAAAAAGAACGACTGCCCACGCGACGAGGATAGTGACGGCGATGATCCCAAATATGGCGAGCTTGGCGATCTTGGCTGGCGACGTCCCGCCTCGACACTCTCGACCGGAGGGATTGCCTCAGAAATCATGGCAATTGTTTCATTCTGATCCGGCGAATTCATCGACATGGTCTCTCTCAGATGCGCTGCCTACTAGATGCAGCTTTCGTGCCGTTAAAATGACACTCCCGCATCGGCGAATTTGAACAGGATCGAGTGCCTCCTGTTCCCGCGCAACTTAGTTATCAATCGAAATTACCAAGACCCGCTAAGGCAGGTCTTTTTCATGAACGAAGCAAGTTCATGGTGACAATTCTCGCACCATCCTCGGCATCGCTTTGTCAACGTTGATGTGGGCGGGCGTCATAAGAATGCCTCTGGTCAGGCAATCTAAAAAAAGTTTTAGTCCCGCCTGAGCATTCGGCGCGTTCGCATATAATAGTCGACATCCGATTTTGCCGCTGGATCGCATTGCTTAATGCCAACGGCAACAGTTCGAACATCGGACGCAGGAAATGAAGGTGTCAGCGGGACATCCCGCGCAATGATCCGGTTCGGAACGGCCACCCAATTTTGATAAAAAATCCCAATCTGGCGGTTTCGATCATCGAGAAAGAGTGCGACTGCGCAGACGTTGTCCTTATCCAGAGCGTCCTGATTATCTAGCTTAAACCGGGCGGTAAAGGCGTTCGCTTGAGTCTCTAGTCTCAAGCTGAAAGAGAAATACTGCATTCGCTTCCAATCCCACCTTTTTGTCGCGATCTCGCAAAATCCGTGATCGTCTTTAACCTCGCATGTGTCAGCAGGACGGACGTGCCATACATAACCCTTCCAGCCATCCGCGTCGGCAGTTGGAACGTGATCGCTGCCAAGTAAGCCGATGGCAACCGACAATTCTTTGAGCAGTGATGTCATTGGTTCCTTGGGTTGGCGGGGATTGGCCGATCTTTGAATCGCTCCGATAGATCATGATCATGCTCATAAGCGGTAGATTTTATTTTCGCAAAGGCCGCTCGCAGCGGCCTTTTCATGCCTAGAGAATTCCATGGGGCTCGGGACGCGAGCCGCCATGCTTGGCGCCTTAATTATCTAAGAGCCCGAGCGAAAAGGAGTTGAGCGATATCAGCAGGTTGTGATTCCCGTACGTTGTCGAGACGATGGGGAATGGAAATGGCCTGGGATGATACCGCTCGGCTTGAGCATAGCCGCAGATGCGTTCGCTATCCAAGCGATCTGACGGAAAGGGAATGGGCGCTGATTGCGCCGATGCTGCCATCGGCCAAGCGTGGCGGCAGGCTGCGGACGACCTGCCTACGGGAGGTAATGAACGCCATCCTTTACGTTGCCTCGAGTGGTTGCCAATGGCGAATGCTGCCTGCCGATTTTCCGCCGGCCTCGACTGTTCGCGGCTATTTCTACGGCTGGCGTGACAGCGCACTGTTGTCGACGATCAACGGCCTTCTGGTCATCGGCGCTCGCGAGTTGGAAGGGCGTGAGGCCAGTCCGACAGCCGGCGTGATCGACAGCCAAAGCGTCAAAACCACCGAAAGCGGAGGGGTTTGCGGGTATGACGCGGGCAAGAAAATCAAGGGACGCAAGCGCCACATCATCACCGACACACTCGGCTTCATGCTCGTTGTCGTCGTTCATGGCGCCGACATTCAGGATCGCGACGGGGCGACAACGGTGCTGAAGTTCTTGAGTTACCGGTTTCCCTGGCTGCGCAACATCTTTGCCGATGGCGGCTATGCCGGCGATAAGCTGCGAGGCTCGCTGCGCGGACACGGTGATTGGACGATTGAGATCATCAAGCGATCGGACACGGCCAAGGGCTTTACGGTTCTGCCGCGTCGCTGGGTGGTTGAGCGAACCTTCGCTTGGCTTGGCCGGTGCCGTCGTCTTGCCAAGGACTGGGAACGATCAATTGAAAGCGCGACTGCCTGGACGCTCATCGCCAGCATCCGAATGCTCACCAGGCGCATCGCAAGATATTGGATTTACTCGTGAACTTTTGAATCGGGCTCTAAGCGTTGTAGGCAGTAGCAAAACGACCCCGGGCATGATGCGGTCGGTTGCCCAAATCCCCTTTGGGAAAACACTTGCGTTCCATGCGAACACTCGTAGCCAAAAGTGTCGGCTGCCGAGTTCCATAAGCGCAATGCTTTCAAGCGTTTCTGCGTCAGCGACGATGTAGCGGCGCATATGCTCCCGATCCGGGCACCAGCTTCCAAGCCCTACCAAACAAACCTCTCTGATCCTCGTTCCAACTTGGAGCGATCGATTGAGAAGCTCGGACGCTCACTCCGGCTTCAAGCGGGCCACCCCACTTGCGAACCGTGCGCAAGCAGATCCCGCCGCAGTCGCAGCAGTTATAGCAGAATTTCCGCCAAGTATCGGTTGTACCCAACGCTCTGTACCGCGTGGTGTCAAACTGGTATCCTTATAAACGTTCATCTGGCCCGCCGCTGGGTTCGTAAGCATCGCAGCCGCAGCTTTCTGGAAAAGACTGAAAACGTATTGAGGGCTCATATCTAAATATCCGAGAAGTTAAATTGGCTAAATCAAATTAACGTATAATGTACAGGCTTAACGCTGTCCAAAAAATTAAACAAAATCCAATTGAAATAATTCTTATTTTGCTGCTGGTTGCGCCGTTTAGTAAAACATTGACCGTCGGCCCTTGCCTTTCTGACAAGAATTCTTCTCGGTAACGAGTTGCTCCTGAATATAAAGAATCAACGCTCTCCATTTCTTCGATAACGGTAACTGGATCCATTAATTGAGGAGGGGCCCTTAGGACAGTAGCACTTACAGATGACTTCGATATCTCCTCAGAGAACTTGCAGCCGAAAAATTGGCCGCTACCCCAGGTCACCTGTGCGAGTTTAAGTCCTGCATCGGGGATATCGACGTGCAGCCATTCGCCAATTTCAATTCTTTCTTTTGTCTCGATTAGAATACCCGCTTCAGATAAGTCATGTATGACAGCCTTAGACTGTCCATTATGGATTTCTGCGTTTACGAGTAGGCGCAGTGTACGGCGAGATCTTTTTCGGGAGTCTATTTCCTCAAAGAATGCGTTTTTTGATTGCATTGTTACTGTGGCCTCAAGGGGTTAATATTAAGTATTCTAATGTTAGAGGGCCCAATCTAGAACAAAAATATGAAATACAGGTAAATCTTATAACAACAATTTTCATTAAATCGTAAAATATAATTTAGATAAAATAAGGAGACGTTGTGGCCGTATGGGTTGAAAGAAAATATTCAGCGGCATAATAATAATAAAAAGATGTCCATATTTGTAATAGCAAATTTCGAAAAAGCCTTTCTATTTGGAACCTCCATTAGCCCTAGATCTGTCAAAATCCCGCACATGCTCCTGGCGGGCGAGCCTGCTGCGGAATCTATGGATGGATGACTCAGAGCACTGCAAAGGACTAGGCGCTTAGCCTCAGGACTCATTGATCAAAGCCAGAAGATGACGGCGGCAGCGATGCAGATTGCCGAGAAGAAGGTGTGGGCGCATCTGTCGTAGCGGGTGTGGATGCGGCGCCAGTCCTTAAGCCGGCCGAACATGATCTCAATCTTGTGGCGCTGGCGGTAGAGCACGGCGTCGTGGGCCACGGGCGCCTTGCGCTTAGCACGGGCGGGAATGCAGGCGGCGATGCCGCGCAAAGCGAGCGCCTGGCGGAACCAGTCGGCGTCGTATCCCTTGTCGGCCAGCATGACCTTGGCCTTGGGTAGGCACTCCAGCATCAGGGCCGCGCCGTTGTAGTCGCTCATCTGGCCTTCCGACAGACACATGACGAGCGGGCGGCCTTCTCCGTCGCACACGGCGTGCAGCTTGGAGTTCAGGCCGCCCTTGGTGCGTCCGATGCGTCGGGGAACATCCCCTTTTTTAGAAGGCTCGCCGCCGTGCGGTGGGCTTTCAGGTGCGTGGCATCGATCATGATCCGCTCCGGCCTCGGCCCTTCGCCCGCCAGTGCGGCAAAGATCCGGTTGAACACACCGAGCCGGCTCCAGCGGATGAAGCGGTTGTAGAGCGTCTTGTGCGGACCGCAGGCTTTCGGGGCATCCTTCCACTGAAGACCGTTGCGGATGACATAGACAATGCCGCTCACCACTCGCCGGTCATCCACCCGCGGCACCCCATGCGCCAAGGGAAAGTGCGGCGATATCCGCGCCATCTGGCGCTCGCTCAGCAAAAAAAGATCAGACATCCAAATCTCCTCCAGGGAGATTCTGAATCACATCTCAATCGAGTTTAATAGGTCCTGAGCCTAGGGCCAAGGAGGAGTCCCCAATCACGCGCTGACTGATTCAAGGCTGATCTTTGCGGAGGGCGGTGTTCTTCGAGGTTTGAAGTCGGATGCGGAATGGGCCTTCTTAGAGCCTGTCGTGGTCAAGAGGGGGGGGGGGCTTCGCGACTGAAGATCTAGTTTCGCCGCACTGCTAAAAGCCTGACTGTAGCTATCAGGCTGAGCGGCGGTGAGGTCTCCGATATGAAATGCCATGCGCCGGTCAGGGACCAGCCCAGTCCCAAGCCCTGTGTCCTGCTCGCCGTCAAGGAATACGACGCCTACCTAATCCTTGCCGACCTCAAGGCAAGAGGCGTTGCCGCGGTCATTCCGGCTAAGCGATACCGCAAGCTTTGTATTTATGGAAATAACGTCCAACTTTTCCTTTGCCGAGCTTCAACTTAAAGCCAAGATAATAGTAGTAGCTTTAAAAACAATAAAAATTAGCGTGACGCCGTAATATATAAGCTATAAAGTTATTGAAAATAAAGGCTTTAATCTAAGAAATTTAAAATGTGATCGATTTGCATTTAAGGACTAATTTAATTGGATATGAGATAAAACGGTTTTAAATATTGCATGACGAAAGCAGCTATTTTCCGACCTGCGGGCAGGGAGGACTAATAAACCTTGCGATTAAGGATGCGGACGCCAAGCACTTTCACCTTGTCGCTCACGCATAACTGCGACTTTACCTTGCTGGGCTTCATCGACACCTACAACTTCGGTGGAACATTGAAAGCGATCGAAGACCTCACACCATACGAGTTCATTTAAAAATAATGGAAATCAAAGCCGGAATAACTCGCGTACGGTCCAGTATATCAAATGACGGAACTGAATGCCTAATATTGCTCCAATGCCCCTCGTAGACGCTGCCGCAATTGCCCGCTAAGTGTAGACGATAAATATTGCCGCCAGCGCAATCCAAAAAATTGCCGATAATGCTGACCCAACAATTATACCCTTTGCAGGACTAGGCTGCATTTTAGACGTAGCGGCGGGCTTTGAGTCCTGTCGTGCGAAGTCAACTATAATACTCATAATCAGATCCTCCCGTAGCGGAATTTTTTCCGTCTGAATGGATCAAATCACAGAAAATGCAGATAACCAAATGATAAATAGCAACCTAAGTCAGCAGCTCAGTGAGCAAAATTTGCACATTGAATAGGGACCCGTAATCAACAATAGCGGCTAAGATCCTTAGAGCCTGACTCAAAGCTCTATGAGGAATAGCGATACCTTGCGACGCGTCGGTTGAAGAGACAAGGGTTGGCGACGAGGATCCAGGCCTCGGCACTGTCGATGGTTTATTGAAGTCCTTGGCCAGCCTGCGGCAGCGGCCGAGCTAGGCAAAGGTCAGCTCCACCAACCTTCGGCGCGGCAGGATCTCGAAGCCTTTGATGGCGATGGCGGATCGAGGCGAGGACAGGGACGACATCGTTCCGATCCTGGATGTCAAGGCCGTGAACGACGAGCCCGACCATCAAGCCAAGCGTATCGGTGACGATGTGGCGCACTTGGTCCTTGATCTTCTTGCCGGCATCAAAGCCCCGGATGCCGCCGCTTTCGGTGGTCTTGACGATCCGGCTTTCGATGGCGCCGGCGCTCGGGACCGCCTCACGGCCCTCCAGTTCGCCCGCCGCCATGGTGAG
This sequence comes from Mesocryomonas fontinalis, assembly GCF_055730125.2. Lineage (NCBI taxonomy): Bacteria > Pseudomonadati > Pseudomonadota > Alphaproteobacteria > Hyphomicrobiales > Aurantimonadaceae > Mesocryomonas > Mesocryomonas fontinalis. The sequence continues at coordinate 8,975 of NZ_JBUZWG020000007.1, read as the reverse complement.
ATGGCCGCTGATACTGCGCAGCAAGCCACGGCCTTACCAGTCATAGAAATATCGTTGGACCGTGGAATGGACCCCATTTCGCCGGACAGGCGGCGGTTGGGTCTAAGCACTAAGCCTGATGAACTCGCGGGGCGAGTGGAACTTCAGACCTGAGTGCGGGTGGACCTCGCAATAATCCTCGATCCAGTCGGGGAGCAAGGCGAGAATGGTGGCGGCAACGGGCAGAACGGTGATGCTGGCGTAGTCCCGTTTTAGCGTTTTGACGAAGGCCTCGGACATGCCGTTCGACTCCGGGCTGCGCACGGGCGTGAAGAGCAGCGTCAGGCCAAGGGCGCGGGCGGTGTCGGCAGAGTCATTGGCGATGTAGGAGCTGCCATTGGCCGACAGCCATTCGACGGCATGCGGGACCTTGGTCGTGCCGAAGCGGCGCTCGACGGCGGTGACCATGAGGTCGCGCACCATCTCGCCGGAGATGCCGGCCTGCGCCACGGCCGACCAGGCTATAATCTCGCGGTCGCAGGCATCGAGCACAAAGAGGATGCGCACGACCTCGCGGTTGCGGGCATGGATCTCCAGATGGTCGGAGCACCAACGCACGTTGGAGCGCAGCGCGATGACGATGCCGTCATTCGTTCGGCCGGGCCGCCGTGCGGTATGGCGCTCCAGCGTCAGGCCGTGATGCTGCATGATCCTCAACACCCGTTTGGCATTGACCGTCGGCTGCCCCTCCGCCCGCAGGCGACGGTTCAGCAGCGCGGTGACCCGTCGGTAGCCATAGGTCGGCCGAGCGTCGACGATGGCACGGATCGGCGCGAGGAACTCAGCATCCTTCGCCTTGCGATACGGCCCCCGCAGCTTCACCGCCCTGCCGCGTCGCTCGTTGATGTGGGAACGAGCGACGTCCAGCGTCCGCGCCACGGTGCTCACCGGGAACCGTCCGTCGGATCGCTCCAGGACAGCAAGGGCGATGTCCGTTTTTTTGGGCGAGCGACGTCGAGCGCCTCCTTGAGGATCTCGTTCTCCATCGTCTTGCGGCCGAGCAGCCGCTCGAGGTCGCGGACCCGCTTCTCCAGATCGCGGACTCTCGACGTGCCGACGACATCCTCGTCGGCCTGGACGGCGGCATGGCCGCCCTCCAGCATCCGGCGCTTCCAGGCAAAGAGCTGCGACGGGGAGACACCCGCCTGCCGCGCCACGAAGGACACGCTCATTACCGGCTGCATCGCCTCATCGACGAGGCGGACCTTCTCGGCCGTCGACCATCGCCGCCGGCGCTGCACAGAGGTGATCACTTCAACCCGAGAAAACGGGCCATCAGGAGCTTTCGACATAGTCGTACTCATATGCGGATGCCTATGCCTTATCGGCTATGCAACCTGTCCGGTCTAAATGGGGTGCGTTCCAGACCGTCGCGAAAGGCGGAAACTCTTGGGGCATCAGCGACCAAGCACAGCCGCTTTAAGTGAGATACAGGACGGCATTGACAACCTCGCGAAGGTCCGTAGTCCGTGGACGCTTGATCGGCGGCGGCTTCGGCAGGAACGGCGCGATCTGCGCCCATTCCCGATCGCTGAGACCACTAAAATAGCGCTTCCCACGGCGCCTATAGGCGCGCCGGGCGGTTTTGGTCCAGGCCATCGTCGACTCCATCCTGTATCGCAACCTGATGGGGTCACAACCTACTGAAACCGCGTCATACTTTTCGGGTTAGGCTCTAAACGAGTTGATGCCCGGCAAGTACGACTACCCTACCGCGGAGTAAGGCTGCGACGATTGGAAGAGAGCCTCGGTCCACCGATACGCCTAGCTTTTTTGTTTAAAGCTGCGAAGCGATGGTGTAGCCAAAAGCCCGGCACGACCAGCAAGAGGATCCCGCGTGAGCAGCCTAAAATTCGGAACCAGCGGCCTGCGCGGCCTCGTCGTCGATCTTCTCGGCTCGCCGAGCTACGCCTTCACCCTCGCCTTTCTCCACCATGACTCGCAGGGCGACTCACCGCGAAAAGTGCTGATCGGCCGGGATCTGCGGTCGTCGAGCCCGGCGATCGCCGCCCTTTGCATTGCCGCTGCACGCGATGCCGGCTACACGCCGTTCGACTGCGGTGCGGTGCCGACCCCTGCGCTCGCACTTGCCGCCATGGAACTCGCCTGTTCCGCGGTGATGGTAACCGGCAGCCACATCCCTGACGACCGGAACGGATTGAAATTCTACCGGGCAGACGGCGAGATCACCAAGGATGACGAGGCGTGCATCCTCGCGGCCTTAGACGATCTCGGCGCGCTCGATACCGTCGTTCCGACCAGTGCCGACGACGCGACGCCACATGCGGCGCTCGACGCCTATGTCGCTCGCAGCCTCGACTTCTTTGCGCCGGATGCCCTCGCCGGCCTCACCGTCGGCATTTACGAGCAGAGCACCGTCGCCCGAGATGTAATAAGGGAGGTGCTCAAGGGCCTAGGCGCCAAGACGGTCAGCCTTGGCCGCTCCGAGTCCTTCATTCCTGTCGACACCGAAGCGCACCGCGAAGAGGACAAAGCACTGATCGCCGGCTGGGCGAAGGGCGGCGGCTTTGACGCGTTCGTCTCGGCCGACGGCGACGCCGATCGGCCACTCGTTGCTGACGAGACCGGCGCCATCCTGCGCGGCGATATCATTGGCCTCTTGACTTCGGCGTATCTTGGCATGGGCACCATCGTAACGCCGATCACCTCCGCCTCGGCGATCGAACGCACCGGCATCGCCAAAACCGTGATCCGCACCCGCGTCGGCTCGCCCTTCGTGATCGCCAGGATGGCGGAAGCTGACGCTGCCGGCGGCGTCATCGGCTTTGAGGCGAATGGCGGCGTTCTGCTCGGTACCGACGTCGTTCGGGGCGGCCGGCTCTTGAAGGCCTTGCCAACGCGCGACGCCATGCTGCCAATCGTCAGTGTTCTTGCCAGCATCGCCGAGAAGAAGCAGGGTCTCAGCGCCATCGTTGCTGGCCTTGACGCTGGACATACCGCCTCCCATCGCCTTCAAGAGGTGCCGGCAGTCGCGAGCGGTGCCTTCCTAGCAAAGCTCTTGGACGATGCCGACTACCGGCACGCGTTCACGCAGGACATAGGCGAGGTGGTGGCCGTGGACCGCCTCGACGGCGCACATATGCGGCTCGCGGACAACACGGTGATCCACTACCGTGCCTCTGGAAACGCGCCGGAACTGCGCTGCTATGTTGAGGCGTCGAGTGCCAACCGTGCCAAGGCAGTGCTCACGTGGGGCCTCAAGCAGGCGGCGGATGCAGTCGGATCGGTATAGTGTCACCGATTTTCGTTGCTCTAGCGTCGGCCTATACGTTTCGTTATTTCAACTTTCAACTTTATAACAGCGCGTTGTGGTCTGCCCCCTCAAAAATGTCGCTAATCACGTTAGTCAAGCTGGCTAATTGGAGTCTGCGCACACTCTGGTTTCATGGTTCTCTCCGCGGTCGGTCTCGGTGGATCGCCGCATGTTGGCGTCAGATGGTCGGATCGACCGACGTAGTCCTCGTGGTTGCCGATGGCACCGCATTTTTAGGGACGGCCTGATCCGCGCCAAACGTCCCGGCGGGGACGCATCCGTCAAAGTCAGTTGAGCGACGTGGCAGTGGTTATGCCGCCGCCACCTGGCTCCAACGGAATGGGGTGTTGGTTTTCCACATGGTGTGTAGGATCACTGCCATCTTCCGAGCTACGGCGATCCTCGCCTTTTTAAACGCAAACGTCTTCGCCAACTTCAGGCCCCAGGCCTTGAGCGTCGAGAAGCGCAGTTTCCGCGTCGGAAGAGTCGTAGCCGCCTCGTATAGGTTTATCCTAGTTATTCTATCAATTCATCAATAGTCGCACCTACAACGGCTGGCAGTCCGAATGCTGAACGTGATAGACGAGTTCACCCGGGAATGCATTGCGATCCGGATCGACCGAAAACTCAAATCCACGGACGTCAGATACGTTCAGTCCAACACCTTCAAGCTGAGCGGCGTGGCACCGTCATCCCGCCCTTCAGACCTGATGAATGCCAATTACTTTGCCGTTGCCGGCTATGAACCGGATTTGCTCTAGCCTGCTCACGGCGTTCCCAGCGGTCACTCGAAGGCGGCATCGATGAATTGCGTGACGTCTTCTCTGGACGCTGAATTTTCAGCCCCAGATCCATAAACTCTTCCTCCGTAACCCGCTGCAAATCACCGCGATCCATCAGAAAATGGATCAAACATTTCGTACGGTGACAAGTTGGCGGGTAATTGCGACGCGTGCGACGCACAAATGCTATTACCTAATGCCCTGCTGCAAGCCGCGGCCCGGTGCATCCACCTCTTCACTAAATAGATTTTATACTAAATGTGCTCTTGGAGGAGTGCTCGGCTGCCACGACTAAAGATTAATCGATATTCGTTACAAGAAATTAACTTATCTACTGGTCACTGTTTTGTCAGGTGTTTTGAAGGCTGATGATCGCCGAATTTCGTATTTAGTGACTTAGTAATGCGATAGCCGACAAAGGATCCAAAGCCAGCGGCCATCATCAGAAGTATCAAGCCTGAAAAACCCTGTGCACCAGCTAAAGCAGTGAGTACACAGCCAATTGCGGCGCCGCCGCTTGATCCAATCGCGGCGACTGTAGGATCTTGAATGTGCCCTAGCACGCGGCTGAAGGTGCGTTCTTTGCTCATAGCGATCGCCTCCTCGAACTGATGCTGAGGATGGCACAGAATGCTGCACAGCAAAAGAACTTGCACCCGAAATCAACAATTTAGTTGTCATTTATACGGCCTATCGGTCGGGTTCGATTATGTTGGTGTGGCCGCCTTCGTACCGAATCCAGTTCTCGTTGGATGTCCGGGGTTAAAATTAGACCTTGGCCCATACTGACTATAAATCCCACACCCGGGCGTAACGTTTAGCCCCTAATCATCGGGGTTACTTCGGCATTCAGCGACGGCCACCCCGTCCCCTGCCGAGCCCATCTTCAGCTTTGCACCTGTCTAGTCGGTGACCACCCTCCCGCGGCCTCGATCAACCGGCACAGGCGCCATTTAGTCATAAGGTTGCAAGCCTCTCTCCGTCCTTAAATCGCAGTGGCCAGAGGCGAGTAAGCCTCGCAGTAGTAGTAGCCGCCATAGTGCGCATAAACGCCAGTTCGGCAACGCGCCTGAACGTGCTGAGCGTCTCACCGCTGAACAACTCCGGAGATGTAGCATAGGGCCGGGCGTCGAGCAGCGCTGTGCGTCCGATGGTGGCGACGGTTCTGTTTCCGAAGTTGGCGCCGAGCGGTGAACCAGTCCAGCGCTCGCCGGTGGCGGGAATATCGATCATCCGGAGAGGGGCGGGCCCTCAAAGGCGAATGCAATTAGGGTGCCAAATAACCGCAAACCGGTGATAAATCTCTTGCTGCTGCTGATTTAGTTAAACACCCAGGTTAGGCCACTGCCTAAACCTCACGCCGAACTCCTCGCTTTAGATCTCATTGCTGGGGATAGCGCGCCTCGATCATCCGTCGCATCCTGGCCTCGATTCGGTTGGCGACGGTAGCCGGGCTTTCGACGGCTTTGCTATCTACCTTCAGCGGCGTGCGGAATTAAAGCAGCGCGATCGGCCGCGTAGCAGCTGCTCGTCCAGCCGCCAAGGTAAGCGCCTCGGAAGGATCAAATGGGATAGCGGGCATGGCAGGCGATTCCTTGCGATAAAATCGGATGCCTACATAATTTTTTTTCCACAACTTCATGAAAGACGGTAGTTTTTCATTAACTTCAGCGGCTCTAGTTTACGACGGCGAAGCAAGAGATCTCTACGACAGAGCGTTGGACGGACGAAGTAGGCAAAGCGGTTTGGCGATGGCCGCACGGCACGGCTTCTGACTCGAGGCCACCGAATTGATGGCAGCGTCGATCCAGGCGTGAGGCGGCGGCCTCGCGCAGTTCAGCCATGCCGAGTCCTGCGGCAATGGTCGCAGGGCCGCATGCTGATCATTGGCGACATGTTTAACAACGACTGGAAAGCCCGTGTTGGCTACCTGGCGGAAAATCTTGTCGCGATGCTCGTCGACGGCCGGATTGTTGCCGACTACACTGCCGGAGGCGCCGTGCCCGAGCGCGTCCAACTATCCAAGACTGCAGACTGCAGGAAGCCTGCGCCCCCAACCTTCGCTTCCCGGCTCGGCGGGCGCGCCTGGTGGCCACGCCACCTAGGTGACCCTGTGTCCAGCGGCGCGCAGACCGGACGTCGCTACGCCGTCTTTTCAATTAGCCGTCGGGTATTGGTTGAAGATTGTGGCGACGTCCGCCTCTACGATGCCAGCGACCACCAAATTGGCGGAGTCGCGCAGGGGCAGGAGGCAAGAAAGATGCTGCGGTTCAACAGCCAGCACCGCAGCGTCGACCTTGTGGACATGACCGAGGTAACGGATGAGGCATCTCCTAAGCAGTCGCAACAGGTCGAGTAGCCTCATGCGACCTCCCTCGAGAATAGGTGCGGCAGCGCCGGCGCGCCTCGTCTCCGTTGCCGACGTTGCCACGGCTAGATCCGGTAGTGACCGAGTCTTGGCCGGCCGCTCGTTCGTCGCCGGACCCCGACATTCTCGCCACTCTGCGCCGTCTGTCAGAAGTGCGCGATGCAGCGGTGTTAAGTGACAACGAAATTCGCGGCCAAGAAGGGCGAGCTGGAGACGCGGCTTTGAAAGTCTCTTTTCGATTAAACCGACAGAATCGAGATGGTCGTTCAGCCGGGGTTAACCTGTAGTGAGGTCATGTCTCTCGGCGCCGACCGCCCGTCCTTATTGGAGATCGATCTTGCCCTTACTTCTGCACGGTTCCGGGACGACATGAATACGCTAACGTCCCCGCCGTTTCCCGCACGTGGATCTCGATAGGAGGGAGATGTCGTCCCCATCGCCCGGTGGCGAGAGCTTCGGAATTTGAATTCCGCTCTGACAGGCAAGCCGCTATGCTCGTACTGCAACCCACCATTCCGGACCGAACACGCCATCACGCGCGCTACGTATTATCCCCTTAGAACCATCCCCACGAGGAGCTACTTTGTTGAAGAAAGTCAGAAAGGCCGTCATCCCGGTCGCGGGCCTCGGCACGCGCTTCCTGCCGGCGACAAAATCTATGCCGAAGGAAATGTTGACCATTGTCGATCGCCCGGTCGTGCAATACGCAGTCGACGAGGCACTGGAAGCTGGGATCGAGCACATCGTCTTCGTCACCGGCCGCAATAAGGCAACAATCGAGGACTATTTCGATATCCAGCCGGAACTTTACGTCACGCTTAGCGAAAAGGGCAAGAGGGAACAGTTGAGCGCGTTGGAAAGCCTCCTGCCGCCGCCAGGTTCTATGAGCTTTACCCGCCAGCAATCGCCGCTCGGACTCGGTCACGCAATATGGTGCGCCCGCGACATCATCGGCGACGAGCCTTTCGCGGTGCTCCTTCCGGACATGGTGTGCTTCGGCGAAGAAGGCTGTCTGTCCGGCTTGATGAATCTCTACGGGATAACCGGTGGTAACGTCATTGCCGTCGAGCAGTGCGATCCGAGCCAAACCGGCAGCTATGGCATTGTCGGAAGAGGCGACGCCGTTGGGCCCGGCTTTGCGATCACAGAAATGGTCGAGAAGCCAGCGCCGGCTGTTGCGCCGTCGAACTTCTATATCAATGGCCGCTATATCCTTCAACCGGAAGTGTTCGGCATCCTTGGCACGCAGGCCAAGGGCGCCGGTAACGAGATCCAGCTGACCGATGCTATGCTGCGCCTGTCCGAAAACCAAAAGTTCTATGCGCGTCCTTACGAAGGCAAAACCTTCGACTGTGGCGCCAAGGATGGCTTCATTCAGGCTAACGTGGCTTTCGCCTTGGCCCGGCCTGACATCCGCGATCTCGTCTACGAGCCGATCAACGAATTAATCCGGGCCTCTGGCGGACACACCCAGGTTGCCTGAATGCTGGAGCGGTAGCGCTGCCATCTATGGCGGCGGCTACCGCTGCGTTGCAGACAAGACCTTGGTCAGCATGGGCTAACAGTGGGTGCAGCCTTCGCGCACATCTGAGAAGTACCGGCGATAGCGTAACAGACGCTATCGCCGGTCCGGGAGCAAAATCAGATCAGCTTGGTTTTCCGGTCTGGGAGTGCTCCGTTAGGACCACCCTGTCGAAGGACTCGGCCTTGGCCCTTCGTATCCGGCAGGCCGAAGCATTTTAAACACGTCGGACGTTCCTAGTAGACCGAGCGCCAGATCTTCGGATTGGTAGCCGAGGCTATTTTCTGCCAAGACAGGTCCGTCTTATGCCAAGCAAGTATGCTGTCGAAGCGATTATCCAGCACAACGTCACCCTCGTCTGTAGAGACCACGAGAACAGCGTGGCCTTCACCCGATGGCGTCAAAGCAACGGCCATCCGCAAAGCAGAGCCGGGAATGCCGAGCGCCAGTAGGTCGCGTCGCTTGGTCAGGGCGAAGTCTTCGCAATCGCCAGACTTCGGTCCGGCCGTCCAATTGTCGCCGACTTCGCTCACGCCCCTGATGCGGTGATTGACACGACGGTTTGCCAAAGCAACCAGCGCGCGGGTCGGCTTGTCCCACGTCAATGTCGCAGGGGCCGACGGCCGGCAGTCGTCCGGGTTGTCGACGCAGAAACGGATATAGGCAAACGGAGCGAGCGTGCTGCTGCCCTCGCTGATGCGGACGAAACTTCTAAGCGGAGTGCTTTGGCGCGTGAAGTCGATGGCGCCGGCGTTGGCAGTCGTCGTTATGGCGCTGCCGACTGTCAATACCGATGCGAAAATTCCCATCGTCCATTTGCTCAGCATTGGAAATGCTCCCGTGAATCGGCTCACGGTAATACAACACAGCGGCGCCTATCATCCGCTTCAGCAATTCAGTCAAACTTGAAAGGTCTTCGCAGTAAGCAGCACGAAAGCGAATAAATGTCAGACGAGGAAGATACGGCTCTGCCGATTTGCAACTGCCACG